>NZ_JBVHHL010000027.1:0-106726 GCF_055561075.1 Streptomyces sp. NPDC022910
CAAGAGCCTGCGCGTCGACCGCCACACCTACAAGGCCACCATCAGCATCGACATCCTGTTGACAGCACCCATCAGCCCATAACTTCATGGCCTTGGTCTAAAGGGAGTTGGAGAACGCCTCGGGATACTCCATGAAGACTCTCAGGAAAGCTGGAGCAGCCCCCGCAGCAGATCGCGGCTTTCGTCCGGGCCGGGGCTGTCCTGCTGCAGCTGCTTCATCGCGGCCTCGTACTGGGTGACGTCCTCGCGTTTGTCCAGGTACAGCGCGCTGGTGAGCTGCTCGAGATAGACCACGTCGGACAGGTCGGACTCGGGGAAGCTCAGGATGGTGAAGGAGCCGCTCTCACCGGAGTGCCCACCGAAACTGAACGGCATGATCTGAAGCCGTACGTTGGAGCGCTCCGAGATGTCGATCAGGTGCTGGAGCTGGCCGCGCATCACCTGCCGGTCGCCGTAGGGGCGGCGCAGGGCCGCCTCGTCGAGCACGACATGGAACTCCGGGGCGTTCTCGGCCACGAGGTACTTCTGCCGCTCCAGCCGCAGCGCCACCCGCCGGTCGATGTCCGCGGCGCTCGCGCCCTTCATGCCGCGGGCGACGACCGCGTGCGCGTACGCCTCGGTCTGCAGCAGCCCGTGCACGAACTGGACCTCGTACGACCGGATCAGATGCGCCGCCCCCTCCAGGCCGACGTAGGTCGGGAACCAGCTCGGCAGGACGTCCGAGTAGCTGTGCCACCACCCGGCGACATTGGCCTCCTTCGCCAGGGAGAGGAGGGATGTGCGTTCGGTCTCGTCGGTGATCCCGTACAACGTCAGCAGGTCCTCGACATCACGTGTCTTGAAGCTCACCCTTCCCAACTCCATGCGGCTGATCTTCGACTCCGAGGCACGGATCGAGTAGCCGGCCTGCTCCCTGGTGATGCCGCGCGCCTCCCGCAGGCGCCTGAGATGGGATCCCAGCAGAATGCGCCGCACCACCGACCCACTCGAGTCCCCAGCGCTCACGTTCGTCAGCCTCCCCAACCGTCCTTCAGATCGCGCAGTCTGCCACTAAAACACTTCGAGCAGTACTCATACGGTTACAGAAATGGAAAGCAGCCAAAGGAGAGGCACAGGTAGAGGTCAGGAAGGAGCAAGGAAGCGGGAAGAAAGTGACAGAAGATACAAGCAGAAAGCGGTACGGGAACGACCAATTCCGGCGCGTGCACGTGCATCTGCCCTTGCATCTGCCTGGCTCATCCGAAACCATGGTCCCGCGCCACCGCTGCATCGCCACGACCGCGAACACCCGGGAGTGCCTCGCATGGGGACGAATGGATCGACCATGCTCGAGCCCTTACGGCAGGGACTTCCGCCGCTCGATCCCGCGGCCGTGTCCAGCGCCGCCTCCTGCGCTCTGCCCGCCCGCCTCGAAGCGGTGCGCGAAGCAAGGCAGTTCACCCGCAGAACGCTCGGCCAGTGGGACGTGAGCGAGCGCTTCGACGACATCTGCCTCGTGGTCTCCGAACTCGTGACCAACGCGCTGCGGCATGCACTGCCCTCCTCGCCCTCCGTACGCACGGGCGAGCAGGACGCGCCGGTGCGGCTGCACCTCATGCGGTGGACCTCACGCCTGGTGTGCGCCGTGCGCGACCCCAGTCACGAGAGTCCGGTCGCGGGCAACTCCGAGGACTTCTCGGCGGAATCGGGGCGGGGGCTGTTCCTGGTCGACTCGTTCTCCGACGGCTGGGGCTGGCACCCACTGGCGGGCACACTGAGCGGCAAGGTGGTCTGGGCGCTGTTCCGGCTGCCGTCCGCGCCGGCGTGCGCGGAGTGACGGCCCGCGGCGCTTTCTGAGGCCGCGGTTCTACGCGTGTCACAGCCTGCGATGCGTCAACGCACCGCAGGCCAGGCGCATATGGCGACCGACAGAGACACAACCGGCCCCTCATCCACGCGTGTCACGCGATCAGATGGTCGAACTCGCCGTCCTTGATGCCCAGCAGCATCGCCTCGATCTCCGCACGGGTGTAGACCAGGGCGGGCCCGTCGGGGAAACGCGAGTTGCGTACCGCCACGTCTCCCCCCGGCAGCCGGGCGAACTCCACGCATGACCCCTGGGAGTTGCTGTGCCGGCTCTTCTGCCAGGCCACTCCGTCCAGCTCCGTCGCAGCCATGCCGTTGTACACGTCGTCCACGTCGTACACGTCGTGGTCCACAGGTCGCTCCCCGGGTGGTGCATTGGCTGATGTGGCCATTGATGCAGTGGTCAACTGCTCCGGATCATAACTCCGTTCACATGCAGATGCAGGCGCAGATGCACGTGCACGCGGGGTGTTCCTGCGATTACAGCTTTTACAGTCCCTTGACTACAGCTCGACCGCCGGCTGACTACAGTCGGTCAAGCGTCTGCCCCAGAGCTCGCAATACATGCGACCTCCAGCCCCCGTCCATGATCGTCCGCGCCATCATCTGTGCCGGGTCGTCCGGGTCGAACCCTTCATGCACTAGGAAGAGACGCGTCCCGCGGCCTTCCTGTTCCAATGTCCATGTGATGGTCCAGTCCGCGGGATTGGCGGGATCGGCGTCGGCCCACCGGACGCACAGCATCCGCTCGGGCTCGTACGCGAGAACCTGCACGTAGACGGTGCCGGAGAAGTTGGAGTTCGGTCGCGGGACCGAGGTCATCGTGTACCGGTGACCGACTTGGAGCCGGAAGTTCTCGGCGCCGGGCATCTGCCACTGGGCGAGCAGCTCGGGCTCGGTGAGGGCGCGCCAGACCTTGGCCGGCGGATGCGGCAGGAACTGGTCGACGCGGATCGTGGTCAGGTCGTCGCCGGATGCGGTGCTCATGGCCGGTCATCGTCGTGCATGCGGTCGAGCAACTCCCCGAGCCCGCGCAACTGCTGCCGCCAGAACCGCTCGTACGGATGGAGCCAGTCCTGTACCTCGGCGAGCGGTGCCGCCTCCAGGCGATAGATGCGCTGCCGGCCGGAGCGCTGTTCGGAGACGAGTCCGGCCTCTCGGAGCACCCTGAGGTGCTCCGAGAGGCTCGGGCGGCGCATGTCGAAGCGGTCGGCCAGGGCCTGGACGGGCTGCGGTCCCTCGTCGCGCAGCAGGCGCAGCACCTCGCGGCGCGTGACGTTGGCGAGCGCGGCGAAGACGCGGTCCTCGGCCGCGGTGTCCGCCCCGGCCCCGGTCGTGGTCATGCCGGTCTCCCTATCCGTGAGCCTCCGTCAGCAGCATCAGACCGTTGCCGTCGGGATCCCGGAAGGATGCCATCCGGCCCCAGGGGAGGTCGTCCGGACCTTGCACGGCAACCCCCGCCTCGGCCAGCCGAGCACAGTCGGCGTCGACATCGGTCGTGACCAACATGATCCCCCGGGTCGAGCCGGGCTCGAAATCACCCATCCCCGGGCCGGAGAGCGTGAAGACGGTCTGCGCACCCTTGGGGGCGACCTGGAGCCACCGCCCCTGGGGCAGGTCCAGGTCCGCGGCCACCTCGAAGCCGAGGAGATCTGTGTAGAAGCGCAGGGCGCGCTCCTGGTCGGTGACGGGGAGGGTGATGAAAGAGGCGTGTGTGATGGTCATGGGACCACCATAGGTAGGATATTCCCTACGCGTCAAACATAGGAATTCTCCTACCTGTGTCGCCGTGCCGGCGCTACTGGCTGCCGAGCGAGGGCCGGTACGTACGGCTGCGGCTGAGTCAAGGGGATCGGCACGGTCGACGCCGTCGGCGTGGAAGCGGCGGGCCCGGATCCGCGCCCGTGGTGTGAAGATCCGAGGGAGGGGACGGGCCGGTATGGCGAAGAAAAGCGAGATCGCGGAGAACGAGAAGCGCCGGGCGGTCGTCGCGCGGTGCGCCGAGCGGCGAGGCGAGCTGAAGGAGATCATCCGCCGCCCGTCGTCCACGGCGGCCGAACGGATCGCCACCCCGACAGGAGCTGCGCAGACAGCCGCGGGACGCCGGGGCCACCCGGGTGCGCAACCGGGACGGCGTGGACGGCCGGCCGCGCGGCCGCATCCGTACGTTCGGGCGTCCCGGGTCGATCCGCGTGAGCAAGCGCACGCCGGATACCGCCCCGGCGTCCGCAAGTGCTCCTGATAGCTTGCTGCGGCCGTCCCCATGACCTCATCGGCAACCTTGGGAGACCTCAGTGACAGCGACCCATGTCACGCGCCGGCAGGCGCGCACAGCCGTGGCGGCCGCGGGGCTTGCGGCCGCGCTCGCGCTGACCGGCTGCAGCAGCGACTCCGGGGGCAGTGACTCCGCGAGCGGTGACCCCTCCACACCGGGCGCGTCCGCGTCCACGGCGGACACCGGCGGCGGCTCCGGCACATCGAGCGCCAAGGCTGGAAAGCTGGAGGGCAGCTGGCTGGCCACGACCGGCGGCAAGGCCGTGGCGCTGGTCATCACCGGCACGCAGGCCGGGCTCTTCGAGACGGGCGGCACCGTGTGCAGCGGGACCGCGGGGGAGGAGGCGGGCATGCAGATGATCCGCCTCAAGTGCACGGACAGCAGCAAGAGCCGCGGTACCGGGATGGTCGACTCCGTGAACTCCACGAGCATGAAGGTGACGTGGGAGGGCGGCATCGGCACGGAGACCTACACGAAAGCCGAGGGCGGCAAGCTCCCGAGCGGACTGCCGACGGCGAGCCTGGGCTCCTGACGTCGCTCAAGGGGCCGTGGAATCACCGGGACTCCACGGCCCGTCACCGTGTCGGAACGTCCCTGCACGCCCGGGGCTCTCGTCACGTGGGGACCACTCGTCGGGTACGGGCCTCCCGCCTTGTCGGGGTCTCGCCGCGTCTTGGCCCTTCCTCACGTACGGACTCGCGCCGTTCTCCGGGCCTCCTCGCATACGGGCCTTTCGTCACTCCCGAGGCTTCCTCGCATACGGGCGTTTCGTCACCCCCCGAGCCTTCCTCGCGTACGGGCCTCTCCTCACCTTCAGCGCTCTCGTCGCCTCCCGGCCCGTCCCCACATACGGGCTTCCCCTCGTCCCCCAGCCACCCCTCCTCGCGTACGGGCCCCTCCCACCCTCCAGCGCTCTCGGCCTCTCCCGGCCCGTCCCCCCATACGGGCTTCCCCTCGTCCCCCCGCCCCCTCCTCCCGGCCCGCCCCACCCCCGGCGGCGCCCTGCTGGAAGGTCGCGATGGCCGCCTGTAACGCGCCGAACGCGGAGCTGACCGCGACGGCAGGCCCGAACGCCACAGGCTTCCCGCGATCACGAGCGAGAGCCCCGCCGCGCCGCGCACCGCGACCAGCGGCTCGAGCCGCTTCCGCTCGATCCTCAGCCCCGAACACGCGGCCTCCTTGAGCAGCCGGCAGCCGGCTCATCCTGCCGACCCAAGGAAGACACAGTGGGATGATCGCGACATCCGAGACGCATGAGCGTGCGGCATCGAGGGGGTGTGGAACGCGCCGCCGCGCACCTGCGTGATGATCCATGGACACCGTCACGAGCCAGAGGACCTTCATGCGCACGCTCCCCGTCCCCCTCGCCGTCACCGCCCTCGCCGCGGCTCTCACCCTGACCGCCTGCGACAGCGGGAGCGGCGACAGCGGCAAGGACACCGCCGTCTGCCGCGTCGCCGTCAAGGTCGGCCCCGGCAACGCCGCCACCAGCGCCGGCGACACCGGCAACGTCCCGGTCACCCTCACGAACCGCGACGCCGGGGAGTGCACCTTCGAGGGCTTCCCCGGCATCGAGCTGAACGACGGCAAGACCAACTGGACCGTCGCCGACGAGAAGGCCGCGAAGCCGGTGAAGGTGACGCTGCAGAAGGACGAGGCGGCGACCTTCACCATCACGTACGTCCGCGGGGACGGCGGCTCGCTCAGCGCCCCGATGAGGACCGTGAAGATCACCGTCCCGGGCGCCGACGAGGCGGGCAGCTACCCGTGGTCGTACGGCGATGTGGCGCTGAAGAGCCCGAACACCCCGGACGCATCGGTGAGCCCTGTCCAGGTCGCAGGAGACTGACCCGCACACTCAGCGGAGCCGGGGCCGTCCCGCGACCTGGGCCCGGTCGGCGGCCGCGGCCCCCTGCTCCCAGCCGGCCGCGTCGCCGACCCCGCGCAGGCGGGTGGTGACCGTGTCCGGGAACATCCGCTCCATGCGGTCCGCGACGGCCACGTCCCTGGCGGCGAGCACCGGCAGCAGGTCCCCCTCGCTCTCCGCCACCTGCCCCTCGGCGGCCTCCCGCAGCCGGTCGCCGATGCGATGCGCGTACGCGGCGAGGAAGGACTGCCGGAACGTCTTCGTACGCTTCCGGCCGCCCTTGCGCTGCGCCGCCTCCGCCTTCGTCATCGCGGCGGTGGCCTGCACGAGCAGCGAGGTGTAGAGGAGTTCGACGGCCTCCAGGTCGGCTTCGAAGCCGATGACCGTGGAGAAGCCCAGGGCCTCGTGCCACACGGCCCGGCAGCGGTTCGCGGTCGCCACCGCATCCAGGAGCACCGCCTTGGCCGTCTCGTACGGCGGGTCGACACCCATACGGCAGGCGCCGGGTGCGTCGCCGGTGTGCGTACGGGCAGCGAGCAGCGCCTCGTCGATGCTGTGGCGCGCCATCAGCTCCTGCGCCTTGGCGCTGAGCGCTTCCGCCTCCTCCGGATAACCGGTCGCCTCCGCCTTGGCGAGCAGGGCGCGGATGCGGGTGAGCATGCGGGACTCCGGCTGCCGCGGGGCGGCGGACTGCCGGGGCGCGTCCAGGTGTTCGAGGGCGGGCAGGCGCAGCAGCACGCGGTACAGCTCCAGGACGGCGGTGGCGTGGGAGAAACGGTCCAAGACGCGCGGAAGGTCCGCGTCGAGGTCCTGGAGCTGGGCGGCCCAGCGCGGGCCGGGGGGCGGCCTCTCCCCTGCCTCGTCGAGGATCAGCGCCGATACGAGGCGCACGTGGAGGTCGTCCAGTTCGCGGCGCACGATGCGTACGACGTCGGCGGGCTGCCAACCGCGCCGCCAGGCCGCGGCCACGAACTGCTCACCGCGCCAGGCGAGTTCGGCGTCAGCCGCGGGATCGGCGGCGAGCAGCGAGGCGCCGGTGTCGAGGGCCGCGTCGGTGTCGTCGTAGAGGGCGGCCCGGAAGGCGCGGTCCACGCTGGTCGTCGTACTCACGCGTCCGATCGTGACACGGGCACCCACCAAGGGTGTCAACTTCGAGTTGACACCAGGCGGCCGTCAACCTACGGTTGACACATGACGGAGAAGCCGTACACCGCAGCGAACGTGCGTCTCGACGACCTGATCGAAGCCATCAAGAAGGTCCACACCGACGCGCTCGACCAGCTCCAGGACGCGGTGCTCGCCGCGGAGCACCTCGGCGACGTGGCCGACCACCTGATCGGCCACTTCGTGGACCAGGCCCGGCGTTCGGGCGCGTCCTGGACCGACATCGGCAAGAGCATGGGCGTGACCCGGCAGGCGGCCCAGAAACGCTTCGTACCCAAGGAGTCCGCGGACCTCGACCCCAACCAGGGGTTCAGCCGCTACACCCCCCGGGCGCGCAACGTGGTGATGGCCGCGCACAACGCGGCGAAGGCCGCGGGCAACGCCGAGACCGTCCCCGGGCACCTCGTACTGGGGCTGCTCAGCGAGCCGGAGGCACTCGCGGCCAAGGCGCTCGTCGCGCAGGGCGTCTCCCTGGACGCGGTGCGCGAGGCGGCGGTCGCGGCACTCCCGCCCCGCGCCGACGACGTCCCGGAACTCGTGCCTTACGCCCCCGCCGCGAAAAAGGCACTCGAACTGACCTTCCGTGAGGCACTGCGCCTGGGCCACAACTACATCGGCACCGAGCACATCCTCCTCGCGCTCCTCGAGCTGGAGAACGGCGAGGGCCTGCTCAGCGGCCTCGGCATCGACAAGGCGACGACCGAGGAGCAGGTCGTGAAGGAGCTCGACAAGATCCGCAAGAAGCTCGAACAAGACTGAGCCGCTCGGACAGTACGTCCCGGCCCGTTGTCAGACCCCCCTGTCACACTCGCAGCATGACCGGGCGCTGGGCTCTCGCTCCGGCCGAGGACGGTGGCGTGGAGGTCGCCGCCCTCGGCCCGGACGGGCTGCTCGCCGGGCCGGTGGTCAGGGAGGGGGATCTCGGGGAGGCCGTCCGGGCGCGGCCCGAGGTCACCCGGTGGGTGTGGCGGTCCACCGCCGACGTCCATCCGCGTCTGCTCGCCACGGGGGTGCGGGTCGACCGGTGCTACGACGTCGAGGCCGCCGAGACCCTCCTCCTCGGCCACGAGGGACGCCTCGGCGAACCCCGGTCGGCCGCCGCCGCGCTGGCCCGGCTGCGCGGCGGTCCCGTACCGCGGGACCCCCCGCCGCGCTCCGCCGAGCCCGGCTCGCAGTCCTCCCTCTTCGAACCGAACCCCGCCCGCCTCCCCCTCAAGGACCTCGTCGAGGTGTACGCGGACCAGCAGCGCCGGCACGACGCCACCGCGCATCCGGACCGCATGCGCCTGCTCACCGCCGCCGAGTCGGCCGGAATGCTGGTGGCCTCCGAGATGAACCGGTCCGGGCTGCCATGGAGCGCGGACGTCCACCGTGAACTGCTGCACGAACTGCTCGGCGAGCGGTACGCGGGCGGCGGCGAACCCCGGCGGCTGGCCGAGCTGGCCGACGAGGTGTCGGCCGCCTTCGGCCGCCGCGTCCGGCCCGACCTGCCCGCCGACGTCGTCAAGGCCTTCGCGCAGGCCGGGATCAAGGTGCGCTCCACCCGCCGCTGGGAGATCGAGTCTGTCGACCACCCGGCCGTGAAACCCCTGCTGGAGTACAAGAAGCTGTACCGCATCTGGGTCGCCCACGGCTGGTCCTGGCTGCAGGACTGGGTGCGCGACGGCCGCTTCCGGCCCGAGTACCTTCCGGGCGGCACCGTCACCGGCCGCTGGGTCACCAACGGCGGCGGCGCCCTGCAGATCCCCAAGGTCATCCGGCGCGCCGTGGTCGCCGACCCCGGCTGGCGGCTGGTCGTGGCCGACGCCGCCCAGATGGAACCGCGCGTGCTCGCCGCGATCTCACGCGACCCGGCGTTCATGGAGGTCGCGGGCCGAGAGGCCGACCTCTACCAGTCGGTGTCGGACCGAGCGTTCTCCGGTGACCGCACCCAGGCCAAACTCGCCGTGCTGGGCGCGATCTACGGCCAGACGTCCGGCGACGGCCTGAAGAACCTCGCCGCGCTGCGCCGCCGCTTCCCCCGGGCCGTCGCGTATGTCGACGACGCGGCCCGCGCGGGCGAGGAGGGCCGGCTCGTGCGGACCTGGCTCGGGCGTACGTCCCCGCCGGCCGCCGGGACGTCGGACGACGCCACGGAGGAGGCGGGCATCCCCCAGGAGGACGGCCCGGCGGGCGCGTCCGAGGAAGGACAGCAGTGGATGCCGGGGTACGCCTCCACCAACTCCCGCGCCCGTGGCCGCTTCGCGCGCAACTTCGTCGTACAGGGCAGTGCCGCCGACTGGGCCCTGCTGCTGCTCGCCGCCCTGCGCCGGGCCTGTGCGGACCTCGCCGCCGAACTGGTCTTCTTCCAGCACGACGAGGTGATCGTGCACTGCCCCGCCGAGGAGGCGGAGACGGTGGTCGCGGCGATACAGGAAGCCTCGGACCTGGCGATGCGGCTCACGTTCGGCGAGACGCCGGTACTGATTCCGTTCACCACGGCCGTGGCCGAGTGCTATGCGGACGCGAAGTGACGGGCCGTACGAGGCCGCTGGCCGGGCCGTAGCAAGCGGTCCCTGCCCGGGCTCACCCGTCCGCCAGCAGATCCCTGAGCTCCCCGGCCACCGGACCGTCCGTCCCGTCCAGCGCCGCGAGGGCGGACTCCCACTGCCTTCGGGCCTCCTCTGCGTCCCCCTCCGCCCGGTGGAGCAGGCCCCGCTGGTGGCGCGCCAGACCCTCGGTATAGCGGTCGCCGCGGCGGGTGGCGAGGGTCAGCAGCCCATCGCACTCACGCGCGGCCCGCCCGGTGTCCCCCCGACCCCGCAGCGCCCGCACCAGCCCGAGCCGGGTCTGCGACTCGCCCTGCCAGTGGCCGTGTCCGCCGAGGACGCGCAGGCTCTCCTCGAAGTGCGGTAGGGCGGCGTCGGGTTCGCCGAGCGTGAGATGGGCGAACCCGATGTTGCAGTGCGCCGAGTGGCGGACGACGACGTGGCCGATCCGCTCACCGATCTCCAGGCTCCGGCGATGATGGCCGATAGCGGCCCGCGGGTCCGTGTGCTCGTACAGGTTGCCGAGATTGCTGTACGTGATGGCCTCCTGCATCGGGTCGTTCAAAACCCGCGTGTACTCCAGGCACTGCCGCAGCGCCTCGCCGCTCTCCTCGTACCGGCCGAGACTCTCCAGGAGCAGCGCCCGGTTGTTGAGACAACGACACAGGCAGAAGAGGTCATCCAGTCGCCGCCAGATCTCCAGTGCCTCGTCCAGCAGGGCGAGGGCGTCGTTGACATGACCCTTCAGGAACTGCAGCCCCGCCAGGTCCAGCAGCGCGTACCCCTCCGCGGGCGCGTCGGCCAGCCGGCGCGCCCCGCGCAGCGCCACCTGTACGAGTACCTCCAACTCCGTGAGGCGGCCACGGCGTTGGAGATACGGCGCGATTCTGCGGACGAGCAGGGGCACATGAGCCGAGGTGTCCGCGTGGCGCTCCACGAGCGCGACGATGTTCTCCAGTTCGAGGACGATCCAGTCGGCGGCGGCCTGTGCGGAGCCGAAGGCGGGCACGGCCGCCATGTCGGCGGCGTGCCTCCGGGGCTGCGACGGGGTCACCCGGAGCCTGTTCTCGCGCTCGGCACCCGGCTCGACGATGGCCTCGTACGCCCGCGTGGCCACGGCGGTGTACCAGCGCAGGGCGACGTCGGCGGCGGTGTCGTCCCTCTCCACGGCGCCTTCGACCACCGCGGTCTCGCGGGCGAAGTCCCGGACGAGGTCGTGCGGCGCGTACCACCCGTACGCCGTCTCCTCCAGCAGGGCGACATCGACGAGACGGTCGAGGGCGGCCTCGGCGCGGCGTTCGTCCGTGCCGAGGAGGCGGGCAAGAAGAGGCGCACCGTAGCCGGGGAGGTCGAGCGCGCCGATGCGGCCGAGCGCACGCGCCGCGTCCCGGTCGGCCTCGCGGTCCGAGGCGCGCAGGGCGTCGTGGGCGACGGCGAGCGACCTGCGGACGCTCAGGTCGTCGTACTCCAGGTGGTGCAGCCGCCCTTCGGTGGCAGCCAGTTGACCTGCCAGGACGTCCGGTGTGAGGGCACGGCGGGCGGCGAGCCGCGCGGCGACGACACGCAGGGCGAGCGGCAGGCGGCCCGCGAGTTCGACGAGGGGATGACCGGCGTGGAGCCCGTCGCGGCCCGAGACCGCCCGGAGCAGGGCCGCGCTGTCCTCATCCGACAGGGGCGCGAGAGGGACCCGGTGGGCGCCGTCGAGCGCGGTGAGCGGGGAGCGGCTGGTGACGATCACCGCGCAGCCAGGGCCGCCGGGCAGCAGCGGGCGCACCTGGGCGGCGTTCGTGGCGTCGTCCAGCACGATCAAGGTGCGCGTGGGGGCGAGCAGCGAGCGGAGCAACGCGGCCGCGGCGTCGGGGTGGTCGGGGACGCGGTGCGGCTCGGCGCCGAGGTCGCGCAGGAGTGCGGCGAGCGCCTGCTCCTGGGTGAGCTGGGTCATGCCGGGCGTGGCTCCGTGCAGATTGACATAGAGCTGACCGTCGACGAAACGTTCCCGCAGCCCATGCGCCACGTGCAGGGCGAGCGCGCTCTTGCCGACGCCGGCCATGCCGCTGAGGACGGCGACGCCGGGCGTGTCGCGTTCGGTGCCGAGGAAGCGGAGGAGTTCCTCACACACGGCGGCACGGCCGGTGAAGTGGGCGGGCGGGGGTGGGAGTTGGGCGGGCCGGGGCACGGCGGGCGCGGCTCGGGACCCTACGGGGCGGGCACCGGGTTCCTGCCGGGCGTCCGTGCCGTCGGTTTCGGGTGCCTTGGTTCCGGGTGCCTTGGTGTGCGTGCCGCCGGTTTGCGTGCCGTCGGTTTTCGGATGCTCGATTGCCGCACCCTCGGTTGCCGTTCCGCCGGTTCTCGGATCCTCGACTTCCGTGCCCTTCGTTGCCGTGCCCCCGGTTGCCGTGCCGTCCGCTTTCGGACGCGCGGCTTCCGTGCCGTCCGGGACCGCACCGTCCGCGCCCGTCATGCCGGCATCCGTAGCGTCTGTAGCGTCTGTGTCCGTACGGTCGGCACGCGTACCGTCCACGTGCGAAGCGTCGGCGCTGCCCCACCGGGTCCCGGGTCCCGCCCGGTCGTCGCGGAGGATCTCGAGATGGGCCTCACGCACTCCGCCCCCGGGCTCGACACCCAGTTCCTCGATGAGACGCTCGCGCAGATCGCGGTGGACGGCCAGCGCCTCGGCCGGGCGGCCGGTGCGGTGCAGTACCAGCATCAGCAGACGGTGAAAACCCTCCCGCAGCGGGTGTTCGGCGACCAACGCGGCCAACTCCGGCGCCAAGCCTCCGAGCCGGACACCGCCGAGCTGCAGTTCTGCGTCGTACCGCCACTCCAGGGCGAGCAGTCGCGCCTCCTCCAGGCGCTGCACGAGCGCGCGCCCTCCGGTCTCCAGGGGCACACCGCTGAGGGGAGTTCCGCGCCACAGCGCGAGCGCCGCGCACGCCTCGTGGACCGTGCGTTCCCAGTCGCGGCGGGCATGCGCGGCGCGGGCCGTACCGACGTGGTCCTCGAAGACACGGACGTCCAGTTCCCCCGCATCGACGCGCAGCAGGTAGCCGGGCGGCACGGCGAACAGCCGTTCGGCGCCGTCGTCGCCGAGGAGGCGGCGCAGCCGGGTGACGTGGTTCTGCAGGGATGCCTGCGCGGAGGCCGGTGGCGCCCCGACCCACAGCGCGTCCTTGAGCGCGTCGACCGAGACGACACGGCCCGGCTCCAGCAACAGCGCCACCAGAAGGGCGCGCAGCTTGCCACTGCCGATGGGCCGGATCTCGCCGTCGGCGTCGTACACGACAGGCGGACCCAGCAGTCCGAACCGCAGCCCGTACCGCATAACCGCCCCGTTGCCCTTCCGCACGGCCCGAGCGCCGTGCTTCCACCACCGTGCGGCACGACTGCCGCACGCCGCCTCGTCGCACGGCTCAACCGCCGCGTCCCGCCGTCGACTTCACCTGCGGCGGGTTCCCACCGTCCGGCACACGATTCCTCCGTGAACCGGCCGGCTCGCGGATCCTCAGGAGCCGTTGGCCACATGTTAGCGATCTGTTGGCGTGGCCTGATGTGATCCCTTCCTCGGATCTGGCCCGACGGCGCGCGCGTCTACGCGTAACTCGGGGGAGTGTCGCCGCCGTGGCCGGATCCGGGAACACGCAAGGGCCCGGTCGGCGGAGGTGAACGACCGGGTCCTTCGTCGTTCCACGAGCTCGTGGACCAGTCGTTCAACGAACCCGTCGAGGAGTCGTTCAACGAGCCCGTGGACCAGTCGTTCAACTTCATGGACCAAACGCGTTCATGGACTAGATGACCGGTGGCCTGCCGAGCCTCGTGAGCCGCCACACCGTGCGCCACCGCATGGGCCGCCGCTCACCGGCCGGGGTCCGCAGTCCCTCCACGAACCCGCCGAACCAGGCCTTCAGCCCGCCGACCGAACGCGTCCGCAGGAGGGTGACGGCGATCCACACCCCCAGATGGACGGGGATGAGCGCCAGCGGCAGCCTGCGCCGCACGAGCCAGACGCGGTTCCGTGCCGTCACCCGGTAGTAGATGGCATGCCGCGCGGGAGAGGTCTTCGGGTGCTGGAGCAGCAACTCCGGTGCGTACAGCACGGTCCAGCCGGCGTCGACGGCCCGCCACGCGAGGTCCGCCTCCTCATGTGCGAAGAAGAACTCCGCGGGCCAGTCGCCGGTCTCCGCGAGCATCGCCATGGACAGCGCGTGCCCGCCGCCGAGGAAGCCGGTCACCGGTCCGCCGCGCATCGGGTCGGCGGACCCGACCCGTGGCACGTGCCGCCGCTGGGTCTCGCCGTACTCGTCGGCGATCCGGAACCCGACGATCCCGAGCCTGCGGTCGGCGGCGTACAGATCCCGTACGTGACGCAGCGCGTCGGCGTCGACAAGCAGCCCGTCGTCGTCGAGTTCCACCACGACGTCGACGTCCCCGAACTCCCGAAGCCGGGCGAGGGCCACGTTGCGGCCGCCGGGGCAGCCGAGGTTCTCCTCGACCTCGATGCAGGTGACGTCACCCGACAGGCCGAGTCGCTCGGCGAACTCGGGCAGAGGGCAGCCGTTGCCGACGACGACGATGCGGGAGGGGGCGAGGTCCTGCTTGGCGACGGACGTCAGGAGGGAGTCGATCTCGGCGGGCCGGTTGCCCATGGTCACGACGGCGACGGCGATACGGGGCAACTCCTTCTCCGCCTGCGACACGACACCCACCCAACCCGGCCGACGACTGTGCACGTGATGCTAGCCGTTCACCGAGAGGACTCCTGGTGGCCTCCGGTTCTCCTTGCTCCGGATGATTTTCGGACCGACCGCCTCGGCCTCCACCCCTTGCCGCCACCGGGCACAACATCGACCGTCACCGCCTGCGCGGCACCCGCCTCGCCTCTGCGACGTGCTCCGCCGTGTGCCCTCTGCGGGGTGCACCGCCGTGCACTGTCCTGCAGAGTTTCCCCTGCTCAGGGGCGCTCCCACGCCGTCACGCGGGCCCGAAGAGCCCCACATTCCCTCCACCGGCCCATCGTCCCGGACCGGGTACCCTGGCCACGACCGCGCGCAGCGCGCAGGAAACACGAGAAAACACGAGAAAACACGAGAAAGGGGGCGGAGGATCGGAGCCGGAAAGGCACCGTGATTCCCACCGCCGATGCCGTCCATCCCGCGGGTTGGTCCACCCAAGGAAATCTCCAGCCCGAGCAACCCTCATGTGAAGGAACTCGCCGCCCTCCGCCGCCGACGGAACAGGCAGAATTCCGGAGTGACCCTTGTGGAGGGTTATGAGGAACTGGATCTCGCCCTACGGGCCGGCGTCCGTCCCCGCGAGCTGTATTACTGCCCGGCACTGACCGGCGGGTCCGACCCGCGGAACGTCATTGCCCGTGCGGCCGAACGCGGGGCCGCCCTGTTCAGCCTCAGCCGGCAGGCCTTCGACAAGGCCGCGTACCGCGAGGGCCCGGACGGCTGGCTCGCCGTCGTGCCGGACATCGAGACCGACCTCTCCCGCATCGAGGTGGACGACGGGGCCCTCTTCCTCGTCTGCGAGAGCGTCGAGAAGCCCGGCAACCTGGGCTCGATGCTGCGCACCGCGGACGCGGCGGGAGTGACCGCCGTCATCTCGGCCAATCCCGTGACCGACTGGGGCAACCCCAACGTGATCCGGGCCAGCAAGGGCACGGTCTTCGCGGTCCCGATCGCCTCGGCCGACTCCAAGGAGGTCGTGCAGTGGCTGGCTGAGCACTCGGTGAACGTCGTCGCCACGACCCCCGACACCGACGTCCTGATGGCGGACGTCGACATGACCGGGCCCACGGCGATCCTCGTCGGCAGCGAGAAGTACGGCCTGTCGGATCAGTGGCTCGCCGGCAGCCACACCAAGGCGAAGATCCCGATGTTCGGTCAGGTGGACTCGCTCAACGTGGCGGTGTCGGCCGCTCTCTTCACCTATGAGGCCGTGCGGCAGCGCATGGCGTCCGGACAGCGCTGAGGCCACGCTCACCGACGCCGGGTGGGGGCCGCATCGGGCCGTGGTCGTGTCCACGCCCACACGTGCGCGCAACGCGGCACGTCTCGCGACCATGAGCCGCTCCGACGGGGCAGAGCGATCCTGTTCAGTGCCTCGCCGCACGTGAGGAACGTGGCTCACCACTTCCAGAAGAAGACGGATCAAGACTTCTCCTGTGCCGGTGGGCCTCGGTTTCCGGCTTGCCGTACGGTGCGGCGGGGGTGGTCGATGCCATGAACAGTAAACCGCGCGCAAGCATGTGGTACGGGCTCGGGCTCACCTTGACCTTGTTCACGGGACTGCGGGCAGCTTTGTGGCCCTACATAGAAGATCATGAAAGCCTGCAGGTCTTGGCAATCGGTCTGGCAGTGATACTGGCCTACTTTTGCGGATTCTCAGTCGGGCGCCGGTCGACCAAAGATCAACAAAGTTCGAAGCAGCGCGACAACGACCCGGCTGACAATCCCCTGGACTGAGATGCGTGCACCCCACGCGCCGGCAGGCATGCCCGTGCCCCATGTCAAGCCCCTGGCCGGACCGCAGCGACCGTTCGCTTTCAGGCCGTGTCCGGGCTGGTGAGTGGCTGTTCACGGGGCAGGCGCCTTCGGTCGCTCGTGGTCCCTTGGATCGGTGGGGTCACCGCGGCGAGCGACGAGCGAGCCGGAACCCGGCTGACGGTCGATGGGTCAGTGGCGTCCCGCTCGGTTCAGGGCGTCCTGGGCCTGGGTGGCCATGGCGGTGACCAGGTCCTCCGCCGAAGGCAGGTCGGTGATGAGGTCGACAGCCTCGCCCGCCCAGACCGGCAGCGGGGGCACGGTGCCTTGTGCGACGTCGTCCTGGTACGCCTGACGGGCCTGGGGATCGGCGGCGAGCTCGGCCTCCCGGCCGCGCCAGCGGTCGAGGTACGGGTGGCCGAGGGTGCGGGCGGGGTACTCCGCAGGCCACCGGGAGCCGCGCGCGATGTCCAGCACGGTGCTGCGCTCGGTGTCCTGCCCTCGCCCCTCGAGAATCGCCTTGGTGATCGACGGGTCGACCAGGGCCTCGGTGGTGGCCTGGAAGCGGGTTCCGATGAGCGCTCCGGCAGCGCCCAGCACGAGAGCCGCCGCCACACCGCGTCCATCCGCGATCCCGCCCGCTGCCAGCACCGGCACCGGCACCGGAGCTACGAGATCCACCACCGCGGGCACGAACGGCAAAGTGGACCGCCCGCGCAGGGCTCCGTGCCCACCGCTCTCGGTTCCCTGAGCCACGATCACATCGGCGCCCAGGTCCACGGCCCGCTTGGCCTCCTCCAGATCGGTGACCTGGAGGATCAACAGAGCCCCTGCCCGGCGGACATGCTCGGCGTATGGGCTCGGATCACCGAAGGACAGCATCACGGCGCTGGGGCCGTAGCTCAGCGCCAGCTCCACCGCGGCGAGATCGATCCCCCAGGTCAGGAATCCGACACCCCACGGCCCTTCAGTGCCCGCGACGATCGGCACCTCACGTGCCAGCCACTCCGGGTCCCCGTTCCCGCTGCCAAGAATTCCGAATCCGCCACCGCGGGAGACAGCTGCGGCCAGCGCGCCACCGGCCGACCCGCCCATCGGCGCCAGCGCGATCGGGTACCGCACGCCGAGCCTCTCCGTGAACGCCGTCGACAACGCCATGCCCGCATCATGCCGCCTTGTCCGGCCGGCCGGCCGGATCACAAACGCAGCAACTGACCTCCGCGCTACGGACCCGCCGCGCCCAGCGACGAGCTCCTCACAGGCTCTCGGTAACGCGACAACGGGTAGCCGTGCACGCGCTGAAGAGATCGTCTCAACTGCCTTGATCCCCACGCTGGCCGCCGTGACAGCGATGGTGGAGCGTCCGGTGCCGGAGACCAGAGACAGCCGCGCCGCACGGGCCCACCCCCGTCGCCGCGTCCGCTGAACAGAAAACCCCAGCTCAGAGAGACTCCGGGCTGAGGTTCGAATGGAGCCGCCTTCGGGATTCGAACCCGAGACCTACGCATTACGAGTGCGTTGCTCTGGCCATCTGAGCTAAGGCGGCGCGCCGTCCGCACTATGGTGCGATCAGCAACGTCGGTAAGTCTACACAGTTTCCAGGGGCGCTCTGACCACGCCCCCGAAGCGCCGCCTCCGCACTCCGCCGCCGCACTACGAGCAGCGTTTTCCCTTCGTCGGCAGTGTGCCCCGGAGCAGATACGCGTTGATCGCCGCGTCGATGCACTTGCTGCCGCGACCGTACGCGGTGTGGCCGTCGTTGTCATAGGTGAGCAGCCTGCCGGAGGAGAGCTGGGCGGCGAGGGACTGCGCCCAGCGATAGGGGGTCGCCGGGTCACGGGTCGTACCCACCACCAGGATCGGCGCCGCCCCCTTCGCCTGGATGCGGTGCGCCTGCCCTGTCGCTCCGACCGGCCAGTACGCACAGGTCAGCGCCGACCAGGCCAGCCCCCTCCCGAACACCGGTGACGCCTTCTCGAACGCCGGGAGCGCCTTCTCCACCTCCTCCGGGGTCGAAAACGCCGGTGGCAGGTCCAGACAGTTCACAGCCGCGTTCGCGAACATCAGGTTCGAGTACCTGCCGTCCGCGTCCCGCTCGTAGTAGGCGTCCGACAGGACGAGCAGCCCGGCGCCGTCGCGGTCCCGCATCGCCGAGGTCAGCGCCTGCCGCAGCTGGGGCCAGGCCGCCTGGTCGTACATCGCGGCGATCACCCCGGTCGTGGCCAGGGCCTCGCCCAGCTTGCGGCCGCCCGCGTCGCCGGTCGGGATGGGGGACGCGTCGAGCTTCCTGAAGAACGCCTTGAGGCTGTCGCCGACCTTCGCGGGCGAGGTGCCCGGGCCGCCCAGCGGACAGTTCGGCTGCCGGACGCAGTCCTTCGCGAAGGACTGGAACGCCGTCTCGAAGCCCGCCGTCTGGTCCTCGTTGAGCTTGAGGGCCGACAGGGACGGGTCCATCGCTCCGTCCAGCACCAGCCGGCCGACGCGCTCCGGGAACAGTCCCGCGTAGGTCGCCCCGAGGAACGTCCCGTACGAGGCTCCCACGTAGTTCAGCTTCCGGTCGCCCAGCACCGCGCGCAGGATGTCCATGTCCCGGGCCGCTTCCACCGTGGAGACATGGCGTAGCAGATCCGCCGAGTGTCGCCCGCAGCCTTCCGAGAAACGCCGGTACGCGTCGACCAGCCGGTTCGTCTCCTTCTGGTCGTCGGGGGTGATGTCGGTCAGCGCGAACGCGTCCATCTGAGGGCCGTTGAGGCATTCGACCGGCTCGCTGTGTGCCACCCCGCGCGGGTCGACGGCGACCATGTCGTAGCGGGCGCGGATCTCCGCCGGGTAGCCGACGCCCGCGTACTGCTGCAGATAACCGACCGCTGAGCCGCCCGGACCCCCCGGGTTCACGAGCAGCGAGCCCAGCTTGCCCTGGCCCGTGGCCTTCTTGCGGGCCATGGCCAGCCCCACGTCGCCCGAGGCCGGCTTGGCGTAGTCTCGCGGCACTTTCAACGTGGCGCACTCGAAGCCGGGGACCCCACAACCGCGCCAGGCCAGCTTCTGCACGTAGTAGGGGGCCAGGGCCGACGGTGTGGACCGGGGCAGGGCCGGCAGTGCCACCTCTGCCGTCGCGGTCGTCGAGCTGCCGGCGGAACAGGCGGAGACGAGCAGTGCGGCGGCGGCCAGCAGTGGGCCGCCCGTCCGCGTCAAGTGCAGCGGGCGGAGGAAGGACGGGGAGCGGAACGATCGGGGACGGCGGGGACGGCGGGACGGTCCGGGATTGCGCCTGGTGTGCATCTCGTGAGCGTAACCCTGTGCGACGGGCCGATCACGGTAGGTGGCACAGGCACCTCATACGAGTGACGGAGTCAATCGGCCGCAAGCCGTATCCCTCTCCCACGGCAGCCCCGGTTCTCCTGTCGCAGCTCGTCACCCCGCACGCAGCGCCATCGTCATCGCCTCCACGGCCAGCAGGGGGGCCACATTGCGGTCCAGGGCGTCCCGGCACGCGGCGATCGCCTCGATCCGGCGGAGCGTGGCCTCGGGCGTGCTGCCGCGCGCCAGACGCTCCAACGCGTCCTCCACGTCCGTGGTGGCGAGGGCGATGCGGGAGCCGAACTGAAGGGCGAGTACGTCGCGGTAGAAGCCCGTGAGGTCGGTGAGCGCCTGGTCGAGGCTGTCGCGCTGGGTACGCGTTCTCCGGCGTTTCTGCCTGTCCTCCAGTTCCTTCATCACGCCCGCGGTGCCGCGCGGCATCCGTCCGCCCTGCGCCGCGCCGAGCGCCGCCTTCATCTCCTCGGTCTCCTTGACGTCGATCTCCTCCGCGAGCTGCTTGGAGTCCTCCGTGGCCGCGTCGACCAGTTCCTGGGCGGCTCTGAGGCAGCCGCCGATGTCGTCCACCCGGAGCGGGAGCTTCAGTACGGAGGCGCGGCGTGCGCGGGCGCGCTCGTCGATGGCCAGTCGGCGGGCGCGGTCGACATGGCCCTGTGTGGCGCGGGCGACGGCGGACGCGATCTCCGGCTCGATGCCGTCGCGCCGGACGAGCATGTCCGCGACCGCCTCCACGGAGGGCGTACGCAGGTTCAGGTGGCGGCAGCGGGAACGGATCGTCGGCAGGACGTCCTCCAGAGACGGGGCGCACAGCAGCCAGACCGTGCGGGGAGCGGGCTCCTCCACCGCCTTCAGGACCGCGTTGGCCGACTTCTCGTTCAGCCGCTCGGCGTCCTCGACGAGGATCACCTGCCAGCGGCCGTTCGCCGGCGACGTGAACGACTTGCGGACCGTGTCGCGCATGTCGTCGGCGAGGATCTGCGTGCCCACGGCGGCGACCGTGGTCACATCCGCGTGCGTGCCGACCAGGGCGGTGTGGCAGCCGTCGCAGAAGCCGCAACCGGGGGCGCCGCCGAGCGCGCGGTCGGGGCTGACGCACTGGAGCGCAGCGGCGAACGCCCGCGCCGCCTGCGTACGGCCCGCGCCGGGAGGGCCCGTGAACAGCCAGGCGTGCGTCATCTTCGACGTCTCGGGCGGCGGGGCGTCACCGGCGGCCGCGGTGACCAGGGCGTCGGCGTCGCGGGCAGCCGCCTCGAGCTGCTCGCTCACCTTCTCCTGGCCCACCAGGTCGTCCCACACCGTCACGGGACACCGCCCTTTCCGTCGTACTTCGCCCTATCGCGATCCATTGTGCGGGTCACCACTGACAAGGGGCGGCACCCACCGATGACGGTGGGACGAAGGCGCCTGCCGTGCGGGCGAGGACGTCTGCTCCTACGGAGGTCACCGCCACGCCGGACAACCAGCGGCCCGCGTTGCACCTCCGCGACACCGCCCGTCCCGACGGCGGCCCGTGTCCGCTCTCGACGGCGGCCGGCCTCAGCGGCGCCGTCCACGCCCCGGGTCGTCGTCCCCGTCCTCGTCCTCGCGCGGGCCGAGCAGTTCGTCCGCCAGGGTCGGGAGGTCGTCCAGCGGGGTCTCCTCCGCCCAGTCCGGGCGGGGCCGGCGCTGCGGACGGCCCTCGGCGTCCATCTGCGGCAGCTCACGGGTGCGGTCCTCGGCCCCGTCGGGCCGCGGCTCGTCACGGAAGAAGCCCGGCGGAACCCGGTCAGCCGGAACACCTGCACCGCCGTCCCGTACCGGCGGCAGCACCGCCGTCTCGTCCGCGGCACCCGGCACCACCGGCGGCAGCACCGCCGTCTCGTCCGCGGCACCCGGCACCACCGGCGGCAGCACCGCCGTCTCGTCAGCCGCTCCCTGCGGCTCGGGCGGCTTCGGCAGCTTCGCCGTGGTCTCCGCGTCGGTCTCCCGTGCCCGCACCGGCGGCAGGACGGCGGTCTCGTCCACCGGCCCGCCCGACGCGTTCGTCGGCGTCACCAGCGGCGTGGGGACGGTCATCTCGTTGTCCGGCGAGGACTCCGACGAGGAAGCGCCCCCCGCCTCACCTGAACCCGACGCCGCGGAGCCGGGGCCTGCCGTACCCGACGCCGCCACGGCGGCCGAAGCCGCCGCCTCGGCCGCGGCCCGGCGCGCCTCCTCCGCCCGCAGCAGCGCCTCCTCGGCCTTCCGCTGCTTGTCCAGACGGCGCGCCTCGGCCTCGGCCCGCAACCGGGCCTCCTCCTCGACCTGCTTGCGCCGCCGTTCCTCCTCGGCCTTCCTGCGCGCCTCCTCGGCAGCCCGCGCCTGCTCCTCCGCGAGCAGCCGCGCCTGCTCCTCCTCGGCGCGGCGACGGGCTTCCTCGGCCCGCTGACGGGCCTCCTCCGCCTGCCGCTCGGCCTCGCGACGCTGCGCCTCCTCCAGCTCGCGCTTCTTGCGCTCCTCTTCCTCGGCCTGCAGCTTGGCGAGCTGCTCCTGGCGCTCGCGCTCCAGCCGCTCCTCCTCGGCCTTGCGCGCGGCCTCTTCCTCGGCCTTGCGGCGGGCCTCCTCCTCGGCCTTCCTGCGCGCCTCCTCCTGGGCCTTCACCTCGGCCTCGGAGAGCGGCAGCATCTGGTCGAGCCGGTGTCGGATCACGGTCGTGACCGCCTCGGGCTCCTGCCCGGCGTCGACGACCAGATAGCGCCCGGGGTCGGCGGCGGCCAGCGTGAGGAAACCGGACCGCACGCGCGCGTGGAACTCGGCCGGCTCCGACTCCAGCCGGTCCGGCGCCTCCGTGAACCGCTCGCGCGCCGTCTCCGGCGCCACGTCCAGCAGGACGGTCAGATGCGGTACGAGACCGTTGGTCGCCCACCGGTTGATGCGGGCGATCTCGGTCGGGGACAGGTCACGGCCCGCCCCCTGGTAGGCCACGGAGGAGTCGATGTACCGGTCCGAGATCACGACCGCGCCCCGCTCCAGGGCCGGCCGTACGACCGTGTCCACGTGTTCCGCGCGGTCCGCCGCGTACAGCAGCGCCTCCGCGCGGTGCGACAAACCGGCGCTGGAGACGTCCAGCAGGATGGACCGCAGCCGCTTGCCGACCGGCGTCGCGCCCGGCTCGCGGGTCAGCACGACCTCGTGCCCCTTGGCGCGAATCCACTCGGCGAGCGCCTCGGCCTGGGTGGACTTCCCGGCGCCGTCGCCGCCCTCCAAGGCGATGAAGAACCCGTTCGCAGTGGGCGCCTCGACGGGGTCGTCGCCGCCGCGCAGCGCGTCGCGCAGGTCGAGCCGCAACGGAACACCGGACCGGTCGTCGACCTTGGCGAGGACCAGCGCGGCCACGGGCAGCAGCAGTGCACCGACCAGCATCAGCGTGAAGGCGGCGCCCCCGTGCGCGAACACGAACTTGCCGTTCTCCAGCCGGTGCGGCCCGATGGCGCCGGCCACCACCGGTGCCACCAGCGCCCCCAGGGCGACGACGACCCGGACGACCGCGTGCAGATGCTCGGTCGTCCGCACCCGCCGGCCGTCCTCGGCCTCCTGGTCGAGCAGGGTGTGCCCGGTGTTGGCGGCGGCGCCCGCGCCGATGCCCGCGAGCGCCATGATCAGCAGCACGGTGGTCACGTCCGGGACGAGCCCGGCGGCGAGCAGCGCGACCCCGGTGAAGGCGATCGCCAGCGCGAGCAGCCGGCGCCGTGACAGCGACGGCAGCATCCGGGGCGCCGTACGGATGCCGACGACGGTCCCGCCGGTCAGCGCCAGGACCAGCAGGCCGTACGTCACCGGGCCGCCGCGCAGGTCCTTGCCGTGCAGCACGGAGACGGCGACGGCCGCCGAGACCGCCCCGGCGACGGCCGCGCAGGCGAGGACCAGCAGCGGGATCGCGCCCGTACGGCCCTTGTCGACGCCCGTGCCCGTCCTGGCGCGGCGCAGTCCCTCCAGCGGGGACCGCGCGCGGGGGGTGCGGGTGGCGGGCAGTTCGAGGGAGGTGACCACCGACAGGGACGCGGCGAACAGCCCGGCCGCGACGTAAGAGGCGAGGGCCACCTGGTGCTGGGCGAACCAGGCGATGCCCGCCCCCAGCAGGTTGTTCAGCAGCGAGACGACGACGAGCCCGGCGGCGGCCATCGGCACCGCGGCGAAGCCCGTACGCAGCGCCAGACGCCGCAGTGCGTCCATGTGGTCCGGCAACGGCCGCACGGTCGCGCCCTCCAGAGGCGGCGCGGGCAGCAGGGCGGGGGCCGCGCTCTCGCGGCACACCGTCCAGAAGCGCTCGGCGACACCGGTCACGAAGGCGGTGACCAGCAGGACCGCTAGTGCGGTGTCCGGGGTCCAGTCGATCCACAGGGGTGCGACGATCAGCAGGGCGGCCCGCAGGCCGTCCGCACCGACCATGGTCCAGCGGCGGTCGAGCGGTCCCTCCTGGCACGTCAACGCGCTGAGCGGCCCGAGCAGGACGGCCCCGAACAGCAGGGTGGCGAGGATCCGCGCGCCGAAGGCGGTCGCGATCGCGAACGCCACTCCCCGGTAGCCGCCGCCGAAGGAGCCCTCGGCGATGGCCGCCTGGAGGGTGAGCGCGACCAGGACGAACAGGCCGAGCCAGTCGCCGATACCACTCACGAGCTGGGCGCTCCACAGCCGCTTCAACTGCGGCCGGCGCAGCAGGGCGCGCACGGCGCGCTCGCGGGAATCTGCGACCAGGGCGTCGTCGGGGGCCGGGTTGTGGGCCGTTGGCTGCTCGGCTCGCGTCATGCGTTCAGCCTATCGGCAGCCGCCGACAGCCCGGGGCGGCCGCCCGAACGTACGCACGCCCCGACACCAAACTGATGCCGGAGCGTGCGTTTCGCGGACCAAATGTGAAGAACGCCGCCCGGCCCGCGCGGCCGGTCCTCCTGCCCTGCCCCGCGCTCAGCCCTCGGCAGCCTCGTTCGACGCCGCCGTCTTCGCGGCAGCGGTCTTCTTCGCCGTCGTCTTCTTGGCCGTCGTCTTCTTCGCGGTGGTCTTCTTCGCCGCGGTCTTCTTCGCCGCCGTCGACGCCGTCTTCTTGGCCGGCGCCTTCTTGGCGGGGGCCTTCTTCGCCGTCTTCTTTGCAGGCGCCTTGGCCCGCTTCTCCGCGAGGAGTTCGAAGCCCCGCTCCGGGGTGATCGACTCGACGCTGTCGCCGGAGCGCAGGGTGGCGTTCGTCTCGCCGTCGGTGACGTACGGTCCGAAACGGCCGTCCTTGACGACGACGGGCTTCCCGCTGACCGGGTCCTCGCCCAGCTCCTTCAGCGGCGGCTTGGCGGCCGCGCGGCCACGCTGCTTGGGCTGGGCGTAGATCGCCTGCGCCTCCTCCAGCGTGATCGTGAAGAGCTGGTCCTCGGACTGCAGCGAACGCGAGTCCGTGCCCTTCTTCAGGTACGGCCCGTAGCGCCCGTTCTGAGCGGTGATCTCCACACCGTCCGCGTCGGTGCCGACGACCCGCGGCAGGGACATCAGCTTCAGCGCGTCCTCGAGGGTCACCATGTCCAGGGACATCGACTTGAACAGCGAGGCCGTCCGCGGCTTGACGGCGTTCTTGCCCGTCTTCGGGGTGCCCTCGGGGAGGATCTCCGTGACGTACGGGCCGTAACGGCCGTCCTTCGCGACGATCGGGTGGTGCGGCGGCTCCGGGTCGGTGCCGAGCACGCGCTCCCCGCTGGGCTTGGCCAGCAGTTCCTCGGCCAGCTCGACGGTCAGCTCGTCCGGCGGCAGGTCGGCCGGGATGTCCGCGCGCTGGTGCTGCTCGGTGTCCTTCTCGCCGCGCTCGACGTACGGGCCGTAACGGCCGACCCGCAGCACGATGTCGTTGCCGACGGGGAACGACGACACCTCACGCGCGTCGATCGCACCCAGGTCGGTCACCAGTTCCTTGAGGCCGCCGAGGTGGTCGCCGTCGCCGTTCCCGGCGTCCGCGGCACCGCCCTCGCCGGTGCCCTCGCCGAAGTAGAACCGCTTCAGCCACGGCACGGCCTGCGCCTCGCCACGTGCGATGCGGTCGAGGTCGTCCTCCATCTTGGCGGTGAAGTCGTAGTCGACGAGTCGCCCGAAGTGCTTCTCCAGGAGATTGACCACGGCGAAGGACAGGAAGGACGGCACGAGAGCCGTGCCCTTCTTGAATACGTAGCCGCGGTCCAGGATCGTGCCGATGATCGACGCGTACGTCGACGGGCGGCCGATCTCGCGCTCTTCCAGCTCCTTGACCAGCGAGGCCTCGGTGTAGCGGGCCGGGGGCTTGGTCGAGTGACCGTCGGCGGTGATCTCCTCGGCGGTCAGCGCGTCACCCTCGCCGACCTGCGGCAGCCGGCGCTCGCGGTCGTCGAGCTCGGCGTTCGGGTCGTCGGCACCCTCGACGTATGCCTTCAGGAAGCCGTGGAAGGTGATCGTCTTGCCGGAGGCGCTGAACTCGGCGTCCCGTCCGTCGGCGGCCCTTCCGCCGATCCGGACCGTGACCGAGTTACCCGTCGCGTCCTTCATCTGGGAGGCGACGGTCCGCTTCCAGATCAGCTCGTAGAGCTTGAACTGGTCACCGGTCAGACCCGTCTCCGCCGGGGTGCGGAAACGATCGCCCGAGGGTCGGATCGCCTCGTGCGCCTCCTGCGCGTTCTTGACCTTGGCGGCGTACGTGCGCGGCTGCTGCGGCAGGTAGTCGGCGCCGTACAGCTGGGTGACCTGCGCGCGGGCAGCGGAGATCGCCGTGTCCGACAGGGTCGTGGAGTCCGTACGCATGTACGTGATGAAGCCGTTTTCGTACAGCTTCTGCGCGATCTGCATGGTGGCCTTGGCGCCGAAGCCGAGCTTGCGGCTGGCCTCCTGCTGCAGCGTCGTCGTACGGAACGGCGCGTACGGCGAGCGGCGGTACGGCTTGGACTCGACGGAACGGACCGAGAACCGCGTGTTCTCCAGGGCGGCGGCCAGCGCGCGGGCGTTCGCCTCGTCGAGGTGGAGCGTGTTCGCGCCCTTCAGACGGCCCAGGGAGTCGAAGTCACGGCCCTGCGCGACGCGCTTGCCGTCGACCGTCGCAAGCCGCGCCACCAGGGACGAGGGGTCGGACGAGTCGCCGACGCGGCCGGTGCCGAAGGTGCCGGTCAGGTCCCAGTACTCGGCGGAGCGGAACGCCATGCGCTCCCGTTCCCGCTCCACGACGAGACGGGTCGCCACGGACTGGACGCGGCCCGCCGACAGACGCGGCATGACCTTCTTCCACAGGACCGGCGAGACCTCGTAGCCGTAGAGACGGTCGAGGATGCGGCGGGTCTCCTGTGCGTCGACAAGCTTCTGGTTCAGCTCGCGCGGATTGCGCACGGCCTGCTGGATCGCATCCTTGGTGATCTCGTGGAACACCATGCGTTTGACCGGGACCTTGGGCTTCAGCACCTCCTGGAGGTGCCAGGCGATGGCCTCGCCCTCGCGGTCCTCATCGGTGGCGAGGAAGAGCTCGTCGGACTCGCGCAGCAGATCCTTGAGCTTCTTGACCTGCGCTCTCTTGTCGGCATTGACCACGTAGATCGGCTGGAAGTCGTGTTCGACGTCCACGCCGAGGCGGCGCACCTCACCCGTGTACTTCTCCGGCACCTCCGCGGCGCCGTTCGGAAGGTCGCGGATGTGCCCGACACTCGCCTCGACGGTGTAGCCGGGGCCGAGGTAGCCCTTGATCGTCTTCGCCTTGGCAGGCGACTCGACGATGACGAGTCGGCGGCCGCCCTGTGCGGTCTCGCTGGTCGGGGACAACTTCGCTCTTCTCTCCGGTCGACTGGGGCCTCCCCAGGCCTTCGTCCCGGGGTCGGGTCATGGTCACGCTGCGGAGTGTGACGGTACATCCCGCCCCCGTGTCAAACGGGAAAAGCCCGCAACGGCCACTCGAACGGTAACCCGACTACCGGCATTCCTGCCGCCCGGAGTGATGAGCAGCCCCTTCGGCCCTATCCGGAGGGTGATCTCCCAGTTACTGGAGTCCCAGCCACCGGGTAGCCGGGAACCGTGATGTCACAGCTGCGTGAAGCACCACGCACCGACGGCGAGCGCGGCCACGGCGGTGAGGCTCGCGACGGCGGCGGATGCGACGCGGTTCACACCCTCGGCGACGGATTCGCGACGGCGCAGCCGGGTCGCCGTCCAGGTCAGCAGCCCGACACCGAACAAGGCGAACACCGTCCCCGCGAAGATCGCCGGTCCGCTCTCCATGTCCCGATCCTTCCGCCCCTGGGCCGCTCAGCGACGGGAGGCTGACACGCCCGGGCAGCGGACGGGCGAACCTGGGGTGAACGAGCGGCGGACGGCCTTCCATGCCTCACCCAGGATCCCGTACGTCGGCCGACTCCGGAAGCGGCCGCGCGCCGCGCCCCGGGTCACCCGGCAGGTCCCACGGTGAGCCGTGCCGAGGGCAAGGAGACGACCGGGAAGTCGATCGTCCTCGGCACAGTGTGACCCCTTGCCGCCCTGTCCCTCGCAGCCGGTACGGCACCGGGCCGGTTCACCGGCGCGGACCGGAGGCGCGAACTCACCTTGCGCCTACCGTCGCGGCGACGTTGCCGACGTTGCCGACAGGGCCGTCTGCGTCGCGGCGACCTTCCCGACGAGGCCGTCGGCGTCGCGGGGTCACCCCGGCGTGTTCCGGCAGGGCGTGCCGCGGCTCCCGGGACTCCGGCTGAAGCGCGATCCCGCCCGACGCATCCGGCAACGGCCGGATACCGGCCGGATGTTGGCCGGTTTCACATCCCGATGGAGGCACCCCGGGGTGTGCACCGTCTCCCCGCGCGAACGGCCGCGCAGCGGGGCGAGCCATCGTCTCAGCGGCTGTGCGGCTTACCGCGCAGGCTCCAGGAACCCCTGTTCGACCAGCAGCCGGATCTGCGCGGGCGTCCGGTCGCGCAACAACACCGGGTCCTCGCCGACGAGTTGGGCGATGGCGTCGAGGATCCGTCCCGCGCTCAGCGTGCCGTCGCAGACACCGGCGAAGCCCGCGCCGACCGTGTCCACCTTGGTGGCCCGGCGCATTCCGCGGTTCTGGCGCAGCACGACGTGCTCGGGGTCCTCGGCGCCGGGCAGCCCGACCTGCTCCTGGACGACTTCCGCGGCGAGCCTGAAGTGCCCGGCGAGCAGGGCCGCGTCGTCGTGCGCCCGCAGGTAGTCGATGCGGTCGAAGTGCGCGCGCACTGTGTCGCCGAGCGGCTGTTCGACCGGATGCGGCCACTCCTCGACCGTGATCGAGGGCTCGGCGGCGTCCGTCCTGTGCAGCGCGATCCAGCCGAAGCCGACCGCCCGCACTTTGCGCGCCTCGAACTCGTCCAGCCACGCGTCGTACCGCGCCTGGTACTCGGCCATGTCACCGCGGTGGTCGCCCGCGTCCCGCAGCCACAACTCCGCGTACTGCGTCACGTCCTGGACCTCCCGCTGCACGATCCAGGCGTCGCAGCCGCGCGGCACCCACGCACGCAGCCGGTCCTGCCAGTCCTCCCCCTCCACGTGCTGCCAGTTCGCGAGGAACTGCGCGAACCCGCCCTCGTTCAGCCGTTCCCCCGCCTGCTGAACGAGCGTGCGGCACAGATCGTCCCCACCCATGCCGCCGTCACGGTAGGTGAGGCGGGCGCCGGGCGAGATCACGAAGGGCGGGTTCGAGACGATCAGGTCGTAGGTCTCGTCGTCCCGGATCGGTTCGAAGAGCGACCCGTGGCGCAGGTCCGCGGCCGGGGCACCGGACAGCGCCAGGGTGAGCGCGGCGATGTGGAGGGCGCGCGGGTTGACGTCGGTCGCGGTCACGCGCGTGGCGTGCCGGGCGGCGTGCAGCGCCTGAATCCCGGATCCGGTACCGAGGTCGAGGGCGGAACCGACGGGGGTCCGTACGGTGATTCCGGCGAGGGTGGTGGAGGCACCGCCGACCCCCAGGACCACTCCCGTAGCCGCCTCACGGCCCCGGCTGCCGATGCCCCCCGCCCCACCGACCGCGCATCCCAGGTCGGAGACGATGAACCAGTCCTCGCCGCCCGGCCCGCCGTACGGACGGACGTCCACGGTGGCTGCCACCTCGTCGCCACCGGTGCGGACCAGCCAGCCGGCGTCCAGGCACGCGCCGACGGGCAGGACATCCGCCACGCGCGCGTGCGGCACGGGCTGTTGCAGCAGGAACAGCCGTACGAGCGTCTCCAGTGGCGTGTCGCCGCGCGTCGCCCGGAGCGCGGGCACGGTCTCGCTCCGCGCGAGTGCCGCGTACGCGGGCGCACCGAGCAGGTCGAGCAGCCCGTCGGCGGTGAAGGAGGCTGCGAGGAGAGCGTCCCGCAGCCGCGCGGTGACGTCGGTGCGGTCGGTGGAGGGCAGGGTGGCCGGACTGGAGTTACTCACGCCCCCATTGTGTCGCGGGCAGGGATCCGACGCGCCGCTCAGCCGGCCGTCGCCGAAGCCGAGGCGGGCGTGGACTTGCAGCTCGCCTGCTGCGCCATCGCCTTGCCGACGTCGCCCGCCTCCAGCTCCTTCAGCGCGTCGTTCCCGCTCTTGCTCAGCTTGTCGAGCCGGGTCGCGATGCCCTTGAGGCCGTCGGCGAACTTCGCCTGGTCCTTCGTGTCGAGCCCGTCCACCTGCTTCTTCAGATCGGCGTAGGCGGTGGAGATGTCGTTGAGCTCCTTGACCGCGTTCTTCTGCTTCGTCGCGCCGTTGTCGACGTTCGGCGCGCCGGCCTTGTCGACGGCCGCCCCGATCGCCTTGTAGGCGTCGGACATGTCCTGGAAGGACGTGGAGTCGGTCTTCTGGACCTGCTCCGGCGTGCTGTTGTCCGAGGTCTCCTTCTGGATCGCGGTGCTGGCAGCCGCGATCTTCTTGGCCTGCGGCTGCACCGCGTCACAGACCTGCTTGGCCCAGGAGACCAGCTTGTCGTCGCTTGCGCCGCTGTCGCCGCTGGTGCACCCCGACAGCGCCAGTACCAGTACCGCACCGCCGGACAGTGCGGCCGCGAGCTTCTTGTTCACCGGATTGGTCCCTTCCATGGCTCTCTCGGCCCCGGAACATACACGCCAACCGGGCCACAGCCGCATGCCGAATACTACTTATGTCAGCCAGTGCAGCCATTTGCCCCAAGCGAGAGAAGGCTCACGAAGAGGGACATGAACACGCACAGGGCGGGCGCACGGGCCTCTCCAAGAGGGCCGTACGCCCGCCCATTGACCCGTGCCTGACCAGGTGGAAGAGCGAGTGCTGCGGAATCCGGCTAGGAAACCACCGCCGGATCCGCCGACTTGGACACCCGCTCGGCGTTGTCTTCATCACCCACGGCGATCCCGCGCCGCTTGGAGATGTAGACCGCGATCACGATCACGAGGATCGCGAGTGCGGCGATCAGGATCCGCACGGCGAGACTCTTGTCACTGCCGTACGAGAACTTGACGACCGCGGGCGCGATGAGCAGCGACACGAGGTTCATCACCTTCAGCAGTGGGTTGATCGCCGGTCCCGCGGTGTCCTTGAACGGGTCGCCGACCGTGTCACCGATCACCGTCGCGGCGTGCGCATCACTGCCCTTGCCGCCATGGTGGCCGTCCTCCACCAGCTTCTTGGCGTTGTCCCACGCACCGCCGGAGTTGGCGAGGAAGACCGCCATCAGCGTGCCGGTGCCGATCGCGCCCGCCAGGTACGCGCCGAGCGCGCCGACACCGAACGTGAACCCGAGCGCGATGGGCGCCATCACGGCGAGCAGACCGGGTGTGGCCAGCTCCCTGAGGGCGTCCTTGGTGCAGATGTCGACGACCTTGCCGTACTCCGGCTTCTCCGTGTAGTTCATGATCCCGGGCTTCTCCCGGAACTGCCGCCGCACCTCGAAGACCACCGCACCCGCGGACCGTGACACCGCGTTGATCGCCAGCCCCGAGAAGAGGAAGACGACCGCCGCGCCCAAGATGAGGCCGACCAGGTTGTTGGGTTGCGAGATGTCCATCACCAGGTTCATCGGTCCGCCGTCGCCCACCTTCTCGCCCACGTCCTGCGCGGCCGTGGTGATCGCGTCGCGGTACGACCCGAAGAGCGCCGAGGCCGCGAGGACAGCTGTGGCGATGGCGATGCCCTTGGTGATCGCCTTGGTGGTGTTGCCCACGGCGTCCAGGTCGGTGAGCACCTGGGCGCCCGAGCCCGTGACGTCGCCGGACATCTCGGCGATGCCCTGCGCGTTGTCGGAGACCGGACCGAAGGTGTCCATGGCGACGATCACGCCGACCGTGGTCAGCAGACCAGTGCCGGCCAGCGCCACCGCGAACAGCGCGAGCATGATCGACGTGCCACCGAGCAGGAACGCCCCGTACACGCCGAGCCCGATCAGCAGCGCGGTGTAGACGGCTGATTCGAGACCCACGGAGATACCGGCGAGCACCACGGTGGCCGGGCCGGTCAGCGAGGTCTTGCCGATGTCCCGCACCGGACGGCGCGTGGTCTCGGTGAAGTAGCCGGTCAGCTGCTGGATCAGGGCCGCGAGCACGATGCCGATGGCCACCGCGACGAGCGCGAGGACCCGCGGATCGCCGTCCTTGGCCCGGATCGTCGCGTCGGAGACGCCTTTGAGGGCGGCGTACGACGACGGCAGATAGCTGTAGACGGCCGCGGCGACGAGTGCCAGCGAGATCACCGCGGAGATGAAGAAGCCCCGGTTGATCGCGGACATGCCACTGCGGTCGGCCCGGCGTGGAGCCACCGCGAAGATGCCGATCATCGCGGTCACGACTCCGATCGCGGGCACGATCAGAGGGAACGCCAGCCCCGAGTCGCCGAACGCCGCCTTGCCGAGGATCAGCGCGGCGACGAGCGTCACGGCGTACGACTCGAAGAGGTCGGCCGCCATGCCCGCACAGTCGCCGACGTTGTCGCCCACATTGTCGGCGATGGTCGCGGCATTGCGCGGGTCGTCCTCCGGAATGCCCTGCTCGACCTTGCCGACCAGGTCGGCGCCGACGTCGGCGGCCTTGGTGAAGATGCCGCCGCCGACACGCATGAACATGGCGATCAGCGCCGCGCCCAGACCGAAGCCCTCCAGGACCTTCGGCGCGTTCGCCGCGTACACCAGCACCACACAGGAGGCGCCCAGCAGACCGAGCCCCACCGTGAACATGCCGACTACGCCACCCGTACGGAAAGCGATCTTCATCGCCTTGTGCGAGACAGCGGTGAGATCCTTTTCCGGCTCGCCCTCCGCCGGAGTCGCCTCGCGCGCCGCCGCGGCAACCCGCACATTGCTCCGTACCGCGAGCCACATGCCGATATAGCCGGTGGCCGCCGAGAACGCCGCACCGATCAGGAAGAACACTGACCGTCCGGCGCGCTGATTCCAATCGTCCGCGGGCAGCAGCATGAGCAGGAAGAACACCACCACGGCGAAAACGCCGAGCGTGCGCAGCTGCCGGGCCAGGTAGGCGTTCGCGCCTTCCTGGACCGCCGCGGCGATCTTCTTCATGTTGTCGGTGCCCTCGCCCGCCGCGAGCACCTGGCGTACCAAAATCCCGGCGACCACGAGGGCCGCGAGGGCGACGGCTCCGATGACCACGACGATCATGCGGTTGCTGTCGGTCAGTACTGCGGCTGCGAGGGATGTGGGGTGATCAAACTGTTGAGGGGTAAAAAGCCCCGCCATTCGTCCTCCTTGACGCTTGGGCTGAGCTCAAGATGTGGACGGATTGTAGGTAGTCGAACCTCGATCAAAACAGTGCGCGGTAAGCGGAATTAGCCTTCACATGCTCTTCAACAAAAGATCGCACACGAGTCACGGAACCCGAAAGAGGTAACGCCCCAAAACCATTGACTCGATTGACCCTTGATCAAATTATCGCGCGATTGATCGTGAAGCAATTCACGAATTGCCCGTGCGCCTGTACAAAAAGAAGGGCCCTGCACAGGCAGGGCCCTTCGAAACCGTACGAGAGGTACGAGGAGAGGGAGGCGTACGAGGAAGGTCAGGCCGGGAGCGTGGCGGGCGGCATGGTCGGCCAGCTCATCCTGATCTGTCCGCCGTTCTCCCCGGCGGTGACCTCGACGTCGTCGACGAGACCGCTGATGACCGCGAGGCCCATCTCGTCCTCCTCGGCCTCCGCGTCCGCCTCGTCCGCGCTCGTGGCACCCGGCGTCCTCTCGCCGGGCACCGCGTGTGGCGCCTCGTCGCCGACCTCGATGGAGAACTGCTTCTCCTCCTCGGTCAGCAGCACCCGCACCGGCGCCGAGATGCCGTTGCTCTGGTGCAGTCCGACGGCACGGGTGCAGGCCTCGCCGACGGCGAGCCTGACCTCGTCGAGTACGGCCTCCTCCACTCCAGCCCGGCGCGCCACCGCCGCCGCCACCAGTCGGGCGGTCCTGACGTGTTCGGGCAGCGCGCTGAAGAGGAGTTCAACGGTGGCCATGCATCCCCCTCGGAACTTCGGGCGTGCGGTCAGGGGGCCGGGCCGCAATGACCCGGTCCTCCGTCTTACTTCTGCCGTCCGGGCACTACGGCCCGGAACGGGGTCAGTCGGTGGCCGCCACCGCTTCCTCGACCGAGGTGTGAATCGGGAACACCTTGGTGAGACCGGTGATGCGGAAGATCTTGAGAATGCGCTCCTGGTTGCACACCAGGCGCAGGGAGCCCTCATGGGCCCGAACGCGCTTCAAGCCGCCCACCAACACGCCGAGCCCGGTGGAGTCGAGGAAGTCGACGCCCTCCATGTCGACGACGAGGTGGAAATTCCCGTCGTTCACCAGCTCGACCAGCTGCTCGCGCAGCTTGGGCGCGGTATATACGTCGATTTCGCCACCGACCTCGACGACCGTACGATCGCCGACGGTACGGGTCGACAGGGACAGGTCCACGGATCCTCCAGCACCTTGCTATCGAGCGGTCGCCCCTCGGGACACCTCGGCAGAGCCCCCGGGACGGTTCGCCAGCCGCGATGGCATTCAATCACTTACCGGCAGGCGTGTACGACGCCTTGGGCCCATTGTCCGTCACGCCAGTGACACACTCGATGCCGATGGCCAAGAATCACCGATCCGATCGACCCTCGGCAGGCCCCGTGTCCCGCCTCTCGCCGGGCACGGTCCTGGACCGGCTCGCCTCCGGGCCGAGCCGGGCTGCGCGCATCACTCATACGGAGCACTTGCCCCCGCGAGCGGGCCGCCATGCCGTCTGGCCGGACCGGATCCGCGCCGAGGTCATCGCCGCCGTGCAGGCCGCGGGCATCGAACACCCCTGGGCCCACCAGGCGACCGCCGCCGAGCACGCCCTGGACGGCGACTCGGTGGTCGTCGCCACGGGCACGGCGTCCGGGAAGTCGCTCGCCTACCTCGTGCCCGTACTTTCCCGTCTGCTGGACGGCGCAGAGGCCCCGAACGGGCGTGGGGCGACCGCCCTCTACCTCGCCCCTACGAAGGCCCTCGCGGCGGATCAGTGCCGATCCGTGAAGGAACTTTCACAACCCTTGGGCACGGCGATCCGCCCCGCGGTGTACGACGGCGACACTCCACCCGAGGAACGCGAATGGGTGCGCCAGTACGCCAACTACGTCCTCACCAACCCCGACATGCTGCACCGCGGCATATTGCCCTCACATCCGCGCTGGTCCTCCTTCCTCCGTGCCCTGAAGTACGTCGTCATCGACGAGTGCCACACCTACCGCGGCGTCTTCGGGTCCCACGTGGCCCAAGTCCTGCGCCGTCTGCGCCGCCTCTGCGCCCGCTACGGCGCCTCGCCCGTCTTCCTTCTGGCCTCCGCGACCGCCGCCGAGCCCTCGGTCGCCGCACGCCGCCTCACAGGCCTCCCGGTCGTCGAGGTCGCCGACGACGCCTCCCCCCGTGGCGAACTGGTCTTCGCCCTCTGGGAACCCCCGCTCACCGAGCTCCACGGCGAGAAAGGCGCACCCGTCCGGCGTACGGCCACCGCCGAGACCGCCGATCTGCTGACCGACCTGGCCGTGCAGGGCGTCCGCTCGGTCGCCTTCGTCCGCTCCCGCCGCGGCGCCGAGCTGATCTCGGTGATCGCCCAGGAGCGCCTGGCGGAGGTCGACCGCTCCCTGGCCCGGCGTGTGGCCGCCTACCGCGGTGGCTACCTTCCCGAGGAGCGCCGCGCCCTGGAGCGCGCCCTCCACTCCGGAGAACTGCTCGGCCTCTCCGCCACCACCGCGCTCGAGCTCGGCGTCGACGTCTCTGGTCTGGACGCCGTCCTCATCGCCGGGTACCCGGGGACCAGGGCATCGCTGTGGCAGCAGGCGGGCCGCGCCGGCCGCGCCGGACAGGGTGCCCTCGCGGTGTTGGTCGCCCGGGACGACCCGCTGGACACGTTCCTCGTCCACCATCCCGAGGCCCTCTTCGACCAACCGGTGGAGTCCACCGTCCTCGACCCGGACAACCCGTACGTCCTGGCCCCGCACCTGTGCGCGGCGGCGGCCGAACTGCCGCTGACAGAGGAGGACCTGGAGCTGTTCGGTCCCGCCAGTGAGGAGCTGCTGCCGCAGCTGGAGGCCGCGAAGCTGCTGCGCCGCCGGACGAAGGCCTGGCACTGGACCCGCCGCGAGCGGGCCGCCGACCTCACGGACATCCGTGGGGAGGGAGGGCGCCCCGTCCAGATCGTCGAGGTCGGCACCGGACGACTGCTCGGCACGGTCGACGCGGGCTCCGCGCACACGACGGTGCACGAGGGCGCCGTCCATCTGCACCAAGGCCGTACGTATCTCGTGCGGTCGCTCGACCTGGAGGACTCCGTCGCCCTCGTCGAGGAAGCCAACCCGCCGTATTCGACGGTCGCCCGCGACACGACCTCCATCTCCGTCCTGGAGACGGACATCGAGGTGCCCTGGGGCGAGGGCCGGCTGTGCTACGGCTCCGTCGAGGTCACCAACCAGGTCGTCTCCTTTCTGCGTCGGCGTGTCATCACCGGTGAAGTGCTGGGCGAGACGAAGCTCGACCTCCCTCCCCGTACGCTGCGCACCCGTGCCGTGTGGTGGACGGTCACCGAGGACCAGCTGGACCAGGCCCGGATCAACCCCGAAATCCTCGGCGGCGCCCTGCACGCCGCCGAACACGCCTCGATCGGCATGCTCCCGCTCTTCGCAACCTGCGACCGCTGGGACATCGGAGGCGTATCCATCCCGCTCCACCCCGACACCCTGCTCCCCACGGTCTTCGTGTACGACGGCCACCCGGGCGGCGCGGGCTTCGCGGAGCGCGCCTTCCACACGGCCCGTGCCTGGCTGAGCGCCACCCGCCAGGCCATCGCGTCCTGCGAGTGCGAGGCGGGTTGCCCGTCCTGCATCCAGTCCCCCAAGTGCGGCAACGGCAACGATCCGCTGCACAAGAGGGGGGCCGTGCGGCTCCTCACGGTGCTGTTGCGCGGGGCGCCGGAGTCGACGGCAAGCAGGACCGAAGATCTGAAGCGGGGTGAAGGTGACGCGGTGGCTACGGACGAGAAGGAGAACCCGGCGGGGGCTCCACAGGTCCCGACGGCGCCGGCACCGTCGGGTCCCCCGGGCCCGCCCTCGCCCTGACCTCAGCGGTGAACGGTCCCGAGACCGACGCCGCCGTGACATCGGAGACCTCGCCCACGACGGCGCAGCGCACGAGCCGGCTGCCCTGGGCCACCGCGACGCGCACCGCCCTGTCACATGCCTCCTCCTTTCCCTCCATCCAGTGGTCGGCGGCCGCGAGCGCCGCCATGTCGGCCGCACCGGCCGCATGGTGCCGGACCAGCACGGCCTCTCCCTGGGCCAGCAGCACCCCGAACACGGCGCAGAGGGCGCCCATCACCCAGACGACCCAGACCGTCGCCGAGCCTCGGTCACCCGCCAGCTGACGACGCGACACCGATCTCTCCATCAGCTGACGGAACCTCACCGCCCCACCTCCTGCCCAGCCCGTACACCCTTTTCGCCCGTACGCCTCCTTCGGCCCACACCCCTTCATCGGTCCGGCCCGGTCCGCCGGTTCACGTCTGCTCACCGATTCACCCCCACGGTGTCCTCGGCCAACGCCACGGCCTCGTGGCGCAGTTCAAGTGGCAGCGCATCGGGACCCGGCGGATACGCGACGACCAGCACATGCACCAAGTCGCCCTGTCGGCTCACCCTGACTCTCGCGCCGTCCGGGGCCGCCTGCCGGGCCACCTCCTGCACCACACCCGGTGGCTCCTGCCGGGCCGCGGCCCGAGCCCCGGCCCGGGCCGCGTCCACGCACTGGATCTGCGCGGACGCGGCCAGCAGGGCCCAGACAAGGGCCATCGCGAAGAGCACCAAGGCGGGCAGGACGACCGCGGTCTCCGCCGTCACGAACCCGCGGTCCCGGCCGGGTCCGGTTCCCTGGCGCCACCCGGCCCCGTCACATCCGGACATGGAGCGCCTGTTTCACGATGTCCTGCAGTTCGGCACTGACCTGCCCGCTCGTCAGCACCTTGTAGAGAACCGCCGCGAAGGCCACCGCGGCGATGATTCCCACCGCGTACTCGGACGTGACCATGCCCGCGTCCCCCCGTACCGCCGCCCGTACCCGGCGTACCAGCGCATGCACCCGGGCTCGTACTCGTACCACCTTGCTCATGCCAACCCCCGTGAGGTTCTCGTCCTGTTGATCTGTTCGATCTGTTCGGTGCATTCCGGTCTGTTCACCGCGTGCCGCGCGCCGTCATCCGCCACCCCCTCCCAGCAGCCCTCCCGCGAGCCCGATCACGACGGGCAGCACCCCGACCGCGATGAACGCGGGCAGAAAGCACAGCCCCACCGGTGCGGTGACCATGACCCCCGCGCGGCGTGCCCGTGCCGTCGCCGCCCGGCCCCACTCGGCGCGGGCCTCCGTCGCCAGGTGCCCGACCGGTGCAGCCGCCGGTGCGCCGGAACAGCCCGCCCGCTCCAGGAGCCGCGCCAGTGCTCCGGCACCGGGGAGAGAGGCGAGCCGCCGCCATGCGTCGGACGGTTCCGCCCCGAGCCGCACCTCGGCCGCGCCCCGTGCCAGCCGCTCCCCGACCGGCCCCTCCAGTGCCTCGCCCACCGCCTGTGCGGCGGAGACGGGACTTGCGCCCGCCGCGATGCACGCCGCCAGCAGGTCGGCCGCCAGCGGAAGCTGACGAACCGCTACATCGGGGTCGTACTCCTCGGCGAGGCGGTCGCGCTCCTGCCGGGCTCTCCATCGGGCCACGCCGAGCCCGATGATCAGCCCGACTCCCATCCCACCGAGCCCCCCGATCATCACCCAACCGGCACACAGCGCCCCCGCGACCGACAGCCACCGCCGCCCGGCGTCCCGCGCCCCGGCACGCCGCCACACGGCACCCGGCACTCCGTTCAGGCGCTCCTCCGGTGCGACACCCCGCGCGCCGCGCAGCCGCCCGTCCGGCTCGGCGGCCGCAGCGAATTGCTGCCCAGGCCGTATCTCGAACGCCCGAGCCCTCCGCTCCTCGGGCACACCGTTCCGGCCCAGCACAGCGCCCATCCGCCGCCGCACCCTGCGCTCGCGCCGCGCGGCGGCGAGCGCCCACGCCGGCCACCACAGCCCCAGCGCCCCGCACAACATCCCCAGCCTGTGGACAACGTCGGCGCTCATGCCGCCTCCGCTCCTCGCACGATCCGCATGGCCCACCACAGGCCCGCCCCCTCCAGCACACCGCCGACCACGAGGCAGGCCAGTCCCGCGCCGGTGTGCAGCAGAACGTGCAGCGGGTGGGCGCCGAGCGCGGTGCCCAGCAGCAGGCCGAGGACCGGCAGCCCCGCGAGCAGCACCGCCGTCGAACGGGCGCCCGCCAACTGGGCGCGCAGGTCTGCCCGCTGGTCGCGCTCGGCCCGCAGGGCCGCCTCCAGCCGATCGAGCCCAGCCGCCAGGCCCGCGCCCCGGTCCACGGCCACCCGCCAGCACGCGGCGAGTCCCGACAAGCCGTCGGCTCCGGGCTGCCGTGCCGCGTCCGCCAGCGCACCCGGCACGTCCCCGCCGAACCGTGCCGCCGCGACCACCGCCGCGTGGACCTCGCCGAGCCCGCCCGAGTCTCGCGCCGCACGGAGCAGCGCCTCGCCCGGCTGGCGGCCAGCACGCACCTCCCCGGCGAGCGCCCCGCACAGCGCGATCACCGCCTCACCACGCACTTCCCGCGCCCGCCGTGCCTCCCGTGCCTGCCGCATCCGGCGCAGCGCGGGCACGCCGATGGCGCCGGCCACCAAGGGCAGGACGGATGCGCCGAGCACCGCGATCAACGCGCCCACGGCGACCGACCACCACTCGGCCGGCAACCGCCGCACCCGTACGAGCGCCCGTTCCCACGAGGGCGGCCCTCCTCCCGCCGCCGTGCCGCCGCCCGCGAACAGCAACCGGACGCGGCGTGCCCCCGTGTTCGAGCCGCTCATCATCCAGGCCGCCGCGCCGGCACACGCCAGTCCCACACCGACCGACGCCTGGCCGATCCCCGTCACAGCACCTCACCCCCATCGCTTGTGTCGCTTCCGTCGCAGTCACCGCTTCCGTGCACCAGCAGCTCCCGCAGCCGCTCCCAGCCCCGCTCCCGCGTGAACGCCTCCGGGCCCCATCGCAGCGCGGGCACCGTCACCACGAGCCCGGACGCGTCCCGCTCCAGCACGTGCACCTCCGCGATCCGGCGCCGCCCGGTCCGGTCGCGCACGAGGTGCAAGACCACCGAGAGCGCGGCCGCCAGCTGGCTGTGCAGCGCTGCCCGGTCCAGGCCCGCCGCGGTGCCCAGCGCCTCCAGCCGGGCGGGCACCTGGCCCGCCGCATTGGCGTGGAGGGTGCCGCACCCGCCCTCGTGGCCAGTGTTGAGCGCGGCCAGCAGGGACACGACCTCTGGGCCGCGCACCTCGCCGACGACGAGCCGGTCGGGCCTCATCCGCAGTGCCTGCCGCACCAGGTCCTGGAGCTCGACAAGCCCCACGCCTTCCTGGTTGGCGGGCCGTCCCTCCAGGCGCACCACATGGGGATGATCGGGCCGCAGCTCCGCCGAGTCCTCGGCCAGCACGATCCGCTCCGACGGCCCCACCACGCCCAGCAGCGCGCTCAGCAGCGTGGTCTTTCCCGAGCCGGTCCCGCCGCTGATCACATAGGAGAGCCGGGAGGCGATCAGCGCCCGCAGCACCCGGTCCCCACCCGGGGGCACCGTCCCCGCCGCCACCAGCTCGTCGAGCGTGAACGCCCGCGGCCGCACGACCCGAAGAGACAGACACGTGGAGCCGACCGCGACCGGCGGCAGCACCGCGTGCAGCCGGGTGCCGTCCGGCAGGCGGGCGTCGGCCCACGGTCTGGCGTCGTCGAGCCGCCGCCCGGCCACGGCCGCCAGTCGCTGCGCGAGGCGTCGTACGGCCGCCGCATCCGGAAAGGACACGGCCGTCAGCTCCAGTCCTCCACCCCGGTCCACCCACACCCGGTCGGGCGCCGACACCAGGACATCGGTCACCGACGGATCGACGAGCAAGGGCTCCAAGGGGCCACTGCCGACCAGTTCGGAGCGCAATTGCCGCGCCGCGCCCAGCACTTCCGCATCCCCGAGCACCCGCCCCTGCTCCCTCAGCGCCTGTGCCACGCGCGCGGGAGTCGGCTCGGCCCCGCTCTCGGCCAGCCACTGGCGCACTCCGTCCAGCAGCCCCGTACGTTCGCCGAGCCCGGCCGTGCGATCGGGCGCTCCGCTCGCCCCCGAACCAAGTGCCGCGCCGTGGTCCGTCCTTGCCGCCGGACCCCAGACCGTGTTCATGGGTCAGTCACCCGCCTCGGCCAACGCCCGCTCCCAGAAGGCCGAGCAGAACCGGGCGAGCGGCCCCCGCGCCGCTCCCCCGGGCGGTACTGAGCCGTCCGGGGGTGGTGTCTCGGAGGGCACTTCGCCGACCAGTGGCAGCCCCAGCAGACGAGCCACCCCACGGTCGTCGAGACCGGGCGCGTACGGCCCCCGTACCGCGATCCGCAGGTCGCCGAGGACCATGCCGACGGCCGACGCCACCCGCCGAGCGGCCGCCACGGCGCGCAGCTCGGCAGGGACCACCAGGACCCCGACGTCCACCTGCGCGAGGGCTTCGGCCACACCCTCGTCGACACGGCGTGGGAGGTCGACGACGACCGCGCCGCCGCGTCGGCGGGCCGCGGCGAGCACCGCGCGGACCGCCTGGGGCGGCACCGCCACGGTGTCGCCGCGGTCCCAGCTCAGCACCCGCAGGGCGTGCAGCTCGGGCAGGGACTCCTCCAAGGCACTGCCGCCGACCCGGCCTCGGGAGGCGGCGAACGCCGGCCAGCGCAGCCCGTCGGTCGTCTCTCCGCCGAGGAGTACGCCGAGTCCGCCGCCCAGAGGATCCGCGTCCACGAGGAGCGTGCGCCTGCCCTCACGCGCGGAGGTGACGGCCAGGGCGCAGGCGAGCGTGGACGCGCCCGCCCCGCCGCGGCCGCCGATGACGCCCACCGTGAGCGCCGGCCGACCGACCCCCTCGGCCACGTCGGCGATGCGGTCGACCAGCCACTGCTCTCCGTCGGGCAGCAGCAGGACGTGGTCGGCACCGATTTTCACGGCGCGGCGCCAGACACCGGAATCGTCCTGATCCCGCCCGACCAGCACCACTCCGCGCCTGCGCGTGGCTCCCCGTACTCGACGCGCCGCGTCGTCGCCGACGAGGACGAGCGGCGCCGCCTCCCAGCTGCCCCGGTGCTGCGGCACCCCGGGGTGGACCTCCGGTCTGGCGCCTGCTGCCGCGCACAGGCGTAGCAGGTCGTCGAGGAGTTCGGCGTCCTCGGTGACGATCAGCGGGCCGCTCCGTCGCCCCTCGGCGACGGCCGGCCCGTGGTGTGTGATGGCTCCCGCCACGGTCTCCAGCCCCCTTCGCTGCTTCTTCCGCACGGTCCGCGGGGCCCACTGCGGCCCCGCGCTTCCCGCTCGTGTGAAGAACCGGCAACCGGTCTCCATATGAACGGCCGATACGAACCGGCCATGCGCGTCCGAGAAACGGAACCGGCCGTGAACTCGCCTCAGGCCGGACGCGCTGGAATCACGGTGCGGCGATCCCGGAAATCGTGTGGATCTTGGTCGATAACTGTGGACAACTCAGTGGTTGTGAATATCGCCTTCACCCATACGGGCGAGGCCTCGGCGACTTCCTCAGAGCAGCGCTTCAGCTACGCAGAGTGATGAAGCGTGGGCATACCGAAGCGACGCCCACGAGGTCGCGGCAAGGCCCCGGGAGCGCACGGAAACTGAGGAAAACCCACCCGGACATGCGACGACCCCCGCCGGGGGGGAGAGCGGGGGTCGTCCCCACGGCCGACTCGGGGGGGGAGGAGTCGGACCGGGTTAGCACGGTCGCGAACGATCCGTGACTTCCATGGTGTACCCGAGAGCCCTCTCAGGCAAACCCACGCGCCCCACCTTACGCCGAATGGTGGGCGCATATGCTCTGGCCCGTGGAAAACCACCCCTTGCCCCGCACAGCGGCCTTCTTTGACCTGGACAAGACGGTCATTGCGAAGTCCAGCACGCTCACCTTCAGCAAGTCCTTCTACCAAGGCGGACTGATCAACCGCAGGGCCGCGTTGCGCACCGCATACGCCCAGTTCGTGTTCCTGGCAGGCGGCGCGGACCACGACCAGATGGAGCGGATGCGCGAGTACCTGTCCGCGATGTGCCGAGGCTGGAACGTCCAGCAGGTCAAGGAGATCGTCGCCGAGACCCTGCACGACCTGATCGACCCGATCATCTACGACGAGGCCGCCTCCCTCATCGAGGAGCACCACACCGCCGGGCGCGACGTTGTGATCGTGTCCACGTCGGGCGCCGAGGTGGTCGAGCCGATCGGCGAGCTGCTCGGCGCGGACCGGGTGATCGCCACCCGCATGGTCGTGGGCGAGGACGGTTGCTTCACGGGCGAGGTGGAGTACTACGCGTACGGGCCCACGAAGGCCGCGGCGATCAAAGAGCTCGCCGAGTCCGAGGGGTACGACCTCGCACGCTGCTACGCCTACAGCGACTCGGCCACCGACCTGCCGATGCTGGAGGCCGTCGGCCACCCGCACGCCGTGAATCCGGACCGGGTACTGCGGCGCGAGGCCCTCGCACGTGGCTGGCCGATTCTGGACTTCCACCGTCCGGTCCGGCTGAAGCAACGACTGTCCGTGCCGCCCCGGCCGGCGCTCATCGCGGCGGCCGCGATAGGTGCGGCAGCCGCCACGGCGGGGCTCGTCTGGTACGCCAGCCGCCGCCGCACATCAGCCGTCTGAATCCTGGCGCACCCGAGGCACTTGCGCTGTTTCACGCCCCTTTGAACCCAAAAGTAAAGAACTGCATACAGGGCTTCCGCTTGGCACGGCCCTGGAGTACAAAAGGAGTAAGGCCCGCGAGACCAAAGGAAATCATCCGAAAGGATCGCCTTTAAGAACGCAATTGGCCCCACGGACCGAGCATGAACACAGGGCACCCACGCAACGTCGACCCGTCGATTACGGGCCAGCCGCACCAGGTGACGGGCAAGAGTTCCCGACCTGATGGGCGACACTTCGAGGACGCCTGGTAACTCTGCGGGCATGCCAGCGGCGGTACGAGCCCTCGTACCGCCGCAACTATGTGACAGGCCCTCAGAGAGGCCTTTTCTCGCGCCCGAGCACACCCGCCCGAGCACCACCCACCCGGGAGCTACGCCGCCCCGCGCTGCAGCGCCTCGCAGACCGCCGTCGACTCACGGACCCCCAGTTCGACCGCCTTCCCGCAGTGGGCGATCCACGCCGCCATACCCTCCGGGGTGCCGGACACATAACCGTCGAGGGCGGCGACGTAGGCCGCACGGCCCAGTTCCGCGTGGCCGACCTCAGCAGGGCAGACGGCCTTCGGATCGAGACCGCTGCCCACCAGGACGATGCGCTGGGCCGCGCGGGCGACAAGGCCGTTGTGAGAGCCGAAGGGACGCAACGCGAGCAACTCGCCGTGCACGACAGCAGCGGTCACGAGGGCAGGGGCCGAACCACCGACGATGATCAGCTGGGAGAGCCCTTCGAGGCGGCCGGAGACCTCGGCCGCGTCCGGCAGCGGCAGCTCCACGAGCGGCTCGTGGACCGGCTCGCCGGCCTGCCGCGGGCGTCCCACGCGGGGGTCGGCTTCCGCGGCCGCCACCAGATGCAACCGCGCCAGCACCCGCAGCGGCGACTGCCGCCAGATGGACAGCAGTTGCCCCGCCTCGGCGGTCAGCCTGAGAGCCGCGCCGACCGTACGGGCGTCGTCGTCACCGCTGAAGTCGGTGCGTCGGCGCACCTCCTCGAGAGCCCAGTCGGCGCCTGACAGCGACGCCGAACCGCGCGCGCCGCGCAGCGCCGCCTCCGAGGTGATCTCGTTGCTGCGGCGTCGCATGATCCGGTGCCCGTAGACCCGGTCCACGGCCTTGCGTACGGACTCCACGGACTCGGACACCCCGGGCAGCGCCCCCAGGGCCGCGAGCGGATCAGCGGTCGCACCTGTCGTACTCATGAGTACGACACTACGCACCCCCGCGCCCCCTCCTTCGATGGAGTGGTCTTCCTCACGCCCGACTGTCACGTACAGCAATGTCGACACTACGCTTTGTGAACATGAAAATTGCTTTCGTCGGGAAGGGCGGCAGCGGCAAGACGACCCTGTCCTCCCTGTTCATCCGCCACCTCGCCGCCGTCGGTGCGCCCGTCGTCGCCATCGACGCCGACATCAACCAGCACCTCGCAGCCGCGCTCGGGCTCGACGAGGACGAGGCCGCGGCACTGCCCGCCATGGGCGAGCGGCTTCGCCTGATCAAGGACTATCTGCGCGGCTCCAATCCGCGGATCACCTCCGCCGAGACGATGATCAAGACCACCCCGCCCGGAGCGGGCTCACGGCTGCTGCGCCTGCGGGAGGACAACCCGGTGTACGACGCCTGCGCGCGTCCGGTGGAACTCGACGGCGGCTCCGTGCGTTTGATGGTCACCGGCCCCTTCACGGACGCCGACCTGGGCGTCGCCTGCTACCACTCCAAGACGGGAGCGGTGGAGTTGTGTCTCAACCACCTGGTGGACGGCCGCGACGAGTACGTGGTGGTCGACATGACGGCGGGCTCGGACTCCTTCGCCTCCGGGATGTTCACCCGCTTCGACATCACATTCCTCGTCGCCGAGCCGACCCGGAAGGGGGTTTCCGTCTACCGGCAGTACAAGGAGTACGCCCGCGACTTCGGGGTCGTCCTGAAGGTCGTCGGCAACAAGGTGCAGGGCCCCGACGACATCGACTTCCTGCGCACCGAGGTCGGTGACGACCTGCTGGTGACGGTCGGGCACTCGGACTGGGTGCGTTCCATGGAGAAGGGCCGCCCGCCCCGGTTCGAGCTCCTGGAGAACGCCAACCGTCACTCTCTGCGTGCTCTTCAGGACGCCGCCGACGCCGCGTACGAACTGCGTGACTGGAAGCGCTACACGCACCAGATGGTGCACTTCCACCTGAAGAATGCGACCAGTTGGGGCAACGAGCGCACCGGAGCCGACCTGGCGGCGCAGATCGACCCCGGATTCGTCCTCGGCGAAGGTCTGGCGGCCGCCGTGTGAGCGACGACCGCGCAGCGCCTATGGCCTGACCGATGGCGCCCCCGGGGGGCCGTGCGGTGCCGGGGCGGGCGCGGCGCGAAGGAAGGACTCCCAGCCCTCCGCCGGGGCTTGGCCGACCTTGAGTGTGCGCAGTTTCTCCAGGGCCTGCGGGTCCTGCGCGTCCAGCCAGTTGACGAGCTGGTGGAAGGAGACGCAGCGCACCTCGGGCTGGGTGCAGACGTGCTCGATCACCTCCTGGAGGGCACGCATATAGGTACCGCCGTTCCAGGACTCGAAGTGGCTGCCGATGACCAGGGGCGCCCGGTTTCCGTCGTACGCCCGCTGGAAACCCTGCAGCAGGCCGTCACGCACCTGATCGCCCCACTCCCCGAACTTGTCGGGGTCGCCCTGGGTCTTGGTGCCCGACTGGTCGGCCATGAAGTTGTAGTCCATGGTCAACTGCTCATAGGTGTGCCCGGGGAAGGGTACGAGCTGCAGCGACAGGTCCCACAGGCCTTCCTTCTTCTTGGGCCAGACCTGCTCGTTGACGCCGGAGGTGTCGTAGCGGAAGCCCAGTTCCCGAGCAGCCTTCACGAAGTTCTTCTGTCCCTGCAGGCAGGGCGTGCGGGCGCCGATGAGTTCCTTGTCGTAGTCGAAGGGCAGCGGCGGCTCCTGCTTCAGACCGGAATTGCTCCTCCAGGACTTCACGAACGCCTTCGCCTGGGCGATCTCGTCCTTCCACTCCTCGACCGACCACTGGCCGACCCCGCCCTCGTTGCCGCAGAAGTGGCCGTTGAAGTGGGTGCCGATCTCGTTGCCTTCCAACCACGCCAGACGCAACTGCTCGACGGTGTCCTTGATGCCCTTCTCGTCGTTGAAGCCGATGTCCGAGCGGCCCGGGGAGTGTTCCGGCGGCTTGTACAACTCGCGCTTCTCCTCGGGCAGCATGTACACACCGCTCAGGAAGTACGTCATCGTCGCGTTGTTGGCCTTGGCGACCTTGCGGAAGTGCGAGAACAGCCCCTGACTGTCCTCGCCGGCCCCGTCCCAGGAGAAGACCACGAACTGAGGGGGCCGCTGACCGGGCTTGAGCCGTTGGGGTCTGGGCAGATGGGGCTGGGCGCCGGTGTACGCGGTGGAGCCGTCGCCGATCAGGCGGACCGCACTCCCCGGCGCGTGAGCACCGGGGACCTTCCTCGCGCCTTCCTCGGAGCGGCTCCGGCCCATCGAGCAGCCGGCGAGCGCGGTGGCGCAGGCCACGGCTAGTGCGACGCCCGCAGTGATCCTCTGGGTGGTGGCCATCTCGGCCCACCTTCTTCCTTCAGTCGGGGCCACGCTGATCAGGTGCTCTGCGGTGCCGTGCGGGTGAAGCCCGCAGCCACGCGCAGCCCGGCCAAGGTCGCATGGAGCGTCGATGGAATTTGTAGGACAAGCCGATGAAACTAACCGTTCACCCCACCGAGTGATTTGTTGCCCTATTTGCCCTCATATCAGATACACCTCCTTTACTCAGCATTACGATCCATTTACCAAGTGTTGAGATCCCGCCGCTGTACGCCGTGACCCACGGCCGCGCCCGACCCCGGCCCCGCCGGGGACCACCAGTTCCGCGACCGCGCCACACCGGAGGAGACGGGAACCATGCCCGCCTGCGTCCCCGCACGCGCCGCCGACTCGACTCGGACGAAGCGCGTACACCAGCCCCACAGCCCCCCGCCGACCCCGCCCCGCCGCTTCCACGTCGCGGGCGCCGACCTGTCGGCCTCGATCGCGGTCTTCCTGATCGCCCTCCCCCTGTCCCTCGGCATCGCGCTCGCCACCGGGGCCCCGCTCCAGTCGGGCCTCGTCGCCGCGGCCGTCGGCGGCATCGTCGCCGGCCGGCTCGGCGGCTCCCCGCTCCAGGTCAGCGGCCCCGCCGCCGGACTCACCGTGGTCACCGCCGACCTCATCCACCGCTACGGATGGCGTACGACGTGCGCCATCACCGTCCTCGCCGGCCTCACCCAACTCGGCCTCGGCTGGCTACGCGTGGCGCGTACGGCGCTCGCCGTCAGCCCCGCGATCGTGCACGGCATGCTCGCCGGCATCGGCGTCACCATCGCCGTCGCCCAGCTGCACATCGTGCTCGGCGGCACGCCACAGAGCGCCGTCCTCGAAAATCTCCATGCGCTGCCTGCCCAGTTGGCGAACCTGCACCCGGCCGCCGTGTCGATCAGCGCGCTGACCCTGGCCCTCCTGCTGGCCTGGCCGCGGATTCCGGGGCGGCCCGGGCGCCTCCTGCGCAGGGTCCCTGCCGCCCTGGTTGCCGTCGTGGGGGCCACGGTGGCGGCCTCGCTCACCGGGCTGCACTTGGCCAGGGTGAATCTGCCCTCCTGGTCCAGCCATGCTCTGCCACAGCTGCCCGACGGGCCCGTGCTGGGCATCGCGACCGCTGTGCTCACCATCACCCTGGTCGGCAGCATCGAGTCCCTGCTCTCCGCTGTAGCCGTCGACAAACTCGCCACCGCCCGCGGCGATGTACACCTCCCTCGCCCGGACCTCGACCGGGAGCTGCGCGGCCAGGGCGCCGCCAATGTGGTCTCCGGCGCCCTCGGCGGACTGCCGATCACCGGAGTCGCGGTGCGTAGTTCGGCGAACGTGCAATCCGGTGCCGTCAGCCGGAACTCCACGATGCTGCACGGCGTTTGGGTAGTGGTAGCCGCGCTGCTGATGGTCCAGGTGCTCGAGCTGATTCCCCTCGCCTCGCTCGCCGCCCTGGTGATGGCCGTCGGCATCCAGATGGTGTCCCTGCACCACATCCGCACGGTCACCCGCCACCGAGAGGTGCTGGTGTATGCCGTCACCGCGCTCGGCGTCGTCTTCCTGGGCGTCCTGGAGGGCGTGATGCTGGGGGTCGGCGTGGCCGTCGCCGTCGCCCTGCACCGCCTCGCCCGCACCCGCATCACGCACGAAGAGAAGGGGGAAGTCCATTACGTACGAGTGCGAGGGCAGTTGACCTTCCTCGCGGTGCCCCGGCTCAGCCGGGCGCTGCACCTGGTGCCCGCAGGGTCGGACGCCGTCGTGGAGCTGGACGGGTCGTTCATGGACCACGCGGCGTACGAGTCCCTGCAGCACTGGCAGAAGACGCACCTCGCGCACGGCGGCAAGATCGACCTCACCGGCCGGGCCGGAACCCGCATCGCGATGTCGGCGCTCGGCGTTCCCACGCTCGAGGGAGACCGGGAGTCCGCGGAGGCGTCCGCGTGCCGGTGCCGGCCCTGGACACCGTGGCGCAACCACCAGTGCGAGCGTCCGCCGACCGCGCCGACCGGCAGTCGCCAGGCGGGGCGGGCCGACGGGTCCGGAGCGAGTGGGCAGCAACTCGCTCGCGGTATCAGCGCCTTCCAGCGGAACACGGCTCCGCTGGTACGCGCTGAGCTGGCCCGTCTGGCGCGCGAGGGGCAGCGGCCATCGCAGCTCTTCCTGACCTGCGCCGACTCGCGGCTCGTCACCTCGATGATCACCTCCAGCGGTCCGGGCGACCTGTTCGTCGTCCGCAACGTCGGCAACCTGGTCCCGCTGCCCGGCGCGGAGAGCGGGGACGACTCGGTGGCGGCCGCCATCGAGTACGCGGTCGAAGTCCTGAAGGTGCGGTCGATCACCGTATGCGGGCATTCCGGGTGCGGTGCGATGCAGGCCCTGATCACTTCGGAGGGCAAGGCGCAGACCCCGCTCGAGCGGTGGCTGCGGCACGGGCTGCCGAGCGTTGAGCGGATGGCCGACGAGGAGCGGCCCCGGCCGCGAATCACCGGACGGCAGCCGGCCGACACGGTCGAACAGCTCTGTCTGACCAATGTGGTGCAGCAGTTGGAGCATCTGCGGGCGCACGAGTCCGTGGTCCGGGCGCTCGGCGAGGACGCGCTCGAACTGCACGGGATGTACTTCCACGTCGGCGAGGCGCAGGCGTACCTGCTCGACCCGTCCGACGAGGGCCACGTCTTCGGACGGGTGGCGGCGGCCGGGGATCTGCGCAGCCCGGCGTGACCCAGCGGCGGTGCGCGGTCCGGTCGGCCGGACCGCGCATCGCCTGTCGGCAGGAGGCCGGGCCGAAGTCGCGCCGGCTCTTCGGGGGACGCGCCGTCGACGGGCGCGACGTCTCACGCACACTCGGCTGGGTGTGAGCAGCATCGCTGGATGAACCGGGGTGGCGACGCATACGTGACCTCAGTAGAGCCGGCCGGCGACAGCCCGAACAGGTCTAAACCAATTTTCGGCCGACCCTTGTCACCGAGCCCCCCGGTCTGATGAGCTGTGGCTTGGGACACAACGGACACCCCGGGAAAGGGAGATGTCGTGAGCAACGAAAGCCTGGCCAACCTGCTCAAGGAAGAGCGCAGGTTCGCGCCCCCCGCCGACCTGGCCGCGGGCGCCAACGTCACGGCAGAGGCGTACGAACAGGCCAAGGCTGACAGGCTCGGCTTCTGGGCCGAGCAGGCCCGGCGGCTGACCTGGGCCGTGGAGCCCACCGAGACCCTCGACTGGTCGAACCCGCCCTTCGCCAAGTGGTTCAAGGACGGCAAGCTCAACGTCGCCTACAACTGCGTCGACCGGCACGTCGAGGCGGGCCACGGCGACCGCGTCGCCATCCACTTCGAAGGCGAGCCCGGCGACAGCCGCGCCATCACCTACGCCGAGCTCAAGGACGAGGTCTCCAAGGCCGCGAACGCTCTGCTGGAGCTGGGCGTCCGCAAGGGCGACCGGGTCGCGGTCTACATGCCGATGATCCCCGAGACCGCGATCGCGATGCTGGCCTGCGCCCGCATCGGCGCCGCGCATTCCGTGGTCTTCGGTGGCTTCTCGGCCGACGCCCTCGCCACCCGTATCCAGGACGCCGACGCCAAGGTCGTCATCACCTCCGACGGCGGCTACCGGCGTGGCAAGCCGTCCGCGCTCAAGCCGGCCGTCGACGACGCGATCGAACGTGTGGACAACGTCGAGCACGTGCTCGTCGTGCGCCGCACGGGCCAGGAAGTCGCCTGGACCGAGGGCCGGGACGTGTGGTGGCACGAGATCGTCGAGCGGCAGCCGGCCGAGCACACCCCCGAGGCGTTCGACGCGGAGCACCCGCTGTTCATCCTGTACACGTCCGGGACGACGGGGAAGCCGAAGGGCATCCTGCACACCTCCGGCGGCTACCTCACGCAGGCGGCGTACACGCACCACGCCGTCTTCGACCTCAAGCCGGAAACCGACGTGTACTGGTGCACCGCGGACGTCGGCTGGGTCACCGGGCACTCGTACATCGTGTACGGACCGCTGGCCAACGGCGGGACCCAGGTCATGTACGAGGGCACGCCGGACACCCCGCACCAGGGCCGGTTCTGGGAGATCGTGCAGAAGTACGGCGTGACGATCCTCTACACGGCGCCGACGGCCATCCGTACGTTCATGAAGTGGGGCGACGACATCCCTGCCAAGTTCGACGTGAGCAGCCTGCGCGTGCTCGGGTCGGTCGGTGAGCCGATCAACCCCGAGGCGTGGATCTGGTACCGCAAACACATCGGCGCCGACCGCACGCCGATCGTGGACACCTGGTGGCAGACCGAGACCGGCGCGATGATGATCTCGCCGCTGCCGGGCGTGACCGAGACCAAGCCGGGGTCGGCCCAGACGCCGCTGCCGGGCATCTCGGCGACCGTGGTCGACGACGAGGGGAACGAGGTGCCGAACGGAGGCGGCGGCTACCTCGTGCTCACCGAGCCGTGGCCGTCGATGCTGCGCACCATCTGGGGCGACGACCAGCGGTTCATCGACACGTACTGGTCGCGGTTCGAGGGCAAGTACTTCGCCGGGGACGGCGCGAAGAAGGACGACGACGGGGACATCTGGCTCCTCGGACGCGTCGACGACGTGATGCTCGTGTCCGGGCACAACATCTCCACCACCGAGGTCGAGTCGGCGCTGGTGTCGCACCCGTCGGTCGCCGAGGCGGCGGTGGTGGGTGCCGCGGACGAGACCACGGGGCAGGCGATCGTGGCGTTCGTGATCCTGCGGGGCACGGCGTCCGAGGACGAGGGCCTGGTCGGCGAGCTGCGCAACCACGTCGGCGCGACGCTCGGCCCGATCGCCAAGCCCAAGCGGATCCTTCCGGTGGCCGAACTGCCGAAGACCCGCTCCGGGAAGATCATGCGACGCCTGCTGCGCGACGTCGCAGAGAACCGCCAGCTCGGGGATGTCACGACGCTGACGGACTCGACCGTGATGGACCTGATCCAGGCGAAGCTGCCGGAGGCGCCGAGCGAAGACTGAGAAGCCCGCTGGTCCCCGACGGGGCGCCTGGCAGCACGCCGGGCGCCCCGCTTTCGCGTTCGTGGCTCCTTCATGCTCGTGCCCTTCGGGTCCCGCGCCCCTCCCGCCCTGCGCGCACCTCACCCCTTTCGCCCGCACCCCGTTCGCCCGACAAGCGAATTCCCCGATCGTAAGGCTCGGGTAAAGTGGTGAGCTCAAGGTGTGCCGGGAAGTCTGGTCGGCAAGCCGTCCGCGAGTTCTCGTGACGGTCGTGAGCATGTCGAACCGACCCGGAGGTCTCCACCGTGGCCGCGCACCGCACCACCCGTAACCGCACGTTCCTCGGACGCCTTTCCCTGCCCGAGCGGACCTTCATCGCGGATGCGCTGCGCATGGAGACCGTCGGTGGTGTGCTGCTTCTGCTCGCCGCAGTCGCCGCGCTGATCTGGGCGAACATACCCGCATTGCACACCGGCTACGAGAGCGTCAGTCACTACCACCTCGGGCCCGCCGCGCTCGGCCTCCATCTGTCCGTCCAGCACCTGGCCGCCGACGGGCTCCTCGCGATCTTCTTCTTCGTCGCCGGGATCGAGCTCAAGCGCGAACTGGTCGCGGGCTATCTCCGGGATCCCCGCGCCGCCATGCTCCCCGTCGTCGCCGCGCTCTGCGGCATGGCCGCACCTGCGGCCGTCTACGTCCTCACCAGCACCGTCGGCGGCGGCTCTCTCGCCGGCTGGGCGGTCCCCACGGCCACGGACATCGCCTTCGCACTCGCGGTCCTCGCGGTCATCGGCACCTCCCTGCCCTCCGCCCTGCGCGCCTTCCTGCTCACCCTCGCCGTCGTCGACGACCTGTTCGCGATCCTGATCATCGCCGTCTTCTTCACGGCCGATCTGAACTTCGTGGCCCTCGGCGGCGCCGTCGCGGGGCTCGCGGTGTTCTGGGTGCTGCTGCGCAAGGGCGTCCGCGGTTGGTACGTGTACATCCCGCTCGCGCTCGTCATCTGGGGCCTGATGCGCAACAGCGGCGTCCACGCCACCATCGCCGGCGTGACCATGGGGCTGATGCTGCGCTGCCACCGCCACGAGGGCGAGGAACACTCCCCCGGTGAGCACATCGAACATCTCGTACGGCCCCTCTCGGCGGGTCTCGCGGTACCGCTGTTCGCCCTGTTCAACGCGGGCGTCGCGATCTCGGGCGGGGCGCTCGGGGACGTGTTCACCAAGCCGGAGACGCTCGGCGTCGTGCTCGGCCTCGTCGTCGGCAAGGCCGTCGGCATCTTCGGCGGTACGTGGCTGACGGTCCGCTTCACCCGGGCCTCGCTCAGCGAGGGCCTCGCCTGGGCGGACGTGGTCGCGGTCGCGACCCTGGCGGGAATCGGCTTCACCGTCTCACTGCTCATCGGCGAACTCGCGTTCGAGGGCAACGCCGTACTCACCGACGGGGTCAAGGCCGCGGTCCTCACCGCCTCGCTGATCGCGGCCGCGTGCGCGACCGTTCTGCTCAAGGTACGCAACGCCAAGTACCGCGCCCTGTGCGCGGACGAGGAGCGCGACGAGGACCTGGACGGCGTCCCCGACGTCTATGAGGAGGACGACCCGGCGTACCACCTGCGCATGGCCGAGATCCTCGAGCGCAAGGCAGCCGAGCACCGCAGGCTCGCCGCACTGAGGGCCGCCGAGAGCGGGACGCGGACCGACGCCGGGAACGGCAGACCCGCCGGAGGCTAGGACGTCCCACCCGCCGGACTCCGGCAACTGCACACGCGCCGGAGACCAGGACGGCCCACCGACCGGAGTCCAGGACGGCACGCCCACCCGGCTCCGGCAACGACGCACCCGACGGACGCAGGAACCGCCCGCCTGCCCGTGGTCCGAAACGGCACGCTTGCCGAAGTAGTGGGCAGGGCAAGCGAGGAGAACGACCGTCCGGCATGATCTGACACGTCCACAAAACTCCGCAGCGTCCGCGGAGCACGTACGCAGAGAGCAGGGAGACCGCGATGAGCGCACCCGACGGCAGCCCGGTCGGCGCCGAACGCAGCATCGGCCAGCTGTTCGCCTCGGCGACGACCGAATTGTCCGCGCTGGTGCACGACGAGATCGCGCTGGCCAAGGCCCAGCTCAAGCAGGACGTCAAGCGTGGCGCCACGAGCGGCGGGGCGTTCTCGGCCGCGGGGGCCGTGCTGCTGTTCTCCCTGCCCATGCTCAACTTCGCGCTGGCGTACGGGATCCGGACCTGGAGCGGCTGGAACATGGCCGTCTGTTTCCTGCTGTCCTTCGCCGCCAATGTGCTCGTCGCCGGGCTGCTCGCGCTCATCGGCATGGTCTTCGCGAAGAAGGCCAAGAAGAGCAAGGGCCCGCAGAAGGTCGCCGCGTCGATGAAGGAGACCGCAGGCGTCCTGCAGCACGCCAAGCCGCACCCCCGTCAGCCGAGTCCGACCGACAAGGCTGCCGAGGCTGTGGCACGCTCGTCCTCATGACGGACCCCGCCACCCCTTCGGCCCAACCCACCTCGGTCGTACGGCTCGACGTGCCCGGCGGGAAAAAGGTGACGCACCGGGACGTCGCGGCCAACGGCGCACGCTTCCACATCGCGGAGCTGGGCGACGGGCCGCTGGTGCTGCTGCTGCACGGCTTCCCGCAGTTCTGGTGGACCTGGCGGCACCAGGTGGTGGCGCTCGCCGACGCGGGATTCAGGGCCGTGGCGATGGACCTGCGCGGGGTCGGCGGCAGCGACCGTACGCCGCGCGGGTACGACCCCGCGAACCTGGCGCTCGACATCACAGGGGTCGTACGGTCCCTGGGCGAGCCCGACGCCGCGCTCGTCGGCCACGACCTGGGCGGATACCTCGCCTGGACGGCCGCTGTCATGCGCCCCAAGCTCGTCCGGCGGCTCGTGGTCGCCTCGATGCCGCACCCGCGGCGCTGGCGCTCGGCGATGCTCGGCGACGTCAAACAGACGGCCGCGGGCTCCTATATCTGGGGGTTCCAGCGACCCTGGATTCCCGAGCGCAGACTCACCGCCGACAACGCCGCCCTGGTGGGACGGCTGATCCGGGACTGGTCGGGGCCGCGACTGCCGGACGACGAGGCCGTGGAGATGTACCGGCGCGCCATGAGCATCCCCTCCACGGCACACTGCTCGATCGAGCCGTACCGCTGGATGGTGCGCTCCCTGGCCCGGCCCGACGGCATCCAGTTCAACCGGCGCATGAAACGGCCCGTACGGGTGCCCACGCTGCATCTGCACGGCTCGCTGGATCCCGTGATGCGGACGAGGAGCGCGGCCGGATCGGGCGAGTACGTCGAGGCACCGTACCGCTGGCGGCTGTTCGACGGGCTGGGACACTTCCCCCACGAGGAGGACCCGGTGGCGTTCTCCTCGGAGCTGATCAACTGGCTCAAGGATCCCGAGCCCGACCGCTGACCCTCCACGGCTGACCCGACGCCCGGGCTCCCCGGAACCGGCCGGTGGGCCGGAAGAATTCGACCCCGGTCGGTGACCTCACGGATGCGACCGGTATCCGAACGGGAACGCCTGTTCCCCGAACAGCCACATGCCTGCCGCATAAGCCAATTGGGGGGCGCGAGGGCGGTTATCGACCTTGGGGCAGGGGCAGACGTCGGGGTATGGGCTGGACGCACGACTACAGTGACGCAGCACGCAACCGCCGCTCGGCCACCGTTCCGAGCTCCCACCAGAGGGGTACCCCGCAGCTGCCGGGTACGGACCCCCGAGTGGGCATCCCGCATATTCTGCGCCGCCGGGCTCGCTGGGTCTCGGTACTTCTGCGTCACCCGCGCGGCTGACCCCGCCTTCCGGAAAGCGGCTGCCCCCGCTCTGCGGAATCAGAGCGCACAGTTGTCGCTGTCCACCTGCTGGTTGGCCGTACGACCCTTGGTGACGTCCTCACGGATCTCGTCCGCGGTGAGCGCGTAGCCCGTGTTGGGGTCGTCGAGGGACTTGGCGAAGACCACCCCGTAGACCCTTCCCTCGGGCGTGAGCAGCGGGCCGCCGGAGTTGCCCTGGCGGACGGTCGCGTACAGCGAGTACACGTCACGGCGGACGGTGCCATGGTGGTAGATGTCCGGACCGTTGGCCGTGATGCGACCGCGGACACGCGCGGGCTGAACGTTGTACGACCCGTTCTCCGGGAAGCCGGCGACGATCGCACTGCCGCCCCCGGCCGCGTCCCTGGGCGTGAACTGCAGTGCCGGCGCGTTCAGGTCGGGCACGTCGAGTACGGCGATGTCGCGCCGCCAGTCGTAGAGAACGACCTTCGCGTCGTACTTCCTGCCCTCACCGCCTATCTGGACGGTGGGTTCGTCGACTCCGCCGACCACGTGCGCGTTGGTCATCACACGGTGGTTGCCGAAGACGAAGCCGGTGCCTTCGAGGACCTTGCCGCAGCTCTGTGCGGTGCCCATGACCTTGACGATGGACCGCTGTGCGCGCGTGGCCACCGTGCTGTTGGCGAGGGCCGGGTCGGGGGGCTGGACCTCGGTGATGGGTTCGTTCGCGAACGGGCTGAAGACCTGCGGGAAGCCGTTCTGCGCGAGGACGGAGGAGAAGTCGGCGAACCAGGTGTCCGCCTGCGCGGGCAGGGCGCGGGAGACACCGAGAAGCACCTTGGATCCGCGGACCTCCTTGCCGAGCGTCGGCAGCGTCGTACCGGCAAGGGCCGAACCGATCAACCAGGCGACCAGGAGCATCGCCACCACGTTGACGAGGGCGCCGCCCGTGGCGTCCAGGGCGCGGGCCGGGGACCAAGTGATGTACCGGCGCAGTTTGTTGCCGAGGTGGGTGGTCAGGGCCTGTCCGACGGAGGCACAGACGATCACCACGACGACGGCTACGACGGCGACGGTCGTGCTCACCTTGTGGTCGCCCGTCGCCCTGTCCCAGAGGAAGGGCAGCAGATAGACCGCGACGAGTCCGCCGCCCAGGAAGCCGATCACCGACAGGATGCCGACGACGAAACCCTGGCGGTAGCCGACGATCGCGAACCACACGGCGGCGACCAGCAACAGGATGTCCAGCACGTTCACTGCTTCAAGCCTCGCCTCATCACGTTCGGGTCGCCCTCGTCCGGCCGGGGATCCGGCCCGTCACGCAGCGGCAACGGGGCACGGCGTCCCCCGGGAACAGACAGCACGGGGGCCACCTTGTCATGCGCGCCAGTCGAGCGGGACCTGCTTGTCGCGGTCCCAGGGGCGCTCCCAGCCCGCGTAGTGCAGCAGGCGGTCGATGACACCGGCCGTAAAACCCCAGACAAGGGCCGATTCGACCAGGAATGCCGGGCCCCGGTGGCCGCTGGGGTGGACGGTGGTGGCTCGGTTGGCCGGGTCCGTGAGATCCGCCACGGGGACGCTGAAGACCCGCGCCGTCTCGTTCGGATCGACGACGCCCACCGGGCTTCTTCTTCGCCACCAGCCCAGGACAGGGGTCACAACGAAGCCGCTCACCGGGATGTAGAGCTTGGGGAGCACGCCGAAGAGCTGGACGCCGCGGGGATCGAGCCCGGTCTCCTCCTCGGCCTCTCGCAGTGCGGCGCGCAGCGGCCCTTCGGCCCTCGGGTCGCCGTCCTCGGGGTCGAGGGCGCCGCCCGGGAACGAGGGCTGGCCCGCGTGCGAGCGCAGCGAACCGGCGCGCTCCATCAGCAGCAGCTCGGGGCCGTGGTCACCCTCGCCGAACAGGATCAGCACGGCCGACTGGCGTCCCGCGCCGTCCTCCGGCGGCAGGAAACGGCTGAGCTGGAGCGGTTCGACGGTCTCGACGACCCGCACGACCGGGTCAAGCCAGTCGGGCAGGCCCTCCGTGCTCAGCCGCAGCCGCCCGCCGTCCGTGTCGCTCATGCGGTCCGTATTGCTCGCGTGTGTCATCGCCACCCCCGTTCTGCCGATCCCAACGCCCGCAGGACCGCGGATCGTTCCGCACATCCCTCGTGTGGGTGTCCTGGCATCCGGCCCGCCGGAACCCGTCCCTCTCCCGGGCGGCGCGCGGTCCCGCGCCTGCTCCTCACCCGGCCCCCAGCGGCGGGGCCGGTTTGCCGCCCGCGTCCAGATATGCCTGCGGGGGCTTGAGCCGCTGGCCCGGGAAGCCGCCCTTCTCGTACTTCAGGAGCTTCTTCGCCTTCTCGGGGTCGGTCTCGCCCTCGCCGTACGCCGGGCAGAGCGGGGCGATCGGGCAGGCGCCGCAGGCCGGCTTGCGTGCATGGCAGATCCGGCGGCCGTGGAAGATCACGTGGTGCGACAGCATCGTCCAGTCGCTCTTGGGGAAGAGCGCGGCGACGGCCGCCTCGATCTTGTCGGGGTCCGTCTCGTCGGTCCACTGCCAGCGACGGACCAGCCGCTGGAAGTGCGTGTCGACGGTGATGCCGGGATGGCCGAAGGCGTTGCCCAGCACCACGAAGGCGGTCTTACGGCCGACACCGGGCAGTTTGACGAGGTCCTCCAGATTGCCGGGCACCTCCCCGCCGAACTGCTCCGCCAACGCCTTGGAGAGCCCTATCACCGACTTGGTCTTGGCCCGGAAGAAGCCGGTCGGGCGCAGGATCTCCTCGACCTCTTCCGGATTGGCCGCCGCGAGGTCCTCGGGGGTCGGGTACTTCGCGAAGAGCGCCGGGGTGGTCTGGTTCACCCGCAGGTCGGTGGTCTGCGCGGACAGGACCGTCGCGACGATCAACTGGAAGGGGTTCTCGAAGTCCAACTCCGGGTGGGCGTACGGGTACACCTCGGCGAGCTCGCGGTTGATACGGCGGGCTCGGCGGACGAGAGCGGGGCGCGACTCGTTTCCCGGGGGCTTCGTGGTGATGGTCTTGCTGGGAGCGGCGTCCTTGACGGCGACCGTGGCTGCCTTGGAGACGGCCTTCGGGGGAGCGGTCTTCTTCTTGACCCCGGCGGCCTTCTTGACCGCGGCCTTCGCGGGCGCCGTCTTCTTCGCCGCAGTCGTCTTCTTCGCCGCAGTCGTCTTCTTCGCCGCAGTCGTCTTCTTCGCCGCAGTCGTCTTCTTCGCCGCAGTCTTCTTGGCCGCGGACCTCGGAGGCGCCGTCTTCTTGGCGGCCACCTTCTTGGCAGGCTGCTTCGCCGGCACCTCACCAGGTGCCGCTTTTGCCGTCTTTGCCGTTTTCATTCCGCCGCCAGGGCCCTGTTCGCCCACAGCGGAATCGCGACGTACAACCACCCGCCCAGCCCCCTTGGCCTGTGCTCTACCGGCGATTTGGACACTCGGCCAGCCTAAAGCCCTCGACCGACATCCGCCCCGGAGCCAGAAGATCAGCCCCCGATTGGACCCCTGCCGCATACCCCGGCACATCGGTGCGGCATCCTTGTGACAGATCACACTGTTTGGACCGTCCGGCAAAATGGGGAACACGGTCCCCTGGTACACGGGGGAGCAAGATCCCCTGAGCAGGTCGACAAGGAGAGAACTCGTGGACGACGTTCTGCGGCGCGCCCCGCTCTTCGCGGCGCTCGATGACGAGCAGGCCGCGGAGCTCCGCGCCTCCATGAGTGAGGTGACCCTCGCCCGCGGCGACTCGCTGTTCCACGAGGGCGACCCCGGTGACCGCCTGTACGTGGTCATGGAGGGCAAGGTCAAGCTTCACCGCACCTCCCCCGACGGCCGCGAGAACATGCTTGCGGTCCTCGGCCCCGGCGAGCTGATCGGCGAGCTGTCGCTGTTCGACCCCGGTCCCCGTACGGCGACGGCGACCGCGCTGACCGAGGTCAAGCTGCTGGGCCTGGGCCACGGCGACCTCCAGCCGTGGCTGAACGCGCGGCCCGAGGTGGCCGCCGCGCTGCTGCGCGCCGTCGCGCGACGGCTGCGCAAGACCAACGACCAGATGTCCGACCTGGTCTTCTCGGACGTGCCGGGCCGTGTGGCCCGGGCGCTGCTGGACCTCTCGCGGCGGTTCGGCGTGCAGTCCGAGGAGGGCATCCACGTCGTGCACGACCTCACGCAGGAGGAATTGGCCCAGCTGGTCGGCGCGTCGCGTGAGACGGTCAACAAGGCGCTGGCCGACTTCGCCGGCCGTGGATGGCTTCGTCTGGAGGCGCGCGCGGTGATCCTGCTGGACGTGGAGCGGCTGGCCAAGCGGTCGCGCTGACGCTCGGCCTTGGCCATGCGACCACGGGTCCCGTTCGTTCAAGAGGCGGGGCCCATTGTCGTAGCCGTCCCGGGGTCTGCCCCCAGACTCCTGCTTCGATCTGAACGGCCTCGTCCTCGAAGGCCGGACGGGCTGAAGTCGTTCGTTGTCAGGACACAGACAGGGCACGTTCGGCCCCCTGCCCCGTCGGAGCCCACGCCCCCGAGGACTCGGCTCGCCAGAGGCTCAGATCAGCCCGTGCTCCCCCAGGTAGTCCAGCTGCGCCCGTACCGACAGCTCGGCCGCCGGCCACAGCGAGCGGTCAACGTCGGCGTAGACGTGCGCGACGACCTCGCTCGGCGTGCGGTGACCGTTCTCGACCGCCGTCTCGATTTGGGCCAGACGGTGGGCGCGGTGGGCGAGGTAGTACTCGACGGCGCCCTGGGCGTCCTCCAGGACGGGCCCGTGGCCGGGCAGCACGGTGTGGACGCCGTCGTCGACCGTGAGTGACCGCAGGCGCCGCAGGGAGTCCAGGTAGTCCCCCAGACGGCCGTCGGGGTGCGCCACGACCGTCGTACCGCGGCCCAGGACGGTGTCGCCGGTCAGCACGGCCCGGTCGGCCGGGATGTGGAAGCACAGGGAGTCGGCTGTGTGGCCGGGCGTCGACACGACGCGCAGTTCCAGGCCGCCGACCGTGACGACGTCCCCATGGCCCAGCCCCTCGTCACCGAGCCGGAGCGCCGGGTCGAGGGCGCGCACCTTCGTGCCGGTCAGCTCGGCGAACCGTACGGCGCTCTCCGCGTGGTCCGGGTGACCGTGCGTGAGCAGCGTCAGCGCGACCCGTTTGCCGGACTTCTCCGCCGTGTCGATCACATTGCCCAGGTGTCCGTCGTCGAGCGGGCCGGGGTCGATCACCACCGCCAGTTCGGAGTCGGGCTCGGAGACGATCCATGTGTTGGTGCCGTCGAGGGTCATCGCCGACGCGTTGGGAGCGAGGACGTTCACGGCGCGCTCGGTGGCGGGACCCGAGAAGACCCCGCCGCGTGGCTGTCCGGGAAGAGCTGTGGCGTCCGTCATGCGGGGGCACCTTCCGTCGCGTACGTCATGCGAGCGCTCCACCCGTCGGGATGTGCTTGGTGAACTCGTCGTGGCCGGGCCAGGCCAGTACGACCTCGCCGTCCTCAAGGCGGGCCCGGGCCAGAACCGGGGTCAGATCGCGGCCGGGCGCGGCCTTCAGCGCCTCGGCCGCGGTGGCGTAGGGGACCAGCTGACGCAGGGTCGCGACGGTGGGCGGCATCATCAGCAGCTCACCCTTGTCGTACGAGGCGGCCGCCTCCGACGGACGGATCCACACCGTGCGGTCGGCCTCCGTGGAGGCGTTGCGGGTGCGCTGTCCTTCGGGGAGCGCGGCCACGAAGAACCACGTGTCGTAGCGGCGGGGCTCGAACTCCGGGGTGATCCAGCGGGTCCACGCGCCGAGCAGGTCCGAGCGCAGGACCAGCCCCCGACGGTCGAGGAACTCGGCGAAGGACAGGTCGCGGGCGACCAGGGAGGCACGGTCCGCCTCCCAGTCCGCGCCCGTGGTGTCGCCGACGACGGTCTCCGGGGTGGGGCCGGCGAGCAGGACGCCCGCCTCCTCGTACGTCTCCCGTACGGCGGCGCAGACGATGGCCTGGGCGGACGTCTCGTCGACGCCGAGGCGGTCCGCCCACCACGCGCGCGTGGGGCCCGCCCAGCCGATCCTGCGGTCGTGGTCGCGCGGGTCGACGCCGCCGCCCGGGTAGGCGTACGCGCCTCCGGCGAAGGCCATGGAGGCGCGTCTGCGCAGCATGTGGACGGCAGGGGCACCGTCGGTGTCCCTGAGGAGCATGACGGTGGCCGCACGCTTCGGGACGACCGGGGTGAGCGTGCCCTCCGCGAGCGCGCGGATCCGCTCTGGCCACTCTGGTGGGAACCACTGCCCATTCGCCATGGGCGGAGGCTATCCCGTGGTGCGCGGATGTTCGAGAGGCAACGATCGCCCCCTCCAGGAGACCATCGCCCTGTCCCAGGCAGCCGCGGGCGGGACGGCCGGCCCCAAGAGTTGCGATTACGCCTCCGTCAGCTCCACCTGGATCTCCACCTCGACCGGCGCGTCCAGCGGGAGCACCGCCACACCGACCGCGCTGCGGGCATGCACGCCCTTGTCGCCGAGGACCTCGGCGAGCAGCTCGCTGGCGCCGTTGACGACGCCCGGCTGGCCCGTGAAGTCCGACGCCGACGCCACGAAGCCGACGACCTTCACCACGCGCGCGATGCGGTCGAGGTCGCCCGCCACGGACTTGACCGCGGCGAGAGCGTTCAAGGCGCACGTGCGGGCCAGTTCCTTGGCCTCCTCAGCGGTGACCTCGGCGCCCACCTTGCCGGTCACCGGAAGCTTGCCCTCAACCATCGGGAGCTGGCCGGCGGTGTACACGTAGACCCCGGACTGCACGGCAGGCTGGTAGGCGGCGAGCGGCGGCACGACCTCCGGCAGCGTCAGCCCCAGTTCGGCGAGCCGGGACTCGACCGTGCTCATGCCTGCTTCTCCCGCTTCAGGTAGGCCACCAGCTGTTCGGGGTTGTTCGGCCCGGGCACGACCTGGACGAGCTCCCAGCCGTCCTCGCCCCAGGTGTCCAGAATCTGCTTCGTGGCGTGGACGAGCAGCGGCACGGTTGCGTATTCCCACTTGGTCATGGGGCCGACTGTAGCCGCTGTGGCGCCCGGCGCATGTGGCCGACCACGACCCGGTGTGACCGGCCTGCATCCGCCCACCGGGGCACCGGTACGACTGCACGTGTGGCCGACTGTGAGCGGAGTTGTCCACAGCCTCCCGCGTAGGCCGCGCACGGACTGGTTAGGCTCGAAGACGTGAGCAGGCTCCAGGTCGTCAGTGGCAAGGGCGGAACCGGTAAGACCACGGTGGCCGCCGCACTCGCGCTCGCCCTCGCGACCGAGGGCAAGCGCACCCTCCTCGTCGAGGTCGAGGGCAGACAGGGCATCGCGCAGCTCTTCGAGACGGAGGCGCTGCCGTACGAGGAGCGGAAGATCGCCGTCGCCCCGGGCGGCGGCGAGGTGTACGCACTCGCGATCGACCCCGAGCTCGCCCTGTTGGACTACCTCCAGATGTTCTACAAGCTGGGGGGCGCGGGGCGGGCCCTGAAGAAGCTGGGCGCCATCGACTTCGCCACCACCATCGCGCCCGGCCTCCGGGACGTGCTCCTCACCGGCAAGGCGTGCGAGGCCGTCCGCCGGAAGGACAGGAGCGGCCGGTTCGTCTACGACTACGTGGTGATGGACGCACCGCCCACAGGGCGCATCACCCGCTTTCTGAACGTGAACGACGAGGTGGCGGGCCTCGCCAAGATCGGCCCGATACACAATCAGGCCCAGGCCGTGATGCGGGTGCTGAAGTCCCCGGAGACGGCCGTGCACCTGGTGACACTCCTGGAGGAGATGCCCGTCCAGGAGACTGCGGACGGGATCGCTGAACTCCGCGCGGCGAAGCTGCCGGTGGGCCGGATCATCGTGAACACGGTGCGTCCCGCGGTCCTGGACCAGTCGGACCTCGACCTCGCGCACGCCGTGCCGCGGACGGCCATCGCCAAGTCCCTGTCGGGCGCCGGGCTAGGTGGCGCGCGCCGTGGCGGGCTCGCGGAGCGGCTGGTGGACCCGCTGCTCCAGCAGGCCGACGAATACGCGGAGCGGTTCGCCCTGGAGCGAGAGCAGCGCGCCGTGCTCACGGAGCTGGGCCTGCCGCTGCACGAACTGCCGCTGCTCGCCGAGGGAATGGACCTGGCGGGCCTGTACGAACTGGCCACGGAACTGCGTCAGCAAGGGATCTCATGAACTCGGACCCCGCCCCCACGCGCGACGACACGGCCCCCGCACCGGATGCGGCACACCACCATGACACGGGCTCCACGCGCGCACTGAATCCCGGCCCCGTCCTGGAGGTCGACCCTCTCCTCGACGACCCGAAGACCCGCATCGTTGTGTGCTGCGGCTCCGGCGGCGTCGGCAAGACGACCACGGCGGCCGCCCTGGGGCTGCGCGCGGCCGAGCGCGGCCGCAAGGTGGTCGTGCTCACCATCGATCCCGCCCGTCGGCTCGCCCAGTCGATGGGCATCGACGCGCTCGACAACACCCCGCGGCGGGTGAAGGGCATCGAGGACGCCGCGGGCGGCGAACTGCACGCCATGATGCTCGACATGAAGCGCACCTTCGACGAGATCGTCGAGGCGCATGCGGACCCCGAGCGGGCGGCCGCCATTCTGGGCAACCCCTTCTACCAGTCACTCTCGGCGGGCTTCGCGGGCACGCAGGAGTACATGGCGATGGAGAAGTTGGGGCAGCTGCGCGCGCGGGACGAATGGGACCTCATCGTCGTCGACACCCCGCCCTCGCGCTCGGCGCTGGACTTCCTGGACGCCCCCAAGCGCCTCGGGTCCTTCCTGGACGGCAAGCTGATCCGGGTCCTGATGGCCCCGGCGAAGGTGGGCGGCCGAGCAGGGATGAAGTTCCTGAACGTCGGGATGTCGATGATGACGGGCGCCCTGGGGAAGCTGCTCGGGGGTCAGCTCCTGAAGGACGTCCAGACGTTCGTGGCCGCCATGGACACCATGTTCGGCGGGTTCCGCACCCGGGCGGACGCCACATACAAGCTGCTGCAGGCACCCGGTACGGCGTTCCTCGTGGTGGCGGCGCCGGAGCGGGACGCACTGCGGGAGGCGGCGTACTTCGTGGAGCGCCTGGCCGCCGAGGACATGCCGCTTGCCGGTCTGGTGCTCAACCGGGTCCACGCCAGCGGCGCCGCCCGGCTTTCGGCGGAGCGGGCACTCGCCGCCGCGGAAAATCTTGAAGAGCCCCGCATTGTGGATCAGAAGGGCGGGAAAGCTGGAATTCGTAACTCTCCCGACATGCACGGCAGTTCAGAATCTCATCCATCCGACGCACCTGACGCCGGCGCAGGCTCCCCCGCCGCCACGGACCAGGACCGGAGCGTCGAGCAACTCACCGCGGGCCTGTTGAGGCTGCATGCAGAACGTATGCAGCTGCTCACCCGCGAGCAACGCACGCGTGACCGTTTCACCGCCCGCCACCCCGAGGTGGCCGTGGCGGAAGTGGCCGCGCTGCCCGGCGACGTCCACGACCTCGCAGGCCTGCGGGACATCGGGGATCGGCTCGCGGCCAACCAGCACGGGCGTCCCGAGGAGCGCGAGGCGCCCGCATAAGGAGCCTTGGCCGCCCTGGCCCAGGTCCCTCGCCCGGGACATGCCATGGCGGCCACGTACCCCTGGCGCACTGCCCACACGTGAGAGTCCCGGTGGGGCCTGGCTCCGGCTGCAGCCGACGCCCGGCATCCGCCGACACCAAGGCGGACGCAGGGGTGCCGCGACCGGTGCGAGCGCGCCTCCGCGAGCGCGCAGATCCGCACGGAGACGCCCGCTGGGCCCGGGGCATTGCAAGAGACCGCATGGCATGCGCCGCAGGTTCGGCAAGCCCGTCATCGGGCGCCCGAAATGCCCCTTATGACGGCCCGCCCGCGTCGGCCATGGCGCACGCCGAGTCCGTTCATGGCGACACCTGCCGGACGAGGCATGCCCCTTGAGCATCGCCACACCACCAGATCCGCTCTCACAGGCCCCGCCAAGGGGCCGCGAGACGACCGCCGAGACACCGCGGAGGCGTCCACGTCGGGCGACGGCGAACGGCCGCGCCCGGAAGCGGCCCGCCTCAGCTCACGGCCGCGTAGTCCTCGTACACCTCTTCCTCGTCGAGGGGAAGCAGGCCCGCTCCGCGCTCGTACTCCGTACGCGCGGTCTCCAGCAGGCGACGCCACGAGGTGACGGTCGGCCGCCTGCGCAGCAGTGCGCGGCGCTCTCGCTCCGTCATGCCACCCCACACGCCGAACTCGACGCGGTTGTCCAGCGCATCGGCCAGGCACTCCGTACGTACCGGGCATCCGGTGCACACCGCCTTGGCTCTGTTCTGCGCTGCTCCTTGAACGAACAGTTCATCCGGATCGGTAGTGCGGCAGGCCGCCTGCGCACTCCAGTCGGTTACCCAGCCCATACCGGCGCCGTCCTCTCCCGAATCGAGGCTCCCCCACGGCGGCAGCGGCATATTCACCGCCGCCAGTTGAGGACGTTACGGAAGGTGGGCACAGCGCAACACCCCCTTCGGGCCCAATCTTGAATGGCCCGAACGGACTATGGGTAAGCGGCAGATCACCCGGGGGAGTGAGCTGGTGACATACGTGACTTTCCGGACGAAAACCGGGCAGTTCAGCTGCGTGACAACGGTCGCCTGGTGACACACAAGGCGGATTCGGGCACGCACCCAACAAAAAAATGGGGGAACACCGGAACGATTCGGGGTCGCCGGACGTACTTGATACGTGGCCCTACTGCTGTGACAGTTGGGATCAGCTTAGGCCAAGGCCTATACGCGTGTCCGGCGAATGAGAACGTAGGCTGCCCTCATGCCAAAGAAGCGCTCGGGCGGGGGGCTGTCCCCCGTGCAGCAGGCCGCAAAGTTCCTCGGAGTGAGTGTGCTCGCGGGGGCGGTGATGGCCGGCATCGCGCTGCCCGCCGCAGGCGCGCTCGGGCTCGCGGCCAAGGGGTCGGTCAAGGGATTCGACGAGATCCCGGCCAATCTGAAGAGCCCCCAGCTGAGCCAGCGCACCACCATCCTGGACAGTCAGGGCGGTCAGATCGCCGCGGTCTACTCGCGCGACCGCACGGTCGTGGAGCTCAAGGACGTCTCGCCCTATATGCAGAAGGCGATCGTCGCGATCGAGGACTCGCGGTTCTACCATCACGGCGCGATCGACCTGAAGGGCGTCCTGCGCGCGCTGAACCAGAACGCGCAGAGCGGCGGAGTGGCCCAGGGCGCCTCCACGCTGACCCAGCAGCTGGTGAAGAACTACTTCGTGGAGGAGGCCGGCAACGACCCGACGAAGGTCGCCCAGGCCACCCAGCAGACCCTCGGTCGCAAGGTCCGCGAGCTGAAGTACGCGATCCAGATCGAGCAGAAGCTCGGCAAGAAGAAGATTCTCGAGAACTACCTGAACATCACGTTCTTCGGCCAGCAGGCGTACGGCGTCGAGGCCGCCGCCCAGCGCTACTTCTCCAAGCACGCCAAGGACCTGAACCTCCAGGAGTCCGCGCTGCTCGCGGGCCTCGTCCAGTCGCCCACGCGGTACGACCCGGTCAACGATGAGGCGGAGGCCAAGAAGCGGCGCGACGTGGTGCTGCAGCGCATGGCCGAAGTGCACGACATCTCGCAGGCCGAGGCCGACAAGGCCAAGGAGACCCCGCTGGGGCTGCATGTCAGCCAGCCGAAGAACGGGTGCATCACCGCGGTCAAGGGCGCCGGCTTCTTCTGCGACTACGTCCGCGAGGTGTTCCTGAACGACCCGACGTTCGGCAAGACCCAGACGGACCGGGCGAAGATCTGGAACCAGGGCGGTCTCACGATCCGTACGACGCTCGACCCGCAGGCGCAGCAGTCGGTGCAGCAGTCCATCAAGGAACACGTCAACAAGAGCGACGAGGTGGCCACGGCCGCGACCATAGTGGAGCCCGGCACCGGCAAGATCCTCGCGATGGGCCAGTCCCGCCCGTACGGCTTCGGCAAGAACGAGACGCAGATCAACCTCTCGGTGGACAAGGCGATGGGCGGCGGCGCGGGCTATCAGCCCGGATCGACGTTCAAGCCGATCGTGGCCGCTGCGGCCATAGAGGGCGGCAAGCCGGCGACGCAGGAGTACCCGTCGCCGTACGAGATGGAGTACCCGAGCCCGGTCGCGGCCTGCAACGGCAAGAACTGGATGAACACGGAAGGCTCCAAGCTCACCAACGAGGACGAGTCGGAGCACGGCCCGTACTCCATGAAGGAGGCGACCGCCAAGTCGGTCAACACCTACTACGTGCAGCTGATCAGCGACATCGGCATCTGCCCGGTCATAGACATGGCCAAGAAGATGGGTGTGAACCGCGCGGACGGCGCGCAGATCACCGAGGCCCCGTCGATCGCCCTCGGCACCCAGGAGATGTCGCCGCTGACCATGGCAAGCGCATACGCGACCTTCGCCGACCGCGGCACATACTGCACGCCGATCGCCATAGAGTCGATCACGCAGGCCGTCGGCAACCAGAGGAAGTCCCTGGCCGTCCCGAAGTCGACGTGCTCGCGCGCGATGTCGGAGACCACCGCGGACACCATCAACACGCTCCTGAAGGGCGTGGTCGAGGACGGCACGGGTACGGAGGCCGGCCTCGGAAGCCGCCCCAGCGCGGGCAAGACCGGTACGACGGACTTCCGCTACGCGGCCTGGTTCGTCGGCTACACGCCGAACATGGCGGGAGCGGTCTGGGTCGGTGACCCCGCGCACAAGCGGCGCATGGTCGACATCACCATCGGCGGCACCACCTGGGCCAAGGTCTACGGCGGCAAGGTCCCGGGCCCGATCTGGCGCGACATGATGACGGGTGCGCTGGCGAACAAGCCGGTCGAGAACTTCAACCTCGTCGACATCCCCGACAACACCGACCGGGGGAACGGCAACGGAGACAGAAACGACAACGGCGGGCAGACCACGGGCGGTCTGATCGACGGCGGCCTGACCACCGGCGGAACTACCGGCGGGACCACCGGCGGCACGTTCCCGACGCCTTCCATCTCCCTCCCCGAGGGATGGATCCAGGGGAACGGCAATGGGGGGAACGGAAACGGCGGGCAGAGGGGGTAAGGGGGTAATCCGCCCCTCGGCCTCCGGCACTGGCCTCGGCCCCGGAAGAGCTCTCTCTTCTTGTCCCCTTCTTGTACGACGACGGGGGCGCCCCTCGCTGGAGGGTGCGCCCCCGTCGTCGTACGCGCCTGGGGCGGGGCCGGGCGTCGGTCAGCCGCCCGCGAGGAGCTGCTTGACCACAGCGGCGACCCGGCCGCCCTCCGCCTGGCCGGCCACCTTCGGGTTCACGATCTTCATGACCTGGCCCATGGCGCGCGGGCCCTCGGCACCGGCCGCCTTCGCCTCCTCCACCGCCTGGGCGACGATCTGCCGCAACTCGTCGTCGGACAGCTGCTTGGGCAGGTACGTGGCGAGCACCTCACCCTCCGCCTTCTCCCGCTCGGCCTGCTCGGCGCGCCCGCCCTGCGCGAAGGCATCGGCGGCCTCTCGGCGCTTCTTCGCCTCACGGGTGATCACCTTGGTGACCTCCTCGTCGGAGAGCTCACGCTTCTCCTTGCCCGCCACCTCCTCCTTGGTGATCGCGGCGAGCGTCAGCCGGAGCGTCGAGGAGCGGAGCTCGTCGCGCTCCTTGATCGCGGCGTTGAGGTCTTCGTGCAGCTTCGACTTGAGCGTGGTCATGGCTCCGATTGTCGCAGGTGTGACGGGACAGCCGCCCGCCGATTTCCAAGGGGTTGCGGCCGTTGTCCCCCGAACGCGGTGGCCACGACCCTGCGTTCTCCACAGGCACCCTCGGCCGACGTTCCACGGTTGTCCACAGGAACTCTCGCCGACGATCCACGGTTGTCCACAGGTGAGTCGAAGCATCCTCGTGTTCTGACACGATGGTCGTATGCGCGCGCGATACGGAGTACCCCTGGGAATCACGGCAGTGGCCGCTGCCGGACTGCTGTACTCGGCTGGGATCGAGACCCGTTCCTTCCGGCTGCGTCGGGTGACGATCCCGGTGCTGCCCCCGGGGGCGCGCCCACTTCGCGTGCTCCAGGTCTCCGACATCCACATGGTGAACGGGCAGCGCAAGAAGCAGCGCTGGCTGCGTTCGCTGGCGGGTCTGCGGCCCGACTTCGTGATCAACACCGGGGACAACCTCTCCGACCCGGAGGGCGTGCCGGAGGTGCTGGACGCGCTGGGCCCGTTGATGGAGCTCCCGGGGGCGTACGTCTTCGGTTCGAACGACTACTACGGCCCAAAACCACGCAACCCCGCGCGCTACTTGGTGGAGAAGGCGAAAGGCCGCCACGGTCTGAACGGCAACCCGCCCGCGGTCGACGTCATCCACAACCCCTGGGAGGACCTGCGCGACGGCTTCGACGCCGCGGGCTGGCTGAACCTGACGAACACGCGGGGAACGCTGAAGATCGACGGCCTGGAGATCGAGCTGACGGGCCTGGACGACCCGCACATCAAGCGCGACAGGTACCAGCGCGTGGCGGGCGGCCCGTCCTCGTCGGCGGACTTCTCGATGGGCGTGGTCCACGCGCCGTACCTGCGCGCCCTGGACGCGTTCACGGCCGACGACTACCCCTTGATTCTGGCGGGCCACACCCACGGCGGCCAGTTGTGCATCCCCTTCTACGGCGCCCTGGTGACCAACTGCGACCTGGACACGGACCGGGTGAAAGGCTTGTCACGGCACACGACGGAGGGACGGACGTCCTACCTGCACGTGTCGGCGGGCTGCGGGACGAACCGCTATACGCCCGTTCGGTTCGCGTGCCCGCCGGAGGCGTCGTTGCTGACGCTCGTAGGCAGGGAGTAACGGCCGACGGAACAGACCGCCTGCACCGCTCCCGCCTGCACCGGTTCCGCTGCAGGCGGGAGCATCACCCGCGCGGATCATCCGTATCGCCCCATTTGCCCCACCCGCTTAGCGTGAGGGCATGAGCTCGCCGATACCCAAGGAGATCCCGGACCTCCCGGCGGTGCCGGGCAGACCGGGGCTGCGGCCGTCCGTCGTCCCCGCCGCCGCCGTGGTGGCTCCCGCATACCGCCCGGTGGCGGCCGCCTACCGTCTGCTGGTCGCGCTGGCGGCCGCGGCGGCGGTGGCGGTCGACCTGCTCCTAGGCAGCCCGGTCCGGGTGCTGAGCTACTTCACGATCCAGGCCAACGCGCTCGTCGCCCTCGTCTTCACGCTGTCGGCCTGGCGAGCGTGGACGGCCCGCCGCCCGTTGTCACCGCTGGTCACCGGCGGCACGCTGTTCTACGCCCTGATCGCGGGCCTGGTCTACCACGTGCTCCTGGTGAACGAACCCGGCCCCTTCTCCATGACCGGCCAGGCCGGCGGACACATGGGCTGGTCCTCGCTCGCGAACCAGGTGATGCACACGCTGACGCCGGTCGCGGCTCTGCTGGACTGGCTGCTGCTGACGCGCCCGGCCCCACCGACCCTGCGGCACGCGAGACAGTGGCTGCTCTACCCCATGGCGTACCTGGCCTTCTCCCTGGTACGCGGCGATCTCCTCCTGCCGGGCACGGAAGATCGCTACCTCTACCCGTTCCTGGACGTGGGACAGCTCGGCTACAAGAGCGTCCTCGCCAACGCGCTCCTGCTGGGCCTGGCCTTCTTCGCCCTGGCCCTCCTCCTGGTCACCCTCGACCATGTCCGCCCGGACCCGACCCGCCGCCGCAACAAAACCGGATTTCGTCTCCAGCCACCAGTGGGCTAAAGTAAACGTCGTCGCCGCGACAAGCAGTGACATCGGGGTGTAGCGCAGCTTGGCAGCGCGCTTCGTTCGGGACGAAGAGGTCGTGGGTTCAAATCCCGCCACCCCGACAGCTAAGTAGCAGTTCAGAGGGCCCTTACCGATTCGGTGAGGGCCCTCTGGCGTTGCTGCGTGTCTATCTGCGTGACTAGCGCTCTGGATCGCGCTTGAAGATGCCGTCCATGACCACAGCGCCGGTCTGGATCACGGGGCGGATCTGCTTGCGGTACACCTCCTCGGTCACGGCCGTGCCGGAGTGGCCGACGAGTCGGGAGATCTCCTCCAGGGGGACGCCTCGGTCGGAGAGCAGGGACACGAAGCTGTGCCGGAGCTCTCGGGGCGTCCAGTCGTCGGCGTTGATCCCCTCGGCGTTCTTGAGCGCCTGGCGGAAGGCGCGCCGGACGTCGCGTCGAGAGGCTTGCCGACAGCCGACGAGAAGGCCAGGCCGTGTTCCTCCCAGTCGTCACCGACAGCAAGTCGCTCCCAGCCCTGGTCTTCGAACTGCTGCCACAAGACCTCGACGCAACGCGCCGGCAGAGCGAGCGTTCGCCGGGACTTCCTGGTCTTGGTGTCCCCGACGCGCCGGACCGATCGCCACACCGCGATATGTGGAGGCTGCGGCGGGTCGGCGTCCGGCCTGCCCTTGAGGAACACGTGGTCCCAGGTGAGTGCGCGCAGCTCCTCAGTGCGGGCACCGGTTAGCAGGGCGACCACAGGCTCACCGTGCAGCGGATGGCCAGCACGCCCACATGAGCGTGCGCACTTTCGTCCGACGTTTCCGTGCCGAGACCGGTCTGCCCCCCGGCCAGTGGCTGACCAAACAGCGTCTCGCACGCGCCCGGAACCTGCTGGAATCCACCGATCTGACCGTTGATCAGATCGCGCTCGAGATCGGCTTCGCCACCGCCGCCTCGCTGCGCCAGCACCTGAACGCCGAGCTGGGCGTCTCACCCCTGGCCTACCGCCGCACCTTCCGGGCCGCTGATTCTTCCGCTGAGGAGCAGGCCAGGGACCGTGTGCCGAGCGGGGACAGGCGGGCGCGATGCACATGCGTCGACTGCCCTGGCTTGATGTTTCGCCGCGGGTGCGGCAGCGCGCCGGCCGCCGACCCCGGTACGGACGAGGCAAGCTCAGGGGACACGTGGAGCTGTGCACAGTGGGCAGTTCTGGACGGGGAAGCGGCAGCCCAGAGGGCTGATTCGCGGGGCGTCAGCGCAGTGCGACCTCGCCCGTATGGACGGCACGCATGGCGCGCTCGACAGTCTCCTGGTTCTCGCCGACCGGAGCCACGTAGCCGATGACGTCGCGCGCGGCGTCCTCCCCGAGCATTCGGGTGATCACCCATGTGGCGAGATACTGTGACGCCAGGCAGCCGCCCGCCGTAGCGATGTTCCCCTCGGCGTGGAACGGCGCGTCCAGCACGGTGACGTCGCAGGCTTCGACAAAGGGCCGGCTCTTCATGTCCGTGCAGGCGGGCATGCCATCCAGCAACCCGAGCCGGGCGAGCACCAGCGCGCCGGAGCACTGCGCACCGATCAGCTGTCGCGCAGGGTCCAGCGGCAGCCTGGAGATCAGCCGGTCGTCGGCGACCACGTCTCGCGTCTTCACCCCGCTACCGATCAGCACGACGTCGGCTTCGGCCACGAATTCCATCGGACGCTGCCCGGTTACCTCAACGCCGTTCATCGACGTGACCACTGGCGTCGGCGTCGTGATGAAGGCCTCCAGGCCATCCTTTCGGCACCGGTTGATCAGCGCGGAGGCGATGAAACTGTCAAGCTCGTTGAATCCGTCAAAGGTGACCACAGCTACCTGCATGGCATCTCCTCAAGGTACGAAGGCCAAGTTTCTCAGGCGTGCCGTGCCCAGGTCGCGGGCCAATTGGTGATCGGTGGCTCATCTGATGGACCCAGGATCTGGCATCCCCCGCCGGCCGCAACTGGCCCGCGCGACGTGTTGTGCCGGGCGGGCCGGCCGGGGACGGGGAAGGGTCAGGACAGGTCCTGCCAGGTGTCGCTGGCCCACAGGGCGCCGCCAGTGGAGGGACCGCCGATGCTGCGGTAGACGACGAACTTCCCGCCTTCTGCATAGTGGCGTAGGCGCCGCTGTGACTAGAACCCGAGCCAGCCGTTCGCCCAGGTCAACGCCAGTGTTGCCGCTGAGCTGCCACAGCTTCCCAAGCTGATGTCTGCCGCGCTAACGGGTATCGGGGCAAGTCGGCCATGGCGGATGCCGGCATGTCCAGCACTTCGCGTGCGACGCGGCGGAACCGTCGTTCTGCCTCAGCCTGCTCGTTGTTGCACTCCACGAAGGCGTCCACCAGCCGGGTCCGCTCCTCAAGGCTTGCTGACGCGCGAGCGGCCTCGATCGCTGCGAACAGTGCTCTGAATGCCGTCTGTTCCAGCGGAAGCATCGCTTCGGACGCAGCGATGATGCTCTCCGTCCCTTCGAGCTCTACGGTCTCTCTCATGAACTGCAAGTCGTTCCACCGTTTGTGACACTCGTCAGCCGTGCGGGTCACCTGGGCCAGGTCGAGGTCCTGGCGGCCGACGGCGTTCATCGCGTCCAGGGCCGCGCGGCTCAAGGCCTGCTGGCAGCCGAGAAACTGCACGTACGCATCACGTCGCACACTGCGTCTCCAATGATCAAGGCTGGATCGCTGCTGCTGTCGCGCCTGCCACCGCAGTCCCCACATGGTCAATAGCGAGGTGCATGCCGTACCGGCCACACCTACTGCCGCCCCCAGTACGGCGGCCGCGCCCTGATCCACAACACATCCGGCAATCAGATGGAGCGCCGCTCCGTGCGAGCGGAAGAGCATCCGCCCTGCCCGAGGGGCATACCCACAACAACCGGTGCGTTGTCAGTGCCCGCGTCCAGGGTCAGCCGTGTGACTACCGACCTGGTCAAGAACTCCTGGGACCGCATCGACAGTTGACTGCGGGAGCATGCGCCGCGCACCCTCGCCTCGCTCTGCCCACCCGCGAGGGACGAGGAGATACGGGCGGCAGAGGAGGAGCTGGGCGTCACCTTCCACCCCGACCTGGCCGCCTCGCTGCGTCGGCACGACGGGGCGCAGGGTGGCGAGGAGGCGTTCCGATTCACTACGCACGACCGGTTGCTCGGCGTGCGGGAGATAGTCAAGGCGACCGGGTTCATGCGGGGTATCGCCGCTGACCTGGACGAGAAGGATGCCGAGCACTACTGGCACCACGGCTACCTCAAGTTCGGTTCCTACGAGGTCACCGCCGACGGCCTCACCGTCGACTGCCGATCCGGGCGCGACGCGTACGGCGCGATCGGGCGGTTCTTCGACGAGACCGGGACCGACTTCGGGCACGCCGAGTCACTGGGCGCCTGTCTGACGGATCTGGCGGACAGGCTGGAGAGCGGTCGGACGGCCCACGGCAAGAGGGTGAACCCAAGCCCGGTGACATTCAACGGCCGGCTGATCTGGGAGTCGGCGCGTGCGCCCCGACCGGAGTGGGGAAGCGCCGACGACCCGCTCCCCGGGCCCGCGACAGGGCTCCCGCCGTTGGAGCTGCCCTCGGACCCGGCGGAACCCCTGAGAGCGGCCTATCTGCGCGGACTGCAGGAACTCGGCGCGCTGGTCGCCACCCTGCCCTGGGAGCGGGTGACCGAGGCGGCGTGGAAGCAGATGCGCCGGCTGGCCGTCGAGACCGGGTTGGCCAAGTACGCCGAGGTCACTGCTGCGATGGAGGCCGGGGAGCGGAACGAGGCCGTCCCACTGGACCAGGACAGCCCGCTGGCCCTGCGGCTGCGCCAAGTGATCGCCCAGGCGACGGCGCACCGGGACGAGCACCGCAGATGGGCGGCGGAGAGCATGGTGCACGCGGTGTGCAGTTCGCCGCACCGCGCAGTGCACAAGATCGCGACCATCCGCAGCCACCTGAGCGTTGACTGGCGTGCCGAACTGCTCGCAGACCTCGGCAACCCACCGATTCCGCCCACGCCGGACAACCTGTTCTGGGCGGTGCTGCGCAACCCCGACATCGATTCGAGTTGGTACGCGGCCCGTTACGCCCAGGACCAGGGCTGACCCGCTCGACCACTGACGCCTGCAGGGCACACAGGCCAAGGAGTGCGCGAACAGGCCCGCCTGGGTTCGATGAGCAAGGATGAGGGAGCGGGCAGCCGGGACCCTGGATGACGTCCTCGCGGTGGCCCTGGCCAGCACCATGCGGCCTGTCGGGACCTCCGAGGGTGGCCTGTACCCGTTCTCTCCTCGCTCCGGCCCACGACCGCTGATCGACTCGGCCGTCGGTCACTCCTCGTCCGTGGTCGTCACCGGGCGGGTCCGACCGGGCCCGGGAGGTTCCGCCAACTGTGCCCGGATGTGCAGGACATCGCCGATGAAGAGGTCGTAGACCAGGACCCCGATCACGCCGCCGACGAGAGGCCCGACGATGGGGATCCAGAAGTAGTTGCTGAAGGAACCGGCCAACGTGCCGGGCAGGGCAAGGTCCTGCCACCCCGCCACCCAGGTGAACAGGCGTGGCCCGAAGTCACGGGCGGGGTTGATGGCATAGCCGGCGTTCGCGCCGTACGACATGCCGACGGCGGCGACCACGAGGCCGATCACCAGAGGCCCGAGGTTGGCCTTCACCGCCGTGTTGCGCAGGTCGATGACCGCCACCACGAACATGACCAGGAACGCCGTGCCGACGATCTGGTCCACGAACGGGCCCCAGATGCCGCCGTGGAAGTACTGCGCGGGGAACGTCCCGAAGATCGAAAAGGTGGCGAGCGTGTGGCCGTTCGTCTTCGGACCCGTCGTGGCCTGGTCGTAGGCGTTGATCGCGTCGTGGTAGACGCCGTACACCAGCGCGGCTCCGGCGAACGCGCCGGCCAGCTGCGAAAACATGTACGGCACGACCTTGAGCCAGGGAAATCGGCGACGCACCGCGAAGGCGAGCGTGACCGCCGGATTGATGTGCGCGCCGGTGACGCCGCCGGCCACGTAGATGCCGAAGGTCACGGCCATGGCCCAGCCCCACGTGATCAAAAGCCAGTCACCGGCGGCGACGAAGATGGTGGTGGGTCCCGCGGTACGGCCCGATCCCGGCAGCGCGGCCACCGCCGTGGCCACTGCGCCGCATCCGAAGGAGATGAGGACGAACGTCCCCAGGAATTCTGCGAGGCACTCGCCGAGCAGGCCCCCTCGGCGCCTGAGCCGGGAGGGTCGTACCAGGGGCGGGATTTCCACAGCCATGTTGGCCCCCTAAGGGACTGGTCCGGCCAGTGGCGGCTCCTCTCGCCTCCGAGCGCCCCCGATATGACTGCCTCGCTCCCTTGTCGGGGCGAGCCGATACCACCCGTCCGGGCCTGAGTATTCGAATGTGACGACTTCCGCACCCCCGGCGATGGGTGCCGGATCTCCGACGTGCGCTCCCATCGTGGCCATGGCACACACACGAGTATGACTCATGGGCTGCTGCCTCGCTCATCACCGAACGGCGCACCGTCCGCGGAGAGCTGAAGGGTGTATCGGGCTACACCCCTGGTTCGGGAGCGCGGTCCCTCGTGGCGGCGGGTCCGCGACGGAATGGTTGATCGCGGAAGTTCAAGACCCCCGTTGCCCTCCGTTCGGAAGGAATCTGCCCCATGAGGGCGCTGTCGTGGACGTTGCTGACGACGTTGTTCCTGCTCGGTCTCGACCGCGACCGTGGCCTCCGGAACCGTCCTCGACGGCACGGAGAAGACCCTCGCCACCGTCGGCGGGGCCGCACTCGCACTCCTGTCGGGCGCCGTTCTCGGGGAGAGGGAACCACTCAAGTCGTTCCTCTCCTCGCGGCCGGTGCTCTGGTTCCTGTTCCTGTTCAACCTCGCCGTCGCCGCGGTCGCGCCCTTTGCCGTCGACGGTGCCCAGGGAGTCGGCGCCGCCGTCGGCATGGGCGTCGTCTCACTCGGGACAGCCTTCGGCCTCCTCCAGAGGCGCGGCCCCAAACAGGGCCGGCCTGCCTGACACCCTGACCGTCGGCGGTGGGCCGGCGGCGGTTTCGCGGCGGCGACCGTGGCGAATGCGGCCGCCGCCACGAGCGAACCGACGCCTCCGGCACCCTTCAGGCGACCAACACGGTTTCCGCCTCGGTGAGCAGGTCCAGGAGGGTCGCGCGGGCGCGGGCCACCCGGGAGCGGACCGTGCCGACCGGGCAGCCGCTCAGCACGGCCGCCTCCGCGTAGGGCAGCCCGAGCAACTGGGTCAGGACGAACGCCTCCCGCCGCTCGTCGGGCAGCGCGGCCAGCAGATCGAACAGCGCGACACCGTCGTCGAAGCCGGGCAGGTCGTACGGCTGGGCACGCTCGACGGCCAGCTGCCAGTCGGGTATGTCGGACAACCGCGGCCGGGCGGCTGCGCAGCGGAAGCTGTCCACCACGGCACGCCGGGCGATGGACAGCAGCCAAGCACGGGCCGAGCAGCGGCCCTCGAAGCGGTGCAGGCTGCTGAGTGCCCGCAGGAACGTGTCCTGCGCCAGGTCGTCGACCGCCTGCGGGTCGGCGCACAGGTGGGCGACGTAGCGCTGGACATCGCGCTGCAGGGCGCGGACGAAGTGCTCGATGGCGTCGGCGTCGCCGCGTCGGGCGGCAAGCGCCCAGGCCGTGATCGAATCGTCCCTCGATCCGGTGGTGCCGCTTTCCTCGCGTGAAGCGGGCAGGGCAGGAGTGGTCACCTGGTGTCCCTCTCGGTCGTCCGGGATCCGGGCCGTCTGCGCCGTCACGGCGATGCCGCAGGTCAGCGTGGTGGCCCGGTGAGTGGGGTGCGGCCATGGGGCGGCAGCGAGTGCGTACGGCGGTGTGCGCGTACGACGCCTGCGCGGCCCACGGCCGGTGCCCGGGGCGGCGCGCATGGGCGCGACCCCGGATACGGCTGTCGGTCAGAGGGCAGCGGTCCCCAGGGGCGGGCCCCGAGAGGTGATCGTGTGAACGAGGAGGAGCGCCGTGGTGAGCGGTCCGAACGACGGCGGCGGGCGCGGATGCGCGGGCAGGACGGCGGCGCGGGCAGGGCGAGCAGCAGCCGCAGCGGTGCGGCCAGCCAGCTGGCCACCGCCCGCAGGATGCGGAACGCGGCACGCTCGCCGTACGCCAGCCACAGGCCGCACAGCAGGGCGGCGAGGAGGTGGGCGGCGAGCATGCCGGAGGAGAACGTGTCGGACAGGGCCGACCCGGCGGAGCCCATGGGCCCCATGCCCGGCATACGGCTCATATCCATGGCGTCCATGGACCCCATGTGCCCAGGTCCCATGTGCGCAGGTCCCACAGACGTGGGTCCCATGTCCATGGCATCCATGTGCCTCAGGGGCGCAGGTCCCCCGTCCATGGGAATGAGTGCCATGGGGTGTCGGCCCGACCGTACGAGAAGCCCGAGTGCAGCGCCGCCTGTGCGGTGACCACGACGGAGACAACGAGCGGGACCCCGCGTTCGCGACCCGCCAGGCACCAGCCCCCGGCACCGGTCACCAGGGCACCGGCAGTCAGCGCCACCAGGGCACCGGGGAACCGGACATCATCACGTGCCCCAAAGCGGCGAGCAGCACGCAGACGGCCGCGAACACCGCGGCCCGTAGCGTGCGAGAACACCACCCAGCAGCCATGAGGGCCCTCATCTTTGCATCCGGGCCCGGTCGTCAGGAGTGGGTACGCACATCGGCTGGGGGTTCCGCTCAAAATGCGGCATGTGATGCGGGACACCCGAACCGGTGAAAAGCATTGGGGAGTTCGGGTCGGATACCTTCAGCTCCGAACGTCGCCCGGGTCCTGGCACGCCTCAGGGACACCGCAAACCCTCAGGGACGCCGCTCACCTCAGGAGGGTCGTAGCCTCAGGAGGGTCGTAGCCTCAGGAGGGTCGTAGCCTCAGGAGGGTCGTAGCCTCAGGAACGTCATACGCCTCAAGAACGCCCTAGCCTCAAGAACGTACGCCTCACGAACGCGGCGTCGACTCGTCCCGCCCGAGCACCGTCCCCTTGATGACACGGGCCGCGCCGGGCCCTTCGGGCGCCTGATCCTTGAGCGCCCTCGCCTCGCTCTTGAAGATCCGCGTCGCCTTCCCCGCCGAACGCGCGAGCTCCGGCAGCTTCTTGATCCCGAGGGCCACGACCACCACGAGGAGGAACACGGCCAGCTCACTCATGCCGAACATCAGGCTTGCTCCCAGGACAGGCGTGTGGATCTACAAGGTTGTGGAAGTCTCTCCCGGGGATGAGCGACGGACAAGTCCGGCTTCCTGGCTGCTGTTCTCGGCCATCGGGAGCGGCGTCCGCGTCGTTGCGCAGCGAGCCCCGAGCGCCGCCCGTCATGTCCCCTGCCCCTGTGGAACCGGCACCCTCAGTAGGGCAGTCTTTCTCTCTGTGGCAGGCGTTCCGCAGCAGAACGGGTCGGATGGCCCCGTCGCGCACATGGTGGTGTGCGGGGACGACGGGCTCGCGCACCGGCTGGCCGCCGAGTTGCGCGGGGTGTACGGCGAGCAGGTGACCCTCGTCGTTCCGGCCTCCGAACGAGTCGCCCGGCAGCCGGTGGTGGGCCGCGCCCGCGCCTCGGGGCTGCTCGACCGGGTGTCCGCCGCCGTCACGCGCGCGGCGAGCAACGGCAACGGTCAGGGCAACGGTACGGACGGACGCGCCGCCGGCGCCGGCGGCCGCACGGCGGGAACACCGGGTGCCGTAAGGCTTCTGGAGGCCGCCGAGGCGTCCGAGGCGGTGCTCGCCGAGGCAGGAGTGGAGCGGGCGACGGCACTGGCCCTCGTCTATGACGACGACGAGACCAACATCCGCGCCGCACTCACCGCCCGCCGCCTGAACCCACGGCTCCGGCTCGTCCTGCGCCTCTACAACCGGCGGCTCGGGCAGCACATAGAGGCGCTCCTCGACCAGGCCGCGGCGTTGGCCACGGGCGGGCCCGGCGCGGAGGCCGAGGGGGCCGACGCCTCCACGACCGTACTGTCCGACGCCGACACTGCCGCGCCCGCACTGGCCGCGACCGCCGTCGCAGGCACCACCAAGGTCGTACAGACCGACGGGCTGATGCTGCGGGCCGTCGAGCGCCCACCGCCGGGGCCCGGTCAGGTCGCCGACCCCGGACTCTGCACGCTGGCGCTGCTGTCCGCGACGACCAACGATCCCGTCGGGGCCGACGGTTCCGAGGGAAGCGGTGAGCAGGGGCCCCAACTCCTGCCCGACGAAAGGACAATCGCGGAGGCGACAGGGCGCGGAACCGTCGTCCTGGAGACCGTCTCGTACGCGGGTCCCGCGCTGTCCGCCGGGCGCAGCGTCGTCCCACTCGGCTCGCTGCTGTCTCGACGGCTGCGGTGGTCGTTCGCCGGGCTTGTGGGGTGTGTCGTCGCGCTCGCGGTCGCGTCCATGGCCGTCGCCAGCGAACCACCGCTTCGTGCCACGTACTTGACGCTGCTCGACCTGTTCGCGATCAACAACCCGGCCATCGGTCAGCCGGCCGGGCGACAGATTCTGCAACTGCTGTCCGGGCTGGTGGGGTTGCTGCTGCTGCCCGTGCTGCTCGCGGCCGTGCTGGAGGCACTCGGCACCTTCCGCAGCGGGTCCGCACTGCGGAAGCCACCACGCGGGCTGTCCGGGCACGTCGTGCTGCTCGGTGTCGGCAAGATCGGCACGCGGGTCATGACCCGGCTGCGGGAACTGAGGATCCCCGTGGTGTGCGTCGAGGGCGATCCCGAGGCACGCGGACTGGCCACGGCTCGGCGGCTGCGGGTGCCCGTCGTGCTCGGGGACGTGACGCAGGAGGGCGTCCTGGAGGCCGCGAAGATCCACCGGGCGCATGCGCTGCTCGCGTTGACCAGTGCCGACACCACGAACCTCGAGGCCGTCCTGTACGCACGCTCCGTACGGCCCGACCTCCGGGTGGTCCTGCGCCTGTACGACGACGACTTCGCGACCGCCGTCTACCGCACGCTGCGCGCCGCGTACCCGCACGCGCCGACTCGCAGCCGCAGCGTGTCCCACCTGGCCGCACCCGCGTTCGCCGGAGCCATGCTGGGGCGGCAGATCCTGGGGGCGATCCCGGTGGAGCGGCGGGTGCTGCTGTTCGCCGCCGTTGACGTGGCCGGGCATCCGCAGCTGGAGGGACGGACGGTCGCCGAGGCGTTCCGGGCGGGAGCGTGGCGTGTGATCGCCCTGGACACCTCGACGCCGGACGAACGCAACCAGACGCCCCACCCGGAGACGGACGCGCCCGACCACGCCTCGGGGCTGGTCTGGGAGCTGCCGCCCACCTACGTCCTGCGTCCCGAGGACCGCGTGGTCCTGGCGGCGACGCGCCGCGGTCTGGCCGAACTCCTCGGCCGCAGGCGGCGCGAGCCGGCCGGAGCATAGGAGACGGCCCACGCAAAGGAGCGCGAGTCGTCGGTCCCGGGCCGTCAGTAACGCTCGACCAGGTGCTCGCGGCCCGTCGGCGGCTCGTACGCCTCGGGCCAGAAGTCCGTCACCGTGGCTATGTGTCCCTCCCGGTCGGTCGTGAAGAACGAGATGCCGTACATCTCCTCAAGGCCCACTGTGAAGTGCACCCACGTGACGACCTGTTCGGCCTCGGCGACGATGCGCTCGAGGCGCAGGTGCCAGTCGCCTGGGTACTCGCGGTTGAACTGGACGTACTTCTCCCGCCCGCGGATGCGCTCCCGCGTCTGCGGCAGGGTGTAGACGACGTCCTCGGCCAGGGAGTCCGCGAACGCGTCCCAGTCACGGGCCGCCGCTGCGGCCCAGAAGATCTCCACGGTCTTACGCAGATCGGTCATCGAGGTCATGCCGCGAGTGTGCATCCCGCCACTGACAATCGTCTCTGACCTGCGCAATACCGGAAGTCGGCAAGGCAGACGAGGCCGTCGGGCAGAAGCCGCCGAGCGGATGCGGCCGGGCAGAAGCCGCCGGGCGTGACGAACGAGACGGTTGTCCCGGCAGGGGCCTGCGAAAGGCGTGCCAGCTCCGCCAAAGCGAGATCACGCAGGACTGGGCGATCTGCGGAGCGGCACGGCCCCGTGATCATGCGTGGTCAGAGGGCTTTGCGGGCGAGTTATCCACAGGCTGGGGGCCTTCCCCGCGGAAAGTCGGCCGGGCCAGGCACTATGGGGCCATGACTGAGAGCAACGGGTCCGCCTCGCCGCAACGCGGCGTGGACATGCCTGACTGGGAGAAGCGCTTCCGGGCGCCGCGGGTGTCGCTGCCGGACTGGGCGGAGGACGCGCCGCACCGCTCGCTGTTCGTCTCGAATGCGACGGGGACGTACGAGCTGTACGCGTGGGACCGCGCCACGGGCGCGCAGCGCCAGGTAACGGACCGGCCGAACGGCACGACGGACGGCGTGCTCTCGCCGGACGGCGAGTGGATCTGGTGGTTCGACGACACGGACGGGGACGAGTTCGGGATCTGGAGACGCCAGCGGTTCCTGCCCGGCGCCTCCGGCAAGGACTCCGGGATCGACGGCCCTGCGGCTCCCGGGCTCGAGCCGTCGTACCCTGCCGGGCTCGCGATCGGGCGGGACGGGCGGACGGCGGTCGTGGGCCGCTCGACCGACCAGGACGGGTCGACGATCCACCTCGTGCGGACCGGTCAGGACCCGGTGGAGGTCTACCGGCATCGTGAGTCGGCCGGGGTGGGCGACCTCTCACGCGACGGCTCGCTGATCGCCGTGGAGCACACCGAGCACGGCGACGCGATGCACTCCGCGCTGCGCGTGCTGCGGCCGGACGGTTCCACCGTGGCGGAGCTGGACGACACCAAGGGCGGCACGGTCGAGCTGGGCCTGGAGGTGCTGGGCTTCGCGCCGCTCGACGGGGACACACGGCTGCTGATCGCGCACCAGCGGCGCGGCCGGTGGGAGCCGATGGTGTGGGACGTCGCCTCGGGCGAGGAGACGGACCTGGCGCTGGAGCTGCCGGGTGACGTGGCCGCGGAGTGGTACCCCGACGGTTCAGCACTGCTGATCGTGCACAGCTTCGAGGCGCGCAGCGAACTGTTCCGCTACGACCTGTCGACGCGCGAGCTGGTGCGGGTGCCTACGCCGCCGGGCACGGTGTCGGGGGCGACGGCCCGTCCCGACGGGACCCTGGAGTACCTGTGGTCGTCGGCGGCCGAGGCGCCCGTGGTGCGGTCGACGTCGGGCGAGGTCGTGCTGGATCCGCCCGGGATGAAGTCGCCGGGGTCGGTTCCGGTGGAGGACGTGTGGGTGGACGGGCCCGGCGGCCGCATCCACGCGCTGGTGCAGAGGCCGGCGGGGGCGAGCGGGCCGTTGCCGACGGTGTTCGACATCCACGGTGGTCCGACCTGGCACGACAGCGACTCGTTCGCGGCGGGACCGGCGGCCTGGGTGGACCACGGGTACGCGGTGGTGCGGGTCAACTACCGCGGCTCGACGGGCTATGGACGTGAGTGGACGGACGCTCTCAAGCACCGGGTCGGGCTGATCGAGCTGGAGGACATCGCGGCGGTCCGGGAGTGGGCGGTGTCGTCCGGGCTCGCGGATCCGGAGCGGCTCGTCCTGACGGGAGGTTCCTGGGGCGGGTACCTGACGCTGCTCGGGCTCGGCACACAGCCGGACGCGTGGACCATCGGTATCGCGGCGGTCCCGGTCGCGGACTACGTCACGGCGTACCACGACGAGATGGAGGCGCTGAAGGCGATGGACCGGACACTGCTCGGCGGCACGCCCGAGGAGGTGCCGGAGCGGTTCGAGGCGTCGTCGCCGCTGACGTACGTCGAGGCGGTGAAGGCTCCGGTGTACATCTCGGCGGGGGTGAACGACCCACGGTGCCCGATCCGCCAGGTCGAGAACTATGTGGACCGGCTCGCCGCGCGGGACGCGGTGCACGAGGTGTACCGGTACGACGCGGGGCACGGCTCGCTGGTGGTCGACGAGCGGATCAAGCAGGTGCGGTTGGAGCTGGACTTCGCCGCGCGGCACCTGGGGGCGGCATCGGAGGAGGTGAGGGGAGCGGCGAGCGCGGTGTAGGTCGGGCGGTGTCCTCCGGGGTTCGGCGACCGGGGCAGGGGCGCGTCGGACGGATGGCGTGCCCGAGATCGAGGGGTCAGGTCGGGCTTGCGGGGCATGCGCGTGTGCCCCGCAAACCCAGGTCGAGCGGGCGCGTGCCCAGGTCTCGCGAGCGGGCGCCAGGTCTCGCGAGCGGGTGCCAGGTCTCGCGAGCGGGGGTGCTGGCGCAGGCGTGTGCCCAGCCTCCGCGGGGTGTGCCGAAGGCCTCGCGGGCGGGTGCGCAGGTCCTGTGGACGGGTCCACGGCTCCGATCGGTAGGTCCACGAGTCCCGCGGGTCGCCCGATGCGCCCCACGCCGTCCGGGACCCCAGGCACGAGCCCACAGATCCACGGGCGGGACAGGTCCCACAAGCCGTCCACAGCTCCGACCGGTAGGTCCACGGGCCCCACCGGCACGTCGGGGTCCCACCGCGGTCCTGGGGTCCTACGCGCAAGTCCGCGGATCCCACAAGCGGGCGCCCATGGGTCCCGGGTGCACGTCCATGGATCCCTCAGGCGCGTCCGCGGCCCCCACACGCAGGACCGCTGGGGCGGCACCGTACCGTTGAGGGCGTGTACCGGTTCCTGCTGACGCCCCGCTGGTGGGGAATCAACGTCTTCGTGCTGCTGGCCATCCCCTTCTGCATCTTCATGGGGTCATGGCAGTTGAGCCGGTTCGAGGCCCGGGTGCAGGACCACCGGACGCTGACCGAGCGGGTCGCCGCGGACCGGAAGGAGGCGGCCCGGCCCGTGGACGAGTTGCTCCCGGTGGACAAGAGGACGTCCGGGATGAGGGCCACGGCCACCGGGCGGTACGGGAAGCAGTTGCTGGTGCCGGACCGTGAGCTGGACGGCACACGCGGCTTCTACGTCCTGACCATGCTGCGGACCGACACGGGCAAGGCACTTCCGGTGGTACGGGGCTGGCTGCCGGGCGACGCGGACACCACGAAGGCTCCGGCCGCGCCGACCGGCGAGGTCACCGTCACGGGAGCCCTGCAGGCGTCGGAGAGCCCGGGGGCGAACGGGGTGGGCGCGGGCGGCGGGCTGCCCGCCGACCAGACCGCGGCGATCAGTGCGGCGTCGTTGGTGAACCTGGTGCCGTACGACGTGTACGACGCGTGGGTCACCCTCGACAAGGCCGACGGTGGGATGAAAGCCGTACCGGCGACGGCGCCCGACGGTTCCGGGCTGGACCTGAAGGCGTTCCAGAACCTGGGCTACACGGGTGAGTGGTTCGTATTCGCGGGCTTCACGGTCTTCATGTGGTTCCGGCTGCTGCGACGTGAGGCCGAATACGCCCGGGACGCGGAACTGGGGCTCGTGCCGGAGGGAACGGGAGGAACGGGTTCCGGGGCGGCGGCCGCCGGGGGCGACGGTTCGGCCGAGGGCCCGGCGAAGGAGGCCGGAAGCGAGGAAGCCGCCGGCGAGAGCCGGGCACGGGCCACGAAGGCCTGAGGCCCACCCCTACCTCCGAGGTCCACTCGATCCGAGGTCCACTCGATCCGAGGTCCACTCGATCCGAGGTCCACTCGATCCGAGGCCCACCCATCAAGGCCTCTCCGGCCCGAGGCCACCCTCGTCTTAGGCCCCGCCCCGGTCTGAGACCCCACCCCGGCCTGAGGCCCGCCCCGGTCTGAGACCCCGCCCCGGCCTGAGGCCCGCCCCGGCCTGAGGCCCGCCCCGGTCTGAGACCCCGCCCCGGCCTGAGACCCCACCCCGGCCTGAGACCCCACCCCGGCCTGAGGCCCGCCCCGGCCTGAGACCCCACCTCGGTCTGAGAACCACCTACTCGACAGTCAGGCCATGGCTGGGAGCTGCTCGAGGCCCCCGCAAGGCGGGATCCAGTTCGAAACCCACGCGGCAGGCGGAGCCGTGCCGGCGTGCGGCTCAGGTGGCCGGGAGCATTCCCGTGCGGTAGACCGTGCCGGCGCACGCGTTGGAGATGGTCGCCGTCGAGGTGCCGGAGCCGATCTCCGGGGTGTGGGAGACCACCACGCTGCCCTCGGCCACGCCGTCCTCCCTCACCAGTTGCGGTGCCGTGCCACCACTGTCCGTGCCCGTACTGCCGCCCGCGCTCGAGGTGTCCGAAGGGCTCGGGTTCGGGGACGGGTCGCCGGTGCCGCCGTCACCTGTGGTGGGGCAGGTCTGCGACGGGACCCAGGCGAACTTGACCTCGTATGCCACCCCCGGCTTGAGCACCAAGGAGGTGACTTCCTGGGACGGGTCGGGCAGACCGGTGGCCACGTCGCCCGCGACATGGTTGACCACGCTGATCTTGGACGAGTCCGCGGCACCCTGGGCGACGGTGCCCACGCTGCCGGCGCCCGAGACGGTACAGCTCGTGGTGGAGATGTTGGAGACGCGGAACGTGCCGTAGACGGTGCCGGTGGAGTCCGGGGCGCCCACGGTGCCGGTCGCATCGCCGAGCTGGGTCGCCGTACACGCGGGTGCGCTCTGCGCGGAGGCCGTCGGGTCGGCCCCGTCCGTGACCCCGCTGCTCGCGCCCTTACCCTTGTCCTCCTTGCCCTTCTGGCCGTCCTTGCCCTTGTCCTTGGACGTGCCTGAGGAGCCCGCGGGACCACTGGAACCGCCGTCCGGGCCCTTGCCCTGGGTGGTGCCGCCCTGGGCCTCTGAGGCCTGGCCGGCGATGGAGGGGTCGGCGTTGGAGCCGGTGGCGTTCGAGACATGGACGAGGGCGGGGATCGCCGTGCCGATGAACAGGGCGGCGGCGGCCATACCGACCAAAGCCTGCCGCTTGCGGGCACGCCGGGCGGGCACCGCGCGCCGTAGATGTTCCAGCGTGCCGTCGCGCGGCTCGATCTCGCGCACCGCCTGGTGCAGCATCCGCCGCAGCGCCAGTTCGTCGGCGCCGAGTCCCTCCGAGGTCGCTTCGGGCTCGTCGGGTCCGGCCCCGGACCCCTTGGCGCCCGGACGGCCCCCACCAGCTCCGGAACCACCGGCTCCGACGCCGCCCCGGCCAAGCCCCCCGAGTGCCGCCATAAGCCGATCCCGGCCCACGCCGAAGCCGTCGGCAGCCGCATCGAAGTCGTCGTGCCGCCCTCGGAAGCCGTCGGCACCCGGGTCCTCGGCTCCGCCGTCGAAGCCCCTGTGCTCCGTGCCCGAGTCGTTCCCGCCGTCGAAGGCACCGCGCCCGAGCGCGAAGCCGTCGGCTGCCGTCGCGTCGGAAGCAGCGCGGTCCGGTCCGGCTTCGTGTCGGCCCTGGTCGTCGGGGCGGTGGTTCACAGTTCCGTTCCCAGCATGCTGCTTGTGCTCGTCCTCGTGGGGCTCGGGTCGGCCCGTCGGCTCGTGCCACTCGTACGGCTCGTGTCGTTCGTGGGAGTCGCGCCCCCAGGAGGCGGCGCGCCGCTCGTCGTACTCGCTCATGCCGACGCCCCCATCGCGGTACGGAGCGCCGCTATGCCGCGGGAACCGTACGCCTTCACCGACCCCAGTGAGATCCCCAGTGTCGCGGCGACCTGGGCCTCGGTCATGTCAGCGAAGTAGCGCAGCACCAAGACCTCGCGCTGACGGCGCTGGAGGCCCTTCATCGCCCTGATCAGCGAGTCGCGCTCCAGCTGGTCGTACGCGCCCTCCTCGGCGCTCGCCATGTCCGGCATCGGCTTGGACAGCAGCTTGACGCCGAGGATGCGGCGGCGCAAGGCCGAACGCGAAAGGTTGACGACCGTCTGCCGGAGGTACGCGAGCGTCTTCTCGGGGTCGCGGACGCGCTTGCGTGCCGAGTGGACGCGGATGAACGCCTCCTGGACGACGTCCTCGCAGGACGCGGTGTCGTCGAGGAGGAGCGCCGCCAGACCCAGGAGGGAGCGGTAGTGGGCGCGGTAGGTCTCGGTGAGGTGGTCGACCGTGGTGCCGGCGACCGTCGTCTCGTCGGCGTCCTCGCGCTGGTTCGGGATGCGGGCGGGCCGCGCTGCGGGCATGGGGGCGATCACCGGCATGCCGCCGGGCGCGCCGGGCAAGCGGGGGCGGCGTGGTGGACGAAGAGCCGCGCCCCTCGCCTGTACCGCGGTGAATTCGAGAACCTCTGCCACGCCAGTTGGACACGTCTCCCCGCGTCAGGGTTGTACGCGGCAGGAATCACTTTTGCGACAGGCATCACGTCCGTCTGCACGTACTGTCGTGCGCCCCCCAGCGCACCGGACCGTGCGTCAAGTGCCCTCATGCGTACCCGCTCTTCCCCTATGCCCCGTATGTGTGGTGCCCGGCCCCCCGAAGGCCGACCGCAAAGACGCTCCCCGTCCTGCGCGCGGTTGCGAGGGCGGGGAGGGAAATCTTCGGACGCCGAGAGGCTTCGATTCAAGTGGTCCGGACCAACGAGCATCCATGGAACCGACACAGATCCTACAAACGATTCAGCCAACGGCCACGGGGTTTCCGGCCAGTGGACATCGCCGCAGGAGTACCTACGCACTGCGCCGGGCACACGGCACCCACCGGGGTGGCCGGCACCCCGTGAGGCGTTACGCCGCCCCGAGCTCCGCCGCCACCAACTCCGCGATCTGCGCCGTGTTCAATGCGGCACCTTTGCGTAGATTGTCGCCGCACACGAACAGTTCGAGCGCGGTGGGATCGTCCAGGGCGCGGCGCACCCGGCCCACCCAGGCGGGGTCCGTGCCCACCACGTCGGCGGGCGTGGGAAATTCGCCCGCCGCCGGTTTGTCGAAGAGGACCACGCCGGGCGCGGTGTCGAGGATCTCGCGGGCGCGGCCCACCGTGACCTCGCCCTCGAAGCGGGCGTGGACCGTCAACGAATGCGTGGTGACCACCGGTACGCGCACGCACGTGACCGCCACGCGCAGGTCCGGCAGCCCAAGGATCTTGCGGGACTCGTCGCGGACCTTCATCTCCTCCGAGGACCACCCGTCCTCGCGCAGCGATCCGGCCCACGGCACCACGTTCAGCGCGACCGGCTCCGGGAACGGCCCCGTGTTGTCGCCCACCGCGCGCCGTACGTCACCGGGGCTGGTCCCCAGCTCCGTGCCGGCTACCAGAGACAGCTGCTGCCGTAGTGTGTCGATGCCCGCGCGTCCCGCGCCGCTGACGGCCTGGTAGGAAGAGACGACCAGCTCGCGCAATCCGAACTCGGCGTGCAGCGCGCCAAGAGCCACGATCATGGTGAGAGTCGTGCAGTTGGGGTTGGCGATGATGCCGCGCGGACGCACCCGGGCCGCGTGCGGATTGACCTCCGGCACGACCAGGGGAACGTCGGGGTCCATCCGGAACGCACCCGAGTTGTCCACCACGACCGCGCCCCGGCCCGCGGCGATCGGCGCCCAGTGCGCGGCGATCTCGTCCGGTACGTCGAACATCGCCACGTCGACGCCGGACAGCGCGTCCTCGGCCAGCGCCACGACCTCGACCTCCTCACCGCGCACGGCCAGCTTGCGGCCGGCCGAGCGCGGTGAGGCGATCAGGCGGATCTCGCCCCAGATGTCCGCATGCTGGGACAGGATCTGGAGCATGACCGTGCCGACGGCCCCGGTCGCTCCCACGACCGCGAGCGTCGGCTTGTCGGTCCGCGCCGTCATCGGCACTCCCTAGGGAGAGGGCCCCCGAAGGGGAGGCTGGTCGACGCCGTAGGAACCGAGCCCCCGAACAAGAGACCCGTCGACGCCGTACGACCCGGCCCCCCGAACAAGAGACCCGTCGACGCCGTACGACCCGGCCCCCCGAACAAGAGACCCGTCGGCTTCGTGCGTCCCGCGCCCCCGCCGGGGAGGCCGGTCATCGCCCGGTGCCTCCGTAGACGACGGCCTCGTCGCTCTCGGAGTCCAGGCCGAACGCGGTGTGCACCGCGCGGACGGCCTCCGGCACGTCGTCAGCGCGCGTGACCACCGAGATGCGGATCTCGGAGGTCGAGATCAGCTCGATGTTCACGCCCGCGTCGCTCAGCGCCTCGAAGAAGGACGCCGTGACACCCGGGTTCGTCTTCATGCCCGCGCCGACGAGCGAGATCTTGCCGATCTGGTCGTCGTAGCGCAGCGAGTCGAAGCCGATCGCGGTCCGGCCCTTCTCCAGGGCGTCGATGGCCTTACGTCCCTCGGTCTTCGGGAGCGTGAAGGAGATGTCCGTGAGACCGGTCGACGCGGCCGACACGTTCTGCACGACCATGTCGAGGTTGATCTCGGCGTCGGCGATGGCGCGGAAGATCGAGGCGGCCTCGCCCGGCTTGTCCGGCACGCCGACGACCGTGATCTTGGCCTCGGAGGTGTCGTGCGCGACACCGGAGATGATGGCCTGCTCCACCTTCTTGTCCCCTTGCTCAATCGGCTCGCTGCTGACCCACGTGCCCTGCAGCCCACTGAACGAGGAGCGGACGTGGATCGGGATGTTGTAGCGGCGGGCGTACTCCACACAGCGGTGGAGCAGCACCTTGGACCCGGACGAGGCCAGCTCCAGCATGTCCTCGAAGGAGATCCAGTCGATCTTCCGGGCCTTCTTCACCACACGCGGGTCGGCGGTGAACACTCCGTCGACGTCGGTGTAGATCTCGCACACCTCCGCGTCGAGGGCGGCGGCCAGCGCCACGGCGGTCGTGTCGGAGCCACCGCGACCCAGGGTCGTGATGTCCTTCTTGTCCTGACTGACGCCCTGGAAACCGGCGACGATCGCGATGTTGCCCTCGTCCAGCGCGGTGCGGATGCGCCCCGGCGTGACGTCGATGATCCGGGCTTTGTTGTGGACCGAGTCGGTGATGACGCCTGCCTGGCTGCCGGTGAAGGACTGGGCCTCGTGGCCCAGGTTTTTGATCGCCATCGCCAGCAGGGCCATGGAGATCCGCTCTCCGGCGGTCAGCAGCATGTCGAACTCACGCCCGGCAGGCATCGGGGATACCTGTTCGGCGAGATCGATCAGCTCGTCCGTCGTGTCGCCCATCGCGGAAACGACGACAACCACCTGGTTGCCGTTCTTCTTCGCTTCCACGATCCGCTTGGCGACGCGCTTGATGCCTTCGGCATCGGCTACGGAGGAGCCTCCGTACTTCTGCACGACAAGGCCCACGTGCGCTCCTCGCTCAGTCCGTCTCTTTCCGCATCTGCGCAAGTGCGAGTGCGGTCGGCTCAGTCTATCGAGCGACCGAATTTCCCTTCCGGGATACCGCATGGTGAGATGTCCCGCTCACCCCGGGATCACCCCGGTTTTCTTCGGGCGTACGACGGACGTACGGCGCTTTTCACCGCCTGTTTCCGCCGCCATTCGGCCGCTCCAGCACCGCATCTGCCCAGGCGCGGGCCCCGTACTCGGAAAGTGCCGCGTGTCACAGGAGACGCTTGTGAATCAAGTTCAAGCACAGGTGCGGGTCGTACGCCTATCCCTCGATCTCCGGCTGCCGGCCGCTTGATCCCACCGGACCGGCGGCGGAAGGATGCCGACCCATGACCCAGGGGGTCGCGCTCGCCAACTGTGCCGCCGGGGCCATCAGTGCCGTCGGGATCGCCCACGGGTGGCGCACGGTACGGCTCACGGTCATGGTGCGCCTGTGCCTGGCCGCCGTGATCACCGTGCCCGCCGGGACCTGGATGGCCCGGCAACTGCCGGAACCCGCGCTGCTGGCCTGCATGGGCGCGCTCGTCACCGTGGCGGTGGCGCTGGTGATGCGCGGTCTGCGGGTGCCCGGACTGCGCGGCGGGCGAGGGGCCGTCGTCGCCGGAGGCCTCGGCGGGTTCATGAACTCCGCCGCAGGGGTCGGAGGACCGCCCGTCTCCCTCTCTGCCTTCAACTCCGAGTGGACGGTGCGCGAGTTCGTGCCGAACGCACAGTTCTACGGCGTCGTCGTGAACGCGGTGTCCGTGGCGTCCAACGGACCGCCCCGTCTCACCGCGCCCGTCTGGGCCCTGGCCGTCGCCGCCATGGTTGCGGGCGCCCTGGTCGGCCGGGCCCTCGCGGGGCGTGTACCCGAGAAGCTGGCCCGCGCCCTCGTCCTGCTGCTCGCGCTGGCCAGAGGCCTGAGCGCACTCGGGAAGGGCGTCGCCGGGCTTGCATGACCGGCCACGCCCGGGAAGGGGGCCGCCGGCTTACTTGACCGGCCGCAGCCCCAGCGGCCCCGCGATCTCCCGGGCCATGACCCTGCCCGCCTCCTCGGCGAGGGCCTCCTCGCCGAGGTCCTGGTCGGTGTCGAGGCCGTCGAGCTCCTCCAGGGGCTGGTTCAGCCGCACGTGCGCGACCAGGGACTGGAGCGCGCGGAGCGTCGCGGACGCCGTCGAGCCCCAGTTGGAGAAGTACGAGAACTGCCACCACCACATGGCCTCGGTGGTGCGGCCGGCACGGTAGTGGGCCATGCCGTGGCGCAGGTCGGTGATGACGTCCGCCAGGTCGTCGGAGATGCGGGCCGGGACGGGCGCCCTGCGCGGCTCGTACGGGTCGAAGACCTCCGAATAGACGTCGACCGGGTCCAGCATGGCGGCGAGGCGTTCGCGCAGGTCGTCCGCGTCCGGATCCGGGCCGGAGTCCGGCTCGTAGCGCTCGTCCGGGACGATGTCCTCGTGTGCGCCGAGGCGGCCGCCCGCCAGGAGCAACTGGGAGACCTCCAGCAGGAGGAACGGAATGGCCGAGTCCGGCTCGTCGCCCTTCGCGACCTCCGTGACGGCGACCAGGAAACTCTCGATCTGGTCCGCGATCTGCACCGCGAAGTCGTCGGGGTCCTGCGTCGTGGAGTGCAGCGTGGCGTCAGACATCTAGGAGTCGTCTCCCCTCGAAGGCGCGGCCGAGGGTGACCTCGTCCGCGTATTCCAGGTCGCCACCCACCGGGAGGCCGCTGGCCAGGCGGGTGACCTTGAGGCCCATGGGTTTGATCATCCGGGCGAGGTACGTGGCCGTGGCCTCGCCCTCCAGGTTCGGGTCCGTGGCCAGGATCAGCTCGGTGACCGTACCGTCGGCCAGCCTCGCGAGGAGCTCCCTGATACGCAGGTCGTCCGGCCCCACGCCCTCGATCGGGCTGATCGCGCCGCCCAGGACGTGGTAGCAGCCCCGGAATTCGCGGGTCCGCTCGATCGCCACGACGTCCTTCGGCTCCTCCACCACGCAGATCACCGAGGTGTCGCGGCGTGTGTCACGGCAGATGCCGCACAGCTCCTCCTGCGCGACGTTGCCGCAGGTCGCGCAGAAGCGGACCTTCGCCTTCACCTCGAGCAGCGCCTGGGCGAGCCGACGTACGTCGGTCGGCTCGGCCTGCAGGATGTGGAAGGCGATCCGCTGCGCGCTCTTGGGACCGACGCCGGGCAGCCGCCCCAGCTCGTCGATGAGGTCCTGGACCACGCCTTCGTACAACGGACTGCCTTTCCTGGAGAGCGTCGGTACGTACGGTAGCCGGGCTCGGTTTCTTGGTACGTACGGTAGTTGGCCCTCGCCTTTCTTAGAAGGGACGGGCCGGTGGACTCAGAACGGCAGGCCGGGGATGCCGCCGCCCAGGCCCTGGGCCAGTGGGCCGAGCTTCTGCTGCTGGAGGGTCTGCGCGTTCTCGTTGGCCGCCTGGACGGCCGCGACGATCAGGTCGGCGAGCGTCTCCGTGTCCTCCGGGTCCACCGCCTTCGGATCGATGACCAGGGCCCGCAGCTCGCCGGAACCGGTCACCGTGGCCTTCACCAGACCACCGCCCGCCTGGCCGTCGACCTCGGTCCGCGCCAGCTCCTCCTGCGCCTTCGCGAGGTCCTGCTGCATCTTCTGGGCCTGCTGGAGCAACTGCTGCATATTGGGCTGGCCACCACCGGGAATCACGATCAGCTCCTGGTTTCGTACGGTACGGCTGTCAGGGTTTCGTGCGGCTGTCAGGGCGGGTTTTGCCGCCTGGCACGAGCCTACGTGGTCACCGGGACGATCGCTCCGGTAGTCCGTCCGGACCCGGTCCGGCACCACGACGGCACTCTTTCGAGTGAGATTGGCCGCCGTCCTGTACCTGACCCAGGGCCCACTTCCGGGCGGAAAAGAGGTGAAACCCGGGTGCTCGCCACCCATTGGGCGGTAGGAAGGGTCCGGCGCTTCAGCACCATGCGTCACGAGCACATTGCGAAGCGTGCGCGACGTGGGCGCCGGGCGCTCCGCGGAGTGCGCATCGCGGAACGTCACAGCCGTACGTAGGGAGTGCCGGGTGAGTCAGCCGGAGATGCAGCCCGAGGGTCCGGTCCAGGACGGGCGGGGCGACGGTGCGGCGGGGCCCCGGCCGGACGACCTGGCGGGGCGGCCGTTCCCGCACGGCGACTGGGGCGAGCCCGCACGGCGGCTCGACGAGCTGTACCGGTGGGTGGAGCAGCGGGCGCTGGAGACGGCGGCCTGGTATCTGGCGAACCGGGTGTGGAAACGGCGAGGGGCGCTGGTGCTGCGCGGGGGCGCGGCGGCCGGGGCCGTGTGCGGGGCCGCGCTGCCGCTGCTCGATCTGACCGGGGTGGCGCGCGGGGTCGCGCCGTGGGCGTATCTGTCGCTGCTGCTGGGGGCGGCCTGTGTCGCCGGGGACCGGTTCTTCGGTGTGACGTCCGGATGGATAAGGGACGTGGCGACCGCGCAGGCCGTGCAGCGGCGGCTGCAGGCGCTGCAGTTCGACTGGGCGTCGGAGTGCGTGCGGGAGGTGCTGGGGCCGACGGAGGGGACCGCCGGGGAGGCCGCGGAGCGCTGCCTTTCGGTGCTGCGGCGGTTCTCGGAGGACGTGACGGAGCTGGTGCGGGCGGAGACGGCGGACTGGATGGTGGAGTTCCGGACGCGGTCGGGGCCGCTGGGCATCCAGTCGACGGGGATGACCGCGCCGCGGGCGGACGGGGTGGTGCCGGGAAGGTTCGCGCCGCCGAACGGAGCCCGGCCGAACATGCCCCGTCAGCGGCCGCCGGAGCCGAGGTGAGACAGCCGGCACCACAGGACGAGCCAGTCGTCCCACCGGACACCACAGGACGAGCCAGTAGTCCGACCGCACACCGCAGGACGAGCCATTCGTCCCACCGGACACCGCAGGGGCCGGTCGTCCCGCCGGGAGCCGCGGGACGAACCAGTCGTCCCACCGGACACCGCAGGGCCGGTCTCCCACCAGACACCACAGGACCGAGCCGCCCTCCCACCGGGAGCCGCGGGACGAACCGGTCCTCCCACCGGACACCACAGGACGAGCCGCTCGTCCCACCAGACACCACAGGGGCCCGTCGTCCCACCGGGAGCCGCGGGACGAACCAGTCGTCCCACCAGACACCGCAGGGGCCCGTCGTCCCACCGGGAGCCGCGTACGCGTCAGGTTCCTCCTCCGTCGTCGGCGCACAGGGGCAGCACCGCCCGCGCTGAGCACGGCAGATGGCCGTGGGCCCGGATCACGGTCTCGCCGACGCCCTGACCGAGGTAGGCGAGGAAACCGGCGGCGAGAGATCCCGCGGACGGGCGGCGGTAGGTGTAGGCGTACTCGACCCCGCGATAGGGGTAGTCGCTCCTGCCGTACTCGATGTCCTCGACGGAGGCCACGGCACCGTCCAGGGACACCCGGCGCAGGCCCTTGTGGCCGAGGGCGAGGTTGAGCTCGCTGTAGCCGATGGCGCCGGGGATCTGGGCCACCTTGTCCAGCACCTCTTGCGTGGAGTCGAGCTCGCAGCGCATGACGGGGGCGGATCTGTCGTCCTTGTGCACACAGTCCAGCGACGTGCTGGGGGCCCGCTCCCAGCTGCCCAGCACCTGCCGCTGGAAGATCTGCCGCGTGCCGGAGTCGGCGTTGCGGCTGACGAGCACCACGGGCAGATCGGGCAGGCGGGCGTCGAGCTGCTTCCAGCGTGTGATCTGCCCGCGGTAGATGCGGCGTACGTCGGCCAGCGAGAGCCCGCCCTTGAGATCGAGGCCGTGGTTGACCACCAGGGTGAAGGCCAGCACCGCGACTCTGTTCCCCTCGAGGTCACGGGACCCGTCGGCCGTGGGCCCGTCGGAGAACGCGATCATGGACGGGGAGCCCTTCGACCGGGCGCCCCGGGCGGCGAGTTCACCGACGCCCGCCTCGCTCCCGCGCGCGTCCACCGTGATGTCGGAGCCCTCGCACTTCTTCTCGTACTCCTTCGCCAGCTCCCGTGCCACGGGGGCGAAGGCAGTGGAGCCGCTGATCGTCAGGGAGCCGCGGGCGCAGCCGATGGGGGGCGGGTTGTCGTCGCGGGCGATGACGATGCCGGCCAGCGTGACGACGCTGAGGGTGAGGGTGATGCTGATCAGCCGGGCCGCTCGGCTGAACAGGGGCGCCTTGTCGTCCGGGGTGGCACTGCGGTTGGGGTGCACCTCGCCGTCCCGGATACCGCCGATGAGCCGTATCTCGCGGCCCACATCGCCGCCCGACAGCAGCACGAGCAGCTTGAAGTGGTCGCCACGGTTGAGCGGGACCCGAGGTATGCGCAGCTTGTTGCCCTCATAACCGAAGCCCCGCTCCGGAGTGAAGTGGTCCATGAGGTGGTCGGTGTCGGTCGGCTGCGTGACCGAGACACCGCCGATGGTGCGGTCGGTGAAGACCGCGGTCAGGCCATGGCGTTCGGGGCCGGTGTAGTCGTCGCGGTCGATGCTCTGCGAGCCGTCGTTCTCGATGCGGAGGAGGACCAGTGTGGCGTCCACCATGCCCGGGGTCTCGTCGAAGAGTCCGAGGCGTCTGTTCGCGCGGCCCGAGCGGACGTCGTCACCTATCGGGTTGTCCATCTGGACGCGGTAGCCGACGCGTTTGCGGCGCGGTACCCGGCGCTCGTACCAGACCATGACACCGGATGCGACGACACCGAGGACCGCGGTCCCCACGGCCACGACGTTCTCTGGACTCAGCCATTGCACCGTGGGTCCCCCGCTACTCCCCGGAGCCGATCGTGGGGTCACGGTACGGCCCGTCGGCGGACACACGCAGGAGCCGTCCGCCGAAGTTCGCGTGACGTTCAACAGGCAAGCGGGTAAAGGGAGTTCAGCCCGCCTTCGTGTACGTCAGGGACTCGCCGGTGCTCGTGTTCACACGCCTCAGGCGGCCGTCCGGGAGGATCGTCAGTTCCGTGGCCTCGCCCGGGGTGCAGGAGGAAGCGGGACGGCCGACCGTGACCGTGGACGGACCGATCTCCAACGGACCGTCGGCAGTGGGGCTCCCGGCCAGCTTCGCCTGGAAGACGCAGTGGTACGTGCCGCTGCCGGGCGGGCCGTCCGCGGTCAGGGAGAGCACCATGTCACCCACCCCGCCCTGCTGGACGACCAGGCGGCGGGTGCTGTGCCCGTTGGCGTTGTCGATGGCGGCGTTCCAGGTGCCGAGGTAGGCGTCGGGGACGGCGCCCGCAGCGGGGGACCGCGTGGTCGGGCTCGCGCTCGCCGGGGTGGGGGGCGCGGGCGTCGTCGGGCCGTGGGTCGTGGGCGCGGAGGAGGTGCGCGACGGACCGGCGGCGCCGCTCGTCCCGGTCCCGCCGCCCCGCATGAGCGCGTACACGGAGCCGCCCGCGCAGAGCGCGACCACCAGGGCGACGACGATCAGTACGGTGGTGGAGCGGCCGCTTCTGCGCCGGGTCTCCTGTTGTCCCGGGTCACCGTAGGGAGGCGAACCGTACGGGGGTGGCCCGTACGGCGGGGTCGAGCCGAGGGCGGGACCGTAGCCGGGGACCGGGGCGCCGCCCCAGCCGTCGGCGTTCTGCGGGTAGCCGTACGCAGGGGTCTGGGGGTGCTGCTGCGGGTGGCCGTAGGCCGGGTGGGCGGCCGGCGGAGCGCCCGCCGAACGCGTCCGGCCGGGGCCCGCCACCTGGGTGGGCAACCGGTCGAGGCCGCCGGGCCGGCCGGGCGGGGCCGGGGCGGCACCGTCCGCCGCGTCGGGCGCGGGGGCGTGCTCGGGTGAGACCTCCGGGGCCCGAGCCGCCGGAAGCTGTTTGGTGAGGTCCACGGGGGCCTGCGGGGCACCGGCGCCGGAGGCCGCGGGACCCCCGTCGGCGCCGACCGCTCCGGGCGCAGCCCCCTGGGCCGCCGCATCCGCCGAGTTCACCGGGCCTGCGGCCCCCGCCGCCTCCTGCGGATCCTCCACGTCCAGCAACCGCACGGCGTGGCGGCCGAGTTGGGCGACCAGGGCACCGGGCAGCCAGGGGTCCCGGCTTCGGCCACCGGAGACCGTGTCCTCCGCGCCGGTCCGTTCCAGGATCTGCGCGGGGGTGGGCCGGGCGGCCGGGTCCTTGCGCAGGCAGTCCCGCACGAGACCGGCGAGCTCCTCGGGCATGCCGTCCAGGTCGGGGTCCCCCTGCGCGATGCGGAACATCAGGGCGTGCACCCCGCTGTCGGAGGTGCCGAAGGGCAGGACGCCCGTGGCGGCGTACGCGAGGACGGATCCCAGGCAGAAGACGTCGCATGCGGGCGTGACGCGGTCGCCGCGCACCTGCTCGGGGGACATGAACCCGGGCGATCCGACGAGCGCTCCGGTACGCGTGAGCCACGCTCCGGTGAGAGTCTCCATGGCACGGGCGATGCCGAAATCGATGACCCGCGGCCCGTCGATCGTCACCAGGACGTTGGAGGGTTTGAGGTCGCGGTGGATCAGCCCGGCGGCGTGGATGTCCTGGAGGGCGTGGGCGAGACCGGCGGCCAGGATGCGCACGGAGCGCTCCGGCAGGGCGCCGTGGTCCTGTGAGACGACGGTCTGGAGGGTGGGGCCCGCGACATAGCCGGTGGCGACCCACGGGATGTCGGCCTCGGTGTCGGCGTCGAGGACGGGTGCGGTCCAGTACCCACCGACACGCCGGGCGACCTGCACCTCATGCCGGAAGCGCGCCCGGAACTCCTCTTGCTCGGCCAGCTCGCGCCGCACGAGCTTCACGGCGACGGTACGGCCCCGGTCGGAGCGGGCCAGATACACGTTCCCCATGCCGCCGGCCCCGAGCCGGGCGAGCAGTCGATAGGCCCCGACACTCCCCCTGAGCTCGAGCCCCGGGGCGACCCCCAGCGGATCCCCCGCCCCCAGCTTCTCCATCGCCGCGTCACCTGCCCCCCTGCTACCCCCCTGCGACAGCCCGAGAATAATGCCCCCGCAGGAGGGAGCCGGCCAGAGCGGTGTCTACGGTTCCGTAACGGGTCGGGCATCCGCTTCCAGCGGGGTCCACCGCGACCCGTACGCGTGCGAGAACGCTTCTCGAAGCGGTCCCCGGGCATCGCCCCGTGCGACAACCTGTCGCTGAAAGCCCCCGAGCGCAAACAGAACGCCGATGTCGTCTCCGTGTCACGGACACCTACGCTTCCGCGCATGATCCCTCAGACCGACCCCGAGGTCGGCGCTGCCGTGAAGGCCGCCGACCGTGCGCACGTGTTCCACTCCTGGTCAGCGCAGGACCTCATCGACCCGCTCGCCGTCGCCGGTGCGGAGGGGTCGTACTTCTGGGACTACGACGGCAACCGCTATCTCGACTTCACCAGCGGGCTCGTCTTCACCAACATCGGCTACCAGCACCCGAAGGTGGTCGCCGCGATACAGGAGCAGGCCGCCACGCTGACCACGTTCGCGCCCGCCTTCGCAGTCGAGGCCCGCTCCGAGGCCGCCCGGCTGATCGCCGAACGCACCCCCGGCGACCTCGACCGGATCTTCTTCACCAACGGCGGCGCCGACGCGGTCGAGCACGCCGTACGCATGGCGCGCATCCACACCGGCCGGCCCAAGGTGCTGTCCGCGTACCGCTCGTACCACGGCGGCACCCAGCAGGCCGTGAACATCACCGGCGACCCGCGCCGTTGGGCCTCCGACAGCGGCTCCGCGGGCGTGGTGCACTTCTGGGCGCCGTTCCTGTACCGCTCGCGGTTCTACGCCGAGACCGAGCAGCAGGAGTGCGAGCGGGCGCTGGAGCACCTGGAGACCACCATCGCCTTCGAGGGTCCGGGGACGATCGCCGCGATCATCCTGGAGACGATCCCCGGGACCGCCGGGATCATGGTCCCGCCGCGCGGGTACCTCGCGGGCGTCCGCGACCTGTGCGACAAGTACGGCATCGTCTTCGTCCTCGATGAGGTGATGGCCGGGTTCGGGCGCACCGGCGAGTGGTTCGCCGCGGACCTCTTCGAGGTGACCCCCGACCTGATGACCTTCGCGAAGGGCGTGAACTCCGGCTATGTGCCGCTCGGTGGCGTCGCCGTCTCCGGGCAGATCGCGGAGACGTTCGGGAAGCGGCCCTACCCGGGCGGTCTGACGTACTCGGGGCACCCGCTGGCCTGCGCCGCGGCCGTCGCCACGATCGACGTGATGGCCGAGGAGGGCGTCGTCGCGAACGCGGCGGTCGTCGGTGCGCAGGTCATCGAACCGGGACTGCGCGAGCTGACCGAACGGCACCCGTCGGTGGGCGACGTGCGCGGCGTCGGCATGTTCTGGGCCCTGGAGCTGGTGAAGAACCGCGAGACCCGGGAGCCGCTCGTGCCGTACAACGCGGCCGGCGACGCGAACGCGCCGATGGCCGCGTTCGGCGCCGCCGCGAAGGCGAACGGCCTGTGGCCCTTCGTCAACATGAACCGCACGCACATCGTCCCGCCCTGCACCATCACGGAGGCGGAGGCGAAGGAGGGCCTCGCGGCCCTGGACGCGGCGCTGTCGGTGGCGGACGAGTACACCGCATGACGGTCCGGCGCCTGCCGGACCGCGCCGCACGCCGCCACGCCGTGCGCGGCGCTCAGGAACCCCCACCGCGTAAGGTGACGTGCTCGATGAGGAACACGCACCCGCCCGCGGATGGAGGATCCAGACCACGATGCCCGGCAATGGCGCGGTCACCCGTAGCACCTTGCGGCAGCAGATCGCGGACGCGCTCCGCGACGAGGTGCTGGCCGGCCGGTTGCAGCCGGGGCAGGAGTTCACGGTGAAGGAGATCGCCGAGCAGTACGGCGTCTCCGCGACCCCCGTCCGCGAGGCCCTGGTCGACCTGTCGGCCCAGGGCCTCCTCGACGCCGTTCAGCACCGCGGCTTCGAGGTGCACGCCTACTCCCTCGACGACTACCGCGAGATGATCGAGGCCCGCAGCCTCGTCACCGACGGGATCTTCCACCGCCTCGCCGACGGCGAGGGCAAGGCCATCGCGGACCACCCCCGCCATGCCGCCGCCCTCGCCACGGTCCGCCGCCGCGGGGAGGAGGCGCAGCGCGCCGCCGCCGCCGGCGAGCTGAACGTCCTGATCGGCTACGACCTGCGCTTCTGGCGCGAGCTGAGCTCCCTGTACGGCAACCTCTACCTCGCCGACTTCCTGCACAGGCTGCGGGTGCAGTCCTGGGTCTGCGCGGTCCAGCATCTGCGCAAGGCCACCGACCTCAGGGGCCGCCTCTGGGCCGGGCACACCGAACTCGTCGACGCGCTGGCTCGCCGCGGCCCCGCCGCCGCGCAGGCCATCGTCGCCGCGTACAACGCGCACTCCCTCGCCCTGCTCGAGCGACTGGCCGCCGGATGAGCGCGACGAAGGCCGCGGACGTCATAGAGGACATGCCGGCCATCTCCATCGACCTGTCCGTCGTCGTCCCCGCCTACAACGAAGAGGAGCGGCTCGGACCCACCCTCGACGCGATCGTGGCGTACCTGCGCGAGAACGAGGGCCGCTTCGGCGAGTGGGAGGTCGTCGTCGTCGACGACGGGTCCACCGACGGCACACGGAACGTCGTCACCGCCGCCTCGGTCGGCGACCGGCGCGTGCAGCTCGTCACCAGCCCCCGCAACCGAGGCAAGGGCCACGCCCTGCGCTTGGGCGTCCTCGTCTCGTACGGCCGCCGTGTCCTGGTCACGGACGCCGACCTGGCCGCTCCGATCGAGGAACTGGAGGCGCTGGAGAAGGCGCTGGCCGAGGGGCACTCGGCGGCGATCGGCTCCCGCTCGGCGCCGGGCGCGACCATAGAGCGGCACCAGAGCCACGTCCGCGAACTGCTCGGGCGGGCCGGGAACCTCCTGATACGACGGATCGCAGTTCCCGGCATACGCGACACCCAGTGCGGCTTCAAACTCTTCGACGGCGACCGAGTCCGCGAGGCGTTCGCCGCATCACGGCTCAGCGGCTGGGGCATCGACGTCGAGATACTCCAGCACTTCCGGCGCTCGGGCTGGCCGGTCACCGAGGTGCCGGTGCGCTGGGCGCATCAGCCGGGCTCCAAGGTCCGCCCCCTCGACTACGCCCGCGTCCTGGCCGAGCTCGCCGCCCTGAAGATCCGCTCCGTCCGCCCCGCCGACCTTCTCGCGGTCGCCGTGTTCCTGCTGATGTCGGTGGGCCTGTACTCGGGGCGCTGGGCCGACCCGAACCACCGCTACCTCCCGGACTCGCTCCAGGACCAGAACCAGTGGGAGTGGTTCTTCGCGGTGACGGCCGACAACGTGGCCCATCTCCGCAACCCCCTCTTCACCACGCTCCAGGGCTACCCCGACGGCGTGAACCTCATGGCCAACACGGTCATGCTGGGCCTGACCGTCCCCTTGGCACCCGTCACGCTGCTCCTCGGCCCCGCGGTCACCCTCGCCCTCGTCATGACGCTCGGACTGGGCGCCACGGCCGCCGCCTGGTACCGGCTGATCGTGAAACGAGTCGTGCGGCACCGGGGCGCGGCCTTCGTCGGCGCGGCACTCGCCGCCTTCGCGCCCCCGATGGTCAGCCACGCCAACGCCCACCCGAACTTCACCGTCCTGTTCATGATCCCGCTGATCATCGAGCGCGCGCTGCGCCTGTGCGCGGGCACACGGGTCGTACGGGACGGGGTGGTCCTCGGGCTGATGGCGGCGTACCAGATCTTCCTCGGCGAGGAGCCGCTGCTGCTCGGGTCCCTCGGCATGGTGCTGTTCGCGGGCGCGTACGCGGTCGTTCGCCGGGACGTGGCGAAGGCGGCCTGGCGACCGCTGCTGAAGGGCCTGGCCATCGGCGGGGCGGTGTGCCTCCCGCTCGTCGCGCTCCCTCTGTACTGGCAGTTCTTCGGTCCGCAGAGCTACAAGAGCGTGCTCCACGGCGACAAGGCGGGCAACAGCCCGCTCGCCCTGCTCTCCTTCGCCGAGCGCTCGCTGGTCGCGGGCAACGAGGTGACCGCGAACGCGCTCTCCCTGAACCCCACCGAGCAGAACGCCTTCTACGGCTGGCCGCTGGTGGCCCTGGCCTTCGCGATCGTCGTACGGGTGTGGGAGCACGCCCTGGTCAAGGCGCTGGCCTTCACGGCGGTGGCGGCCGCGTTCCTCTCCCTGGGTCCGCGTTTCAGGATCCCGCTCAGCAACAGCACGGTCCCCGGCCCGTGGGCCCTGCTCGCGGACAAGCCCCTGTTCGAGTCGGTCATCGAGGGGCGGGTCGCGATGGTCTGCGCGCCCGCCCTCGGCATGCTGCTGGCGGTGGCGGTCGAGCGGCTGGTGCGCACGCCGAACATCGGCAACCAGTTCATCGGCCTCACCGCGGTCGCGGCGGCACTCATCCCCATCCTTCCGGCGCCGCTGAAGACGGTCGAACGCGCCCAGGTCCCGGCCTTCATCACGGACGGGACGTGGAAGTCGTACGTCGGCAAGGACGAGACGCTCGTACCGATTCCGCTGCCCGACTCGGGCAATGCGGAGGCGCTGCACTGGCAGACCGCGGCGGGCCTCGCGTTCACCATGCCCGGCGGCTACTTCAACGGCCCCTACGGCAGCGAGCGCATCGGCATCTACACCGCGTCGCCCCGCTACACGTCCAGCATGCTGCGCGACATCAGCTTCACCGGAGTGGCCCCGGTGATCGGCAAGAACTGGCGGGCGCAGGCACGCGTCGACTTCGCGTACTGGAAGGCGGGGGCGCTGGTACTGGCGCCGCAGCCGTACCAGAACCAGCTACGGCAGGCCGTGGACGAACTGGTGGGCCGTCCCGGGAAGTGGGTCGGCGGCGTGTGGGTATGGGACCTGCACGGTTGAGGCGCCCGGACCCCGCGCCCATTACGCTGCCTGCACCACACCGATAACCCGAGGAGCTTACTGTTGGCCTGTGACCTGTGGCTGGTCCCGCTCGTCGACGTGTTGTGCCACACGCCCGACAATCCGTTCGCGGAGGAACTCGCCCTCTACGACAAGGTGCTGGGCGAGGCAGGACTGCCGCCGGTGCCGGTGTACCAGTACATGCCGGGGCTGACCGGTGAGGTGGCGCCGGTCGCGGGCTTCGACTACGACGCCCTGCACTTCCTGCGCCGCGCCTATCTGCTCCAGGTGTGCGGTCTGGCGGTGACGCCGGTCGACGAGCTGGGCGGCGACTACGAGCAGCTCCTCGAGATGTTCGAGTCGACGGCCCAGCAGTCGCATCTGGTGTGGCACTACGACCACGCAGGCGCGTACGTCCCGGTGGACTTCCCGCAGCCGCTGTCGAACGACGAGCTGCTCGCGGGCGGCGGACCGTTGGGTTCGTCCCAGGCCCTGTTGCGGGAGCTGGAGTCCGTCGCCCCCTCGATCGGCATCGACCCGGCGAACCCGCCCGTCGCCCCGGAAGCCCCCCTCGCCCCCACGGCGTTGGAGGAACCGGCGCTCCCCGCCCCGTACGACCCGAGCCCGTTCGCCCGCGAACGGCACGTCTGGCTGGGCCTGCACGCGGCGGCGACGCGGAGCCTCGCCCAGGGTTCGATGATCGTCTTCAGCTGAGCGACGCCCGCTTGGGGGTGCCGGACGATCAGGCGCCGCTGGGTCCTGTCGCCGAACTCCTGGTGTGAGTAGTTGCGGTACAGAAAGTGCCGCTGAGATTGATCATGGTCGGCTGGCACACGGGATGCGGCTGCCACTGGGGTACACGGAAAGGTCGCCGGGCGGCTGTTGGTGCTGACTACGGTCCGCTTCATGCCGGTGGAGTTTCTGACTGATGAGCAGGCCGAGGCGTACGGGACGTTCACCCAGGTGCCCACGCGTCCGGAGCTGGAGCGGTTCTTCTTCCTCGATGACGACGACCGTGACCTGATCGCGCTGCGGCGTACGGACGCGCACCGGCTGGGCATGGCGGTGCAGATCTGCACCGTCCGCTACATCGGCCGGTTCCTGGGTGATGATCCGCTGGCGGTGCCGTGGGGGGTCGCCGTCGCCCAGCTCCGCGCCGAGGGCCATGGTGAGGCCGGCCACCGGAAGCGTGCTCGCCAGCTCGTCGCTGATGCCCTGCGGCGTATGCCACAGCGGATCGACAGGGGGCCTGACTATCACGAGCATCTACAGCCTTCTGCTGACGCGACGACTGCCTTGAACAGGCTGGAGATGGCTGCCTATGAGGTGAGCGCCTGATCGCCGGAACCTTCAACGAACCTTCGTTTCTGAAGGTCGCCCGGCGAGGGGCCGGGCGACCTCGCAGAGCAAACCTTCAGCGGGTAATCGGAGCGTGATGGCCGCGGGCTGCTGATGACGGCCTGTGAGCACAGGTGGGGCGGCGGTGTGATTGGATCTTGTTGTGTCCGATCTTGAGTCGCTGTCGCACGGTGAGCTGGTTGCGCTCGCCCGTGCCCAGGCGGTTCGGATCGATGCACAGGCGGCTGTGATCGCTGGTCAGGACGCGCAGATCACTGCGTTGTCTACGCAACTCGCTGAATTGATGGAGAAGTTCGAGCAGCAGGCCGAGGAGCTGGCCCGGCTGCAGCATCTGCTCTCGCGCAACAGCGGCAACTCCTCTATGCCGTCCTCGAAGGACGACGACCCGGGTCGGACCCCGCCGCGCAAGGAGCGCCGCGCCAAGCCCTCCGGGCGGGCGAAGGGCAAACAGCCCGGCGCGTCGGGGACCGCGTTGCGCTGGCGCGAGCAGGACGAACTCGACGACCACCAGGACCGCTACCCCGAGGGCACGTGCGACTGTGGCGCCGACCTGGGCGCGGCTACCGACCTGGGCGTGGCCGACCGGTACCAGCAGCACGAGATCCCGCTGGTCAGCGTGAGCGTGGTCCAGTACGACCAGCACGCGGTGGCCTGCGAGTGCGGGCGGGTGCACACCGCGAAGCGGCCCGAGGGCGCCGGGGCCGGCCGGGTGGAGTACGGGCCGAACCTGCG
>NZ_JBVHHL010000028.1:0-105370 GCF_055561075.1 Streptomyces sp. NPDC022910
GCCGCCGGGATCTGGCACAACAACAAGATCGGTGCACCGGTCACCCGGTCGCTGATCGCCTACGACCACTGATCACATCGGAACTACTCGTCTAGGCCCCAGACCCCGCCGAGCGTGAACGGGTTGTCGGAGCAGCCGCCGGGGTATTTCGAGGTGCCGGGGGCATCCGGCCGGATACGGCCCGCGCGGTTGTTCGGGCAGAACGACTGCGTGGTGTCGGCCACCTTCTTGCCCGACTGATCACTGATGCTGATGGTGAGGAAGTCCGGCAGACCCGAGAAGTCCTTCAGCAGGCCCTTCGGCAGGACCTTGCTCCGGGTCTTGTTGCCGGAGTGGATGATCTGGGACGCGACAACGGGGTCGTCGTAGGACTTGCGCGTCACCTTGAACTCGAGCGGACCCCCGTCCACGGCGACATAGGTACCGAGGTCCAGGTAGACCCCGGGTTCACCCTCCCAACGGTCAAGGGTCACCGAGGAGGAGGCGGCGATCAGTCTGAGTTTCGGTGTCCCCGAGGGGGCGGCAGCGTTCGCGCCGGGCGCGACGAGGGTTGCGGCGGCTCCGACAGTGAGGGCCGCGGCGGCTATGAACGCCGAACGCGTTAAGGCGTGCGAGTGAGGTCTGGTCATCGGTTCCTCGTTCCGCGTGTTCCGGAGCACCTGTGCGCGCCTTGCTCTCGTCACAGGCGACTCTTGTGTGTCACCTGTGAAAAGGGTGAGAAGACCATCGAGGTTGCCTGCCTTCTCGAAGTCGCCACGAATGTCCACTAGTCACCGATATCGGCTCTGCGGCCGGCGACGCGGCGTCCCGGGGAGTCCGGTCTGGCCCAGCCGCCGCGCCCTCCCTTCACCGCTTCTCCGTGCCCGGAACCCGGCCGCCGGGGCGCGCCAACCCGCGGATCGACAGTCCGCTGTCGGCCGTGACCATGGTTCCGGTCATCGCGGCCGACTGCGACGGCGATGCGAGCAGGGTGAAGATCCCGCTGTACGCGTCGACGTCCGGTACCTCCTGCAAGGGCAGCACCTCCCGGGTGCCCTCCAGGACCGAGTCCGCGGCCGTCTGACCGAGGGACGTCGTTCCGCGCAGCCGGGTCGGCGCCACTCCCGGTGCCACACCGTTGACCCGGACGTCCGGTGCGAGTTCGTACGCGAGCTGCCGCACGAGCCCCTGCACGGCGTGCTTGGACGCCGTGTACAGCACACCGCCGCCCGCGGCGTTGGAGCTTGCGAACGAGCCGGTCAGGATGATGGATCCGCGGGACTTCACGAGGTCGTCGACCACGGCCCGTACGCCGAGCATCGGTGCGAGCACGTTCACCCCGAACAGCTCGTGGAAGGCGTCGGTCAGCCGTTCCCCCGGGATCTCCTCCAGTGGCCTGACCGCGTCCGTGATGCCCGCGTTGCCGACGAAGACGTCGATACGCCCCCAGGTCTGCCTGGCGGCCGCGGCCGCACGGACGTTGCCCTCCCAGGACCGTACGTCCGTGACCACCGGGACTACTGTGTCCCCGAGTTCCTCGCCCAGTTGCTCGACGGTGTCGGCCACGTCCACTGCCACCACGCGTGCGCCTTCGGCGACATAGCGGGTGACGACCGCCCGCCCGATACCGGATCCGGCGCCGGTGAACACCACACGAGTGCGCCGTACGCCCCAAGGGCGACGTACGCGCCAAGTGCCAACCTCGGCCGGTGATGCCGTAATTGGGTCGGTCTTCACGCAACGCACCGTCAAGTTGGCATCACCGCACGTGATTTCAGCGCAAGTGATCCACGCGGCGACAGAGAATTCCCATGCAAAGATTTGAACTAATCACAAGAGAATCACTAGGGTCGGGCTTCGAACCTCCGCACGGGTGATCACTCACAAGGGTGGGTGACGGTGGAGGGGCACCGCCCGCCGGCGTGTCGGTAGGCGGCTGGAGGAAGAAGGAGCTCGCCCCCGTGGCGTCCCACCGTCGACCCAAGCAGCCGAGCCGCGCACGTGTGACCGTGCTCACCACTGCCGCCGCAGCAGCCGTGGCCATCAGCGCGCAGGCCGCCAACGCCGCCCCCGCCGCGAAGCCGAGCAAGGACGAGGTCAAGTCCAAGGTCGACAACCTCTACGAAGAGGCGGAGAAGGCCACCGAGAAGTACAACGGGGCCAAGGAGAAGCAGGACAAGCTCCAGAAGGAGATCTCCACCCTGCAGGACAAGGTCGCCCGCGGCCAGGAGGAGCTCAACCAGCTGCGCGACGGCATCGGCACGATGGCCAGCGCCCAGTACCGCACCGGCAGCATCGACCCTTCCCTCCAGCTCTTCCTCTCCTCGAACCCGGACGACTACCTCGACAAGGCGTCCACCCTCGACCAGTTGAGCAGCCAGCAGGTCGAGGCGCTGAAGAAGATCCAGGAGAAGCAGCGCGAGCTGGCCCAGGAGCGGCAGGAAGCCACCGACAAGCTCAAGGACCTCGCCACCACCCGGACCGAACTCGGCAAGAAGAAGAAGGAAGTCCAGGCCAAGCTCGCCGAGGCGCAGAAGCTCCTCAACAGCCTCACCGCCCAGGAGCGTGCGGCTCTCCAGGCCGAGCAGAGCCGCGCCAGCCGGGACAGCGCGCGCACCGCCCTCAGCGGCTCCGCCAGCGCCGCCTCCGGCCGGGCCGCCGCGGCCTTCTCCGCCGCCCAGAGCAAGATCGGATCGCCCTACGTCTATGGCGCCTCCGGCCCCTCCTCCTTCGACTGCTCCGGTCTGACCTCCTGGGCCTACGCCCAGGCCGGCGTCTCCATACCGCGCACCTCCGAGGCGCAGGCCAACGCCGGCACCCGCATCTACTCGGCGAGCGACCTCAAGGTCGGCGACCTCGTCTTCTTCTTCAACGACCTTCACCACGTGGGTCTTTACGCGGGCAACAGCCAGATCCTGCACGCCCCGCGCACCGGCACGGTCGTCCGGTACGAGTCGATGGGCACGATCGGCGGACCGTTCATGTTCGGCGTCCGCGTCTGACCGGCTCCCCATCGGGACGGGGCTTACGGCTGCGGGATCACCGCCCTGCTCGCCCGTAGAACCGGAAGCTACGGTTTCGTGACATCCGTCACATCAACTTCAAGGGCTGAGCATGCTGAATAGTAGATGCGGCTCTGGCGACATATGGGATTTGTCCGGCTTGGTGCAGCCGCATATCGCACCATGCGCGACGGCATTCCATCCGCTCTGCCATGTGACCCGTCCCTTGAATCCGAAAGGCTCCTGACGGGCCAACAGAATTCCGCCAAGGCCCGCAGGAGCCGGACCAGCACGCCTCGACGCCCACTGCAAGAGCCATCCCGGCCTACGAGGCAAGGTAGTAGAAGAGCCCTTTGCGCTCCATGTGAAGCCGTCCTGAGAATGACGAACCGCACGACGTCTCCGCAGTTCAGGAGCGGAGTCCGCGCAGAGCAAGCCGCACCAGGGGCGCTCGGCGACTACCGAGTGAGGTCACGCATGGGGAAGCATCGCAAAGAGACGCATTACCGGCGGATAGTCATCGCTGCCGTCGCCGTGGGCGCCGTGGGCGTGCCGTCCGTTGCCTTGGCCTGTTCCGACTGGGGGGACAGCGGAGGAAAACAGTTCTCCAGCGCCGAGAAGAACGTGGCCAAGCACAGTTGGAACAACGCGGGCTGGAACGGCGGCTGGAACGACAACGAGCCCACTGCGACAGCATCGAAGACACCGACCGTCACTGCGAGCACCCCGAAGACCACCGCGCCGAAGCCCAGGACCCCCTCGCCTTCCAGCACGACGAAGACCACGGCCCCCAAGCCCAGGACCACCCCGTCCCACAGCACTCCGAAGGCCACCACCTCCGCATCCGCGGCCCCCACGTCGCCGAGCACCCCGAAGCCCGTCGCCACGGCGTCCGGAACCGCCGCTCGCATCGTGCAACTCGTCAACGCCGAGCGCAGCAAGGTCGGTTGCTCGCCCGTGACCCTGAACGCGACCCTGACGAAGGTCGCACAGGCACACAGCGAGGACATGGCGGCCCACCGGAACATGTCGCACACCGGGTCCGACGGCTCCTCCCCGGGCGACCGGATCACGAGTGCCGGCTACAACTGGAGCACCTACGGCGAGAACGTCGCCTACGGTTACGCCACTCCCGAGCAGGTCATGGCGGGCTGGATGTCGAGCCCCGGCCACAAGGCCAATATCCTCGACTGCTCGTTCAAGGAGATCGGCGTCGGTCTCGCCCAGCCCAACGACTACTGGACCCAGGACTTCGGAACTGCCCGGTAGGCGAGAGCAGGGCAACGGGTTCTCGGCACACCCCTGCGCCGGCGGCTGCCCTGCCTGCTCAGCTTCGCCCTGACACAGGCCCGGGGCGAGGTCGAGTCCGCCATCGCCGACTCCGACGAGCGGCGGGGCAGCGTCCTGGCGGCCGGCGTCCGTCAGCGCAAGGGCAAGGCCTTCTTCCTCGCCCTGGGACTGCGCTTCGGCCAGGCGGGCAGCTCCGGGCTGGTCCAGACGTCCCTCGTCGGTTACATCGCCACCGATCTCGCCGTCGGCCGGTCCGTGCCCACGGACGCGATCGTGTACGGCTCGCTGCTGGGCTTCGCCACCGTGCCGGTGATCGGTCCACTCGGCGACCGCTTCGGGAGACAGCCGCTTGGCGCCGCGCCGCCTGGCTCAGCGCCCTGGGCGACGATCCGTCCGGGCGCCGCGTCCTGGCCGAACTCACCGCGCGCGGCGTCGACGTGAGCGGTGTCGAGTCCGACTCGCACCGGCCGACCGGGGTCTACTTCAGGATCCGGGTCCTGACCGAACCCGTACGCACTACTACCACGGGGGATCCGCAGCCACCGGGATGGGCCCGGCCGCACACAGGACTTCACCGACTCACTGCGCGCCGCGCCGTTGGCCTGGCGGCTGGGGCGCCCGGTGGAGCCCAGCCAGAGCCGTCTGCAAAAGGGACGGGAGAGTGCTCGCGCACGGAAGCCGGTCAGCCGACGGCCAGCCGCGCCCCTGAGCCCCCCGGCCGGGCCACCGGGATGCCACAGCGGGCTGTCCACGCGGCCGACCGAGAAAAACGCATGGACTCCGCGGGCGCCGCCGCGCGACACTGCGGTTCCTTGCCCCCTCGTACTCGTGAAGCGTCGCCAGAGCCGCGTGGGGGCTCCGTCGTCATGCCCTCACGCCGGAGCTCACCCCGAGCGAAGGCGCACTCGAACCGAAGCTCCGCGCGGCTGGTGGAACATCGGCATCTGCTCACAGAAGCATGCGACGCGCTGCCGTACACGACACGGGGTTGGAATGGGATTGATCGGATCACGCGAGGGTCGGCCGGGCAAGGGCTCGGTGCTCCTCGCACTTCGTTACTACGGACGGGAGTTGGCCCGGCTCCGGCGTCTGACGGTGCCCGCGATGCTGCTGCCGGCGCTGGGCAACATCGGCATCAACTACATCGCGCCGCTGGTCATCGGGAAGCTCGTCGGCCGGATCGCCGGCGACGGCAGTATCGCCCTCGGCTCGACGCTGCCCTACGTCCTCGGCTTCGCCTGCGTACTGCTGCTGGCCGAGACGCTGTGGCGCATCGGCCTGCACTGCCTGAACCGCCTCGACGCCCTCGGTATCGAGCACCTCTACGTGATCGGCATGGACGAGCTGTTCGCGAAGGACGCCGCGTTCTTCCACGACAACTTCGCCGGGTCGCTGACCAAGCGGGTCCTTAGCTTCGCCTCCCGCTTCGAGGAGTTCGTCGACACGCTGACGTTCTCGGTCGTGGGCAGCTTCGTGCCGCTGGTGTTCGGGGCGGTCGTACTGTGGCAGTACGAACCGCTGCTCGTCGTCGGACTCTTGGCGATGATCGCACTGACGGCGCTGTGCGTGGTGCCCCTCATCCGGCGCCGCCAGTCGCTCGTCGACCAACGTGAGGAGGCGATCGCCCGGGTGTCGGGCCACGTAGCCGACAGCCTGATGAACATGGACACGGTCCAGGCGTTCGCCGCCGAGGAACGCGAGGCCGCCGAGCACCGGTCCCGCGTCGCCGAGTCGCGGCGGCTCATGCTGAGGTCCTGGGACTACGGCAACCTGCGCATCGACACACTGGTCGCGCCGATGTCCGTGCTGACCAACGCGCTGGGCCTGCTGCTCGCCGTCACGCTCGGCGGGGGCAGCCACGGCGTCGAGGCCGTCGTGGTCGCCTTCACTTACTACAGCAACGCCACGCGGATCATGTTCGAGTTCAACCAGATCTATCGCCGCCTGGAGAGCTCGATGACAGAGGCCGCGCAGTTCACCGAACTGCTGCTGACGCCACCGACCGTGCTCGACCCGGCGTCGCCGGAGCCGCTGCTGCGCAAGGCCGCCGACGTCCGCTTCGAGCAAGTGACCTTTGCCCACGCAGGCGCGGAGCCGCTCTTCGAGGGCCTCGACCTGGCTGTCCCCAGTGGCGCGAAGATCGGTCTTGTGGGCAGGTCCGGCGGGGGCAAGACGACGCTCACCCGGCTGCTGCTGCGGGTGGCTGACATCGACGCCGGACGGATCCTGATCGGCGGTCAGGACATCAGCAGGCTGCGCCAGGCAGACCTGCGCAGCCTGATGGCCTACGTTCCGCAGGACCCGGCGATGTTCCACCGCACGCTGCGGGACAACATCGCGTTCGCCCGGCCGGACGCCACCGACGCCGAGATCCGACGCGCAGCCGAGGCGGCGCACGTCACGGAGTTCGCCGACGCGCTGCCGGACGGCTTCAACACCATGGTGGGCGAGCGCGGCGTCAAGCTGTCCGGCGGACAGCGCCAGCGGGTCGCTCTCGCCAGGGCGCTCCTGCGCGACGCGCCCATCCTGCTGCTCGACGAGGCGACCAGCGCCCTGGACTCCGAGAGCGAGGTCCTCGTCCAGGAAGCGCTGTGGCGGCTCATGGAGGGGCGGACAGCGCTCGTGGTGGCGCATCGGCTGAGCACGGTCGCCAACATGGACCGGCTCGTCGTCCTCGACCGCGGGCGGATCATCGAACAGGGAACGCACCAGGAACTGCTCGCATCGGACGGGGCCTACGCGAAGCTGTGGCAGCACCAGTCGGGCGGCTTCCTCGACGAGACCCCCGCGGCGGCGGACCTGCACTGAACGCGAACCCGTCGGTGCGTCCCTGAGCCCGCCAGGGGCCCAGTCAGCAAGCGGACTCCCGGCACGGCGGGAAACGCGGTGCCGGGAGTGGGAGGAGCTTGCTCAGCGTGTGCGGAATCCCGCTGTGCCGAAGTCCGCCCCGGCTGACGTGCGGAGGGTTCCGACCGTCTTCAGCACCCGGTCGGCCGGTTCCCGTAGCCCGGGATGGGCCACGACCGTCACGACGTGGCGGCATGCGTTGCCCAGGGGGCCGCCACCGCACCGGGCGACCAGTAGGCAGCGACCGATGAGGTAGGCGGCCTCGCCGTGGTATCCGGGCAAGACTTCGCCCTGCTCCTGCACGGCGCCTCTTCCAATGCCTGACCGCACTCGCCCACCGCGGCGATCCCGTCGATGCAGTCACCGTACTGTGGGAGGCCCAGCACCGCGGCCTCCTCGCGAAGGTCATCGCCCCGGCCGACCTCATGGGCCTCGTCTCGACACCGGTCGGCTCCCCCGAGTACTGGGGCGAGAAGATCCTTGAGCGCGCCCTGCTCGCCCGCGCCCATGGCGTCGCTCAGCGGATCCAGGCGTTCACCGACGACCCGGCCAACACTCCCCACCAGCTCATCACCGGCAGCCGCCGCACCCTGGCCGACCTGACCGCTTTGCGCGCCCGCTGGCAGCGCACCGCCCCGAACACACCGCCGACGCCGCGTGCACCACGTACGCCGGCCATCCCCCGGGCCGGGCCGCCGCCACGCGCCACCGCTGCCGCGGCCCGAACCACCCGCTAGTCACAGCCCCCGCTCCGGTCGGCTACGCGCCGACCGGGCCGGCGAATCGAGCCCGCATGCCGCACCCCGCCCTCAACGCCCACGCCCGCTTCGACAAGCACCCCGAACACCCGAGCCCCGTCACCGCCGCCATCACCGGTTCCGGCCCCTACACGGCCCGCGCCCTGATCGGGCAGGTGCGCGAAGACGGTCCCCCATTGGGCGTGCACGGCCCTGAACGCCATCGACCCCCTGACTCTCTTGGCAAGTAGGCCAGGGTGAGCGGCTGTCCCAGGCCGGATGATCGCTCGATGCCGACCCGGTCGATCACCAGCTCACTGGCGCTGAGAAAACCCAGCAACTCGGACGAGCCGCTGGCCGACTCGCTACGGTCCGCCTTCGAGGCGGCATTGCTGCACAACGAGCGCGCCCCGTACGCCCGCCAGTTCATCGCCGCCGTTCTGGAGGACGCGGCGCTGCACGCAGTCTGGCTGCAGGTGGTCCACGGGCCGACCGCGACTTGGCGGGCGCCTTGGCGGCCCGCACCGGACACGAGCCCTCCTCGCCGCAGGCCGGCCTGGCGGCGGCCTGCGTGGCCGCCGCGCTGCGGATCGCCCTCGAGACCCGGACCCGCAGCGACGCCGACGTCGATCGCCTGGAGGTCGCCGACGGGCACATCCGGCTGTTGGTGGACGGCGGACTGGCGCAGAGCAGGACCGGGTAGAGCCGTAAGCAGCGATGCGAGCGCAGGGTTCACGGGGGGACGAGGCACGGTGGAAGCAGCCGGGCAGCTCGCACCGACGTGTCCGAATCCGATGTTTCGCCTGGTTAGGCTGTGGCCAGAGAGAAAGGGCAACTGATGGCGACACGGTCAGCGGATACCGGGGCGGGAAGCGGACGGACGCGCAACCGGCGCGGCCAGGGCGAGCAGCTACGCCGGGAGATCGTGGCCGCGGTCCAACATCTGCTTGCAGAGTGGGGCAGCGCCGACAAGCTGACCATGCGCGCGGTCGCCAAAGAGGTGGGGATCTCGGCTCCGAGTATCTACCTGCACTTCGCCGACAAGACCGAACTGGTGTGGGCAGCCCTGGCAGACAGATACGACGAGCTCGTCGCGCAGATGGCCGCCGCCGATGAGGCCGGCGGCACGGACCCCCGAGACCGGCTGCAGGCACAGGCGCACGCCTATTGCCTGTTTGCGATGAGCAACCCCGGCCAGTACCGGCTCATGTTCGAAGTGCGTCAGCCGACGGTCGAGGTATCGAGGATCAGTGGCCACCCGGCCCGCCACGTCTCGGCCAGTCTCCGCGCCGGATTCCGAAGATGCCAGGAGGCCGGGTACGCACTGTCCCTGCCGGTCGAGCAGGCGGCGCAGACACTGTGGGCCGGACTGCACGGCATGGCGGCGCTCCACCACAGCATGTTCCGTGACGAGTCGACGGAAGCCCTGACACTGCATTTGGCAGACGGGCTGGTCAACTCGCTTGTCGCCGGTACGCCGGGCGCCTCGCCACCCTTCCCGTCAGCCCCCGCGGAGACCGCCGCCTCGCGCCACATCAAAGCCCTCCTGTCGGGCCCGAAGCAGGGGGACGGGCAGCCGTAGGCCAGGGGCCCCTTCGGGCTCCGCGCGGTTGTCATGAACACATAAAAACACCTGTGCGCCGGCTCACACGAGGCCGTTTGCCGCCCTCCCGCCTCAGGAGTACAGTCGCTTCTGAACTTAGTTAGGTTACTGAGGCAACGGCTTCAACGGGTTCTTGGTGCCTGACCCGCGTCGCCCCTCAAAGGGGCTTGACGGAGGTAGATCCCCATGCAGATTTCCATCGACTTCGACAAGTGCTGCGGTGCCGGCCAGTGCGTGCTGGCCGCGCCGGACGTCTTCGACCAGCGGGACGAGGACGGCATCGTGATCCTGCTCGACTCCAACCCGCCGGCCGAGCAGTACGAGAACGTGCGTCAGGCCGCCGCGGTCTGCCCGGCGGCCGCGATCGCGGTGCAGCAGTGAGCACCGGAACCCCTTCCCGGATCGCCGTCGTCGGCGCCTCGGCGGCCGGCCTGAGTGTCGTGGAGGGACTGCGACGCGAGGGCTACACAGGCCGGGTGACGCTCATCGGCGAGGAAGCGCATCTCCCCTACGACCGGCCACCGCTGTCCAAGCAGCTGCTGTCCGGCGAGTGGGACACCGACCGCCTGCAGCTGCGCGCCCCCGAGGCCGTCGAAGCACTCGATCTGGACCTGCAGCTGGGCTCGCGTGCCGTCGCTCTGGACACGCGCAAGAGCGAGGTCGCCCTGGCCGACGGCAGCCGTGTCGGCTACGACGCCCTCGTGGTGGCCACGGGCACCCGGGCCCGCCGCCTGCGCGGTACCGAAGGGATAAGCGGGGTGCACGTCCTGCGCACCCTGGAGGACGCCCTGGCCCTGCGCGAGGACCTGGCCGCGAAGCCGCACCTGGTGGTGGTCGGCGGCGGCTTCGTCGGCGCCGAGGCCGCCGCCGTGGCCCGCGGCCTTGGCTGCGAGGTCACCCTGGTCACCGACACCGCCCAGCCCATGGGTGACGCTCTCGGCGACGACCTGGGAGCCATGCTCCGCGCCGTCCACGCCGAGCATGGCGTACGCATCGAGACCGGTGTCCTGGTCGACCAGGTCCTCACGGCCGACGGACGGGCCACCGGGGTCCGTCTCGTCGACGGCCGCACCATCGCCGCGGACGCCGTCCTGGTCGGCATCGGCGCGCAGCCCAACGTGGAATGGCTCGCCGGAAGCGGCGTCCCGGTCGGCAACGGGGTGGAGTGCGACGCCAGGCTCTACGCCGGCTCCGGGGTCTGGGCAGCCGGCGACGTCGCCGCGTGGCCGCACCCGCGCACCGGTGAGCCGGTACGCATCGAGCACCGCACGAACGCCGCCGAGCAGGGCCTGGCCGTCGCCCGCAACATCCTGGCCGGGCCGGAGCACGCGACCCCCTTCGAAACGGTCCCGTACGTCTGGTCCGACCAGTACGACCTGAAGATCCAGATCTACGGCCGCACCCGCGGCGCCGACGAGGTGCGCATCGTCGAGGGCAGCCTCGCCGAGCGCAAGCTGGTCGCCCTCTACGGCAAGGACGGCCGGGTCTGCGCCGCAGTCGGCATCAACATGGTGCGGGCCCTGCGGGGCTACCGCGCCCAGGTGACCGAAGCGGCCGAATTCAACGCGAGGAGCGCGGCATGACGAACAGTCAGGACCTCCGGGCCGGCGTGGTCGGCCTTGGCATGATCGGCGGCGGCGTCGCCGTCAGCATGGCCCGCAGCGGCCGCGTTCCGGCGGTCTACGACATCCGCCCGGACGCCTCGGCGAACCTGGCCGGCGTCCCGGACCCGCTGGGCTCCCCCGCCGCGGTGGCCAAGGCCAGCGACGTGGTGATGGTCGCCGTCGTCAACGCCGACCAGGCCCGGGAGGTGATCGGCGGTGAGCACGGTCTGCTGTCGGCCGCGCACCCGGGGCTGACCATCGTCCTGCAGGCCACCGTTGCCCTGCCGGTCGTCCACGAACTGGGGGCCCTTTGCGCCCAGCACGACGTGGGCTTCCTCGACTGCGGGGTGACCCCCGGCGACAAGGCCGCCGAGAACGGCATGGTCGCCATCCTCGGCGGAGACCAGTCCACCGTGGACGCCGCGCTGCCCGTGCTGGACGCATGGGCCAAGAAAGTCGTGCACTGCGGCCCGCTCGGCGCCGGCATGGCCACCAAGATCGCCCGCAATGTCATCACCTACGGCAGCTGGCGCACAGTGTCCGAGGCCGCCGCGCTGGCCCGCGCCGCGGGTGTGGATCCGGCCCGGCTGGCCGAGGTGATCGACACCGCGGACCCCGAGGGCCGCACCCTGCTGCAGCTGCTGCGCATGCACGGCCCCGACGGCGCCCTGCCCGGGACCGTCGGCCGGCAGATCGAACCGCTGATGACCAAGGACCTCGACGCCGCCCGCGACCTGGCCGCCACGCTCGGCGTCGACGTCCCACTCGTCGAGGTTGCCCGCACCCGGGCCCGGCATACGCTCGAACTGGGCGAGCAGCCCACCCGGGCGAAGGGCGACCTGCACCAGTACGGCCTGGAGATGATGGACCAGGTCTACGGCCCCGGCTTCAGCACCATGGTCCAGGGCAGCAGCGACCCCTTCACCGACGAGACAGTCGAATACCTCTTCGCCCAGGTCTGGGGTCGCGAGGGCCTGTCCGTACGCGACCGCCGACTGCTCACCCTCGGCGTCGCCGCCACCGTCGGCCGCCCGGAACTGATCCAGATCATCGCCAACGGCGGCCTGGTCAACAACGAGCTGACCCCTGACCAGCTCCGTGAGGCCGCACTCCACCTGGCCGTCTACACCGGCTGGTGCAAGGCCACCGCCACCCACGCGGGCATCACCGCCGCCATCGACGCCAACTCCCCCCACCAGGAGCAGAAATGACCGAGGCACTCATCGACCAGCCCGTCACCCGCGACCCCGCCAATCCCCTCGACCCACCCGCGGAGTTCACGCAGCTGCGCGAGGACCAGCCCATCGTCAAGGTGCGCTTCCCCAACGGCTCGACCGGCTGGCTGGTCACCCGCTTCGAGGAAGGGAGCCAGGTCTTCAACCACCCCCGGATGAGCGCGAAGCGTCCGCGCCACGACACCCCCGAGGGTGAGGTCGCCGAGGCCGGCGAGCCCGCGCCGTTCGACGCGGGCTTCGTGATGATGGACGAGCCCGAGCACGGCGCCTACCGGCGGCTGCTCACCGCCCGCTTCACCCCCAAGGCCGTACAGAACAAGCTCCAGCCCTACATCGACAAGATCGTCGACGAGCACCTGGACGCCATCGCCGCCGGGCCCGAGACCTTCGACTTCGTCCAGGCCATGGCGCTGCCCATCCCGTGTCTGGTGATCTGCGAGCTGCTCGGCGTTCCCTACGAGGACCGCGACGGCTTCCACGAGGCCACCGTCGACCTGATGGACATGGGCAAGAGCCGCGAGGAACGCGACAAGGGCGCCCACTGGCTGATCGACTACATCACCAACCTGGTCGCCGACAAGCGCCGCACCGGCGCCACCGACGGCATCCTCGCCGAGCTGATCAACAAGGCCGAGGGCGAGGACGCGATGCTGACCGAACGGCAGCTCATCGGCCTCGGCGTGCTGCTGCTGTTCGCCGGGCACGACACCACGGCCGCCATGATGGGCCTGTCCACGCTCACCATGCTCACCCACGACGAGCAGCGCAAGGACCTGGTTGAGCACCCGGAGAAGATCGGCAGCGCCGTCGAGGAACTCATGCGCTACCTGACCATCGTCCAGTTCGGCCTGGGCCGGGTGGCCAAGGAGGACCTGGAGATCGGCGGCGCCCTGATCAAGAAGGGCGACCTCGTGGTGGTCGCCATGAACGCCGCCAACCGCGACCCCCGCGCCTTCCAGGACCCCGACACCCTGGACATCGACCGCAAGATGGCCCGCCACATGGGCTTCGGCTACGGCGTCCACGCCTGCCTCGGCCAGAACGTCGCCCGAGCCGAGCTGAAGACCGTCCTGCCCAAGCTCTTCCAGCGCTTCCCCAACCTGCGCCTCGCCACCCCGCTGGAAGAGGTCCCCATGGACTTCACCGGCACCAACTACGGCGTCCGCAAGCTCATGGTCACCCGCTGACCCTCCGCCACCCCCGATGACCCGTCGGACGGGACCGGCCCCACCCCTACCGACCCCAAGGGGGTCAAGCACCGGGACAGCGCCATCATGGCGGCGTCGCGCACCGTGGACGACGCGCTGCGACTCGGACCCGACGACACGGTCAGCTTCCTCATACCGGTCGCCCACATCGCGGGGCCCGTGCACTTCATGTCCTCGCTGCGCACGGGGGCGACGCTGGTCATCGGCGAGACGTTCGACCCCGCCCGGGACATCGAGCGGCAGCGCAAGCACCGCACCACGTATGTCGGCTCGGGGGTGCCCTTCATCCGCGCCTACCTCGCCCACCATCGGGTCCATCCCGAGCAGACCCCGCTGTTTCCCGACGCCAAGGCGTACCTGAGCGGGGGGACGTCCAAGTCGGCGGCACTGCACCGGGAGGTGAAGCAGGAGCTGGGCGGGCGCGGGCATCCTGGCGGGCTACGGACTCACCGAGTGCCCCATGCTCTCCTGGGGGTCGGTGGGCGACGACGACGACCGGCTGGCAGGCACGGACGGCCGGCCAGGTAGGGGCGTCGAGGTCCTCGTCACCACGCCCGACGGGCGGCGGGCTGGGCCGGGCGAGGAAGGCGAAGTGTGGGTTCGTGGGCCGCAGTACCCGCCGCCACCCTACCGTGACGGACGGTCAGACGTCCGGAACCGGCTGCGGCGGACACTGCGGCGTCCGGTATTGCCCCTATGTCGCCGGGGTTGTCGAACTGGGCGACGATCATGTCGGACCATCAGCGGAAGCTCGTCTCGTCCTCGCGCGGCACGCCGAGGAGCCAGCAGATCACCGTCATCGGGAAGGGATACGCGAACTCGTCGACCAGGTCGGCCGTGTCCTTGCCCCGGAGCCCGTCGATGAGCTCGGAGACGATGGCGGTGATCTCGTCCCGCATGCCGCTGACCCGGTCGGGGCTGTGCGGAGGCCCGAACGGCCGCATCGTGATGCGGCGCATCCGGTCGGGCTCCGGCGGGTCAAGCAGGGGGAAGGTCGGCGGCAGGTCCGGGTCCTCCTGGGACGCCGTCAGGTCGTCGGTCCGGCCGAGGATGGACCTGAGGGATCGGAACTGAGCCGCCCGTCCTGCAGCAGGCTGCGGTGCATCACCCCAGGTCAGCGCACTCGACCCCGCGGTTTCAGCGGCACCGGCGGGAGTTCGGGAGCGGACAGCCGACCGCCGTCGTAGCCGTGCACTTGACCGAAGCGGTCCCCCTCCATCCAGTCCTTCCGAGCCTCTTCGATTTCCTGCTGCGTCCGCCCGATGAAGTTCCACCACATGATCAGCTCCTCCTCGAACGGCTCGCCGCCCAGGAGCATCAAGCCCGCCTCCGACTCCGCCCGCAGCGGGAGTTCGGTGCGACCGCAGCCGAGGTAGAGCATCGAGCCCGGCAGGACCGGGACGCCGTCGACGTGGACCTCACCGGACATCGACAGGACCGCGTACTCGAAGTCCGTCTCCAAGGGCAGCCGTACGTCCGCACCGGCCTCCAAAGCCAGATCGGCGCCCACAACCGGCGTGTACGTCGTACCGGGTGACATCGCACCGTCGACCTCGCCGAGGATCAGCGTGGCCTTCAGGCCCGGTGCCGTGACCACGGGCAGCTCGGGGTGGTACTCGAAGCGCGGCTCGGTGTGCCGGTGGCTGTCCGGCAGGGCGACCCACAGCTGCGCGCCGTGCAGGAAGCGCGCGTGCGGCTTCGGGCTCTCCTCGGAGTGGCTGATCGCCCGGCCCGAGGTCATCAGCCCCAACTGGCGCGGCCGAATGGTCTGCAGGCTGCCGATCGAGTCGCGGTGCAGCACCTCGCCCTCGTGCAGCCAGCTGACCGTCTGCAGGCCCATGTGCGGATGCGGCGGGACCTGCATGCCGGGCTCTTCGGCGATGTCGTCAGGGCCGTAATGATCGACGAAGCACCACGCACCCACCATGCGACGGCCCAGGTTGGGCAGCAGCCGGCGGACCTCCGTCGCCTCGCCGAGCCGGACCCGGCGCGGACTGAGGAGCTCCCGCACCGGCTCTGCCACCACGAACCCGCGGCCACCGCACACGGCGGGCACCGCCTCGCGATCAAGATTGCTCATGCCGCCCAACCTAGCCCCGCGCAAGCGCCCGCGTCAGGCCATCCACTCGCCCGTCAAGGCGCTCTTGAATCGCACGTGACATCGAGTGTCGTAGTGATGAGCCTCCGCCCTTCACCGGCCCCGAACCGAAATAGCAGCCATGGCTATGATAGCCATGTATAGTATCTGCCATGAATGCAGCACCCGAGGGCGCAACGCCCGGTTATCTCGTCTGGCGGCTTTCCATGAAGTGGCGCGTAGCCGTCGACCGGGCCGTGGCTCCCCTGGGCCTGACACATGCCCAGTACTCGCTGGTCGCGACGCTGTTCGGCATGTACCGCTCCGGCCGGCGTCCCAGCCAGCGGCAGCTCGCCGACCACACCGGGCTCGAGGCGCTCTACGTATCGAAACTCGCCCGCGTCCTGGAAGCGGCCGGTCTCGTGGACCGGAACCGCGATCCGGCGGACCCCCGGGCCGTGCAGCTCTCGCTCACCGCGCACGGGCGCGAGGTCGCACGGCAGGCGATCCAGGTGGTCCAGCGGCTGCACGACCAGTTCCTTCTGCCCCTGGGCGGCCTCGACAGCGCCCGCACCAAGGAGTTCGTGCGCGAGCTGCGCACATTGCTCGACACACCGCTCGACCCGTCCGCCGCCGGCAGCGGCGGCATCGAAGAGGAGCAGTCATGACCAACCCCACGCCCGTCGTCAACGGTCAGCTCATAGGCCTCACGCACTACGCGAGCCGCGCTCTCCTGGAACGCGTCCTCGCCCGCACCGGCACCACCTTCACCCAGTCGACGACGCTCCGGAAGCTCGCGGACAACGGCGGGCACCTCGAGCGTGCCTCGCTCGTGGCCCTGGTGATCGAAGCACTCAAGATCGTCGATGAGAAGTCGGTCGACGCGGCCATCGAGAATCTCCTCGCCGACAAGCTGCTGGACGCGTCCGTCGACGGGCAGGTGTCGTTCACCAGCAGCGGCCGGGAGCTGTTGGAGGACATCCAGGCCGGCGGCAACGAGATCGCCTCCCGGCTCTACGCAGGCATCCCGCAGGAGGACATGGAGACCGCGGGGCGGGTGCTGTCGCTGGTTCTCGAGCGGGCGAACGCCGAGTCGGTGGCCGCGTAGCGCGCGCTCCTACGACCGACCGTAGTCGTGGAATATTCAACCATCAGGATCCGTTGTCGGCGCCGTGAGGAGGTCTCGAGTGGAGACGACGTACTACGACCACGGAGCAGCCGCGGAGCGCTGGGAGCGGGCGCGGATGTTCTTCGACGCCAAGGACTACTACGCCGCGGCACGGGTCCTGAAGGGGCTGGTCGCGGAGGTGCCGGAGCAGACCGGCCCGCGGCTGCTGTTGGCGCGCGCCTACTACCACTCGGCCCAACTGCGCGGCGCCGAGGCTGAGTTGACCACCATCGTGGAGCGCGACCCGGTGGAGCACTACGCCCGGCTGCTGCTGGGGCGCACTCTCCAGCGTCAGGGGCGCCACGACGAGGCGGAGCCGCATCTGCGGATCGCCTCGGCGCTCGTCGGCGACTTCGCCGAGGTCTGACCCTAGGAAATCGGGTGCTCGGAGAAGAGTGAGGACACCGACGGCCCGTGCCCGGTTCATCCGGGCACGGGCCGTCGTTCACGAGAAGGCCGTCGGCCTCGCTCAGCGCCTCGAGGGCCTGGACCTCCAGCTCGCCCTGTCCGCGCCGCCGGGATCCCCGGCGCGCATCGTGGCGCTGTCCCATGACCGTCGCCCTCCGGCATCCGCTATCGGACCACGCTACCCGGCCTGTTGGGTGCGCCTGCCCCGCCGGTGAGCGATCTCGCCGAGGACGACGTCCACCACGAGGAAGGCCGCCAGCGGGACGCCGAGCAGCGGCACGAAGTAGCCGAGGACCGCAACGGCCGCCATGCACGGCACGAGGATCTGCGGCGGGACCTGCTGCCAGGCGCCGCGCGGGATCGGCCGTCCGAACGCACCCGCCCGGCCACGCGGCCACCACATGCGACAACCCCACACGCTCAGCAGGGCCAGGGAGAGGGCGAGGGCCATGAGGGCGATCTGGTTGACGATCCCGAAGAGGACGCCGGTGTGCAGGTCGATGCCCCAGCGGGTCAGCTTGGCGAGCACGGGGTAGTCGGCGAACCGCAGCACGTCGGTGACCTCGCCTGTGGCCGGGTCGACGGCGACCGAGTCCTGTTTCTCGGGCCAGCTGCGCTGGACCTGCTTGACGACGTACGCGGAGGACGCGTCGGCGGGCGGGACGATCTCGACGGGATCGGTGAGGCCCTTGGCGCGGGCGGCGGCGAGGACCTTGTCGAGGCCCACGCCGTGCTCGCCACCGCCGCCGGCCGCGGAATCGTGCGGCGAGCTTCGTGACGTGCGCCACAAGTCCGCCCCGAGCGCGGTGACATCTGCCACAGGAACACCCGGCCGACCCGGCCGCCTCACGCTCCGCCTGTCATGCTGGCGCGATGCCATCCGAAGTCGACCGCACGAACCCCAACGACCGCCCGATCGCCGACCGGGTCGATGAACTCCTGGCCGCCGGTGGCCCGTTGCCGATCGTCGCCGCCGGTGACCCGGTGCTGCGCCGTGGCACCGAGCCGTTCGACGGCCAGTTGCCGCCCGCGCTCCTGGCCCGCTTCGTCGAAGCCCTGCGCGAGACGATGCACGCGGCTCCGGGCGTGGGGCTCGCGGCGCCGCAGGTCGGGGTCGGGCTGCGGATCGCGGTCATCGAGGACCCGGCACCTGTGCCCGAGGACATCCGCCTCGCGCGCGGGCGGGTGCCGCAGCCCTTCCGGGTGCTCGTCAACCCGTCCTACGAGGCCGTCGGCACCGAACGGGCCGCGTTCTTCGAGGGCTGTCTGAGCGTTCCGGGCTGGCAGGCCGTGGTGGCCCGGCACACCCGGGTGCGGCTGCGGGCGCAGGACGAGCACGGGGCCGTCGTGGACGAGGAGTTCACCGGTTGGCCGGCGCGCATCGTCCAGCACGAGACGGACCATCTGGACGGCACGCTCTATCTGGATCGCGCGGAGTTGCGCTCGCTGTCGTCGAACGAGGAGGTGGCGGCGCGGTGGGCGCAGCCCACGCCCGAACAGGCGGCCGCGGCGCTGGGGTTCGGGCTGCCCGGCTGAGGAGACCCACGACGGTGAAGGCGCCCCCGGCGTGCGTTGCATGCCGCGGGCGCCCTGCCGTCCTCAACGGGTCGGCGGGATGTCGGGTGCGGCCGTAGGGGTTGTCGGCCGTTCCTCCGGTCGTGTGTTTTTCGTCGGTGTCAGCCCCGGTAGGCCTCCAGCAGGCGCAGCCACACCTCGCTGATCGTCGGATACGACGGCACCGCATGCCACAGGCGGCTGACCGGCACCTCGCCCGCCACCGCGATGCCGGCGGAGTGGATCAGTTCGCCGACGCCGGGTCCGACGAACGTGACGCCGAGCAGGGTCTCGCTGTCCAGGTCCACGATCATGCGGGCGCGGCCGCGGTAACCGTCGGCGTACAGGCCCGCCCCCGCGACGTGCGAGAGGTCGATGTCGACGGCCCGCACCCGGTGGCCCGCCTGCTCGGCCTCCGCGAGGGACAGGCCCACGGCCGCCGCTTCCGGGTCGGTGAAGACCACCTGCGGGACCGCCGCGTGGTCGGCGGTCGCGGAGTGGGCGCCCCAGGGGTCCGTCTCCAGCAGCGGGACGCCCGCCGCCCGGGCCGCGATGGCCGCGCCGGCGATGCGTGCCTGGTACTTGCCCTGGTGGGTGAGGAGTGCGCGGTGGTTGACGTCGCCGACCCCGTAGAGCCACTCGCTGCCCGTCACCCGCAGCGTGTCGTCGACTGCAAGCCAGGAGCCGGGCTCCAGGCCGACGGTTTCGAGGCCGATGTCCTCGGTCCGGGGTGCCCGGCCGGTGGCGAAGAGGATCTCGTCCGCCTCGATGCGGTCGCCGGCGTCCGTGACGACCACGAGGGTGCCGCCCTCGCGCCGTACCGACTCGACCGAGGTGCCGGTGCGTACGTCAGCGCCCGCCTCCGTGAGTGCCTCGGCGACCAGTTCCCCGGCGAAGGGCTCCATGCGCGACAGCAGGCCCTTGCCTCGGACCAGGACGGTCACCTGGGAGCCCAGGGCCTGCCAGGCCGTGGCCATCTCGGTCGCGACCACGCCGCCGCCCACGACGACCAGCCGTCCGGGGACGGTCTTCGAACTCGTCGCCTCGCGGCTCGTCCATGGGTTCACCTCCGCGAGTCCCGGAAGGTCGGGCAGCAGGGCGCGGCTGCCGGTGCACACGGCGACCGCGTGCCGGGCGGTGAGCACGTGCTGCTCGCCGTCGGGGCCGGTCACCGTGACCGTGCGCGGCCCGGCCAGCCGGCCCCGGCCCCGGTACAGGTCGGCCCCGATGCCGTCCAGCCAGGCGACCTGGCCGTCGTCCTTCCAGTGCGACACCTCGTAGTCTCGGTGGGCCAGGACCGCGGGGGCGTCGAGGGGGCCCTGGACCAGATGGTCGAGGCCGGGGACGCGGCGGGCGTCGGCGCGGGCGATCACCGGGCGCAGGAGGGCCTTGCTGGGCATGCACGCCCAGTACGAGCACTCGCCGCCGACCAGTTCGCTCTCCACGACCGCGGTGGAGAGGCCGGCCGCACGGGTGCGGTCGGCGACGTTCTCCCCCACGGGCCCGGCACCGAGCACCACGACGTCGTAGGCGATGGATTCCGTTTCCGTCATGGGGACAGTCTGGTTGTTGGTGTGCGCCATGGCCACACGGGTACGCGCGCGGAATACATGACCCTGTGTCGCCGTTGTGGACAGCGGCTCAGCCCCGACACCAGGAAGAGGGAACAACGCCATGAGCAGCACCGTGGAGCTCACCAAGGAGAACTTCGACCAGACGGTCCAGGACAACGACTTCGTCCTGATCGACTTCTGGGCCTCCTGGTGCGGGCCGTGCCGTCAGTTCGCCCCGGTCTACCAGAAGGCCGCCGAGGAGAACCCGGACCTTGTGTTCGGCAAGGTGGACACCGAGGCGCAGCCGGAGCTGGCGGCGGCTTTCGGTATCCAGTCGATCCCGACGCTGATGATCGTGCGGGACCGGGTCGCCGTGTTCGCGCAGCCGGGTGCCCTGCCGCAGGCCGCCCTCGACGACGTCATCGGGCAGGCCCGCAAGCTGGACATGGACGAGGTGCGCAAGGCGGTCGCCGAGCAGAACGGCGAGTGACGCCTAGAAGGGGTACGTCGCCACCTCTGCGCGCACCGTCGTCCAGCGCAGGTCGGTGAAGGCATCCAGATTGGCCTCGCCGCCGAAGCGGGCGCCGGTCCCGGAGGCGGCTCTCCCCCCGAAGGGTGCGACGGCCTCGTCGTTGACGGTCTGGTCGTTGATGTGGGCGATGCCCGTGGGGATGCGTTCGGCCAGCTCGAGGCCGCGCGCGGTGTCCCTGGTGACGATTCCCAGGGAGAGGCCGTACGGCCCTGCGGATGCGAGGGTGGCGGCCTCTTCCGCCGTGTGGAAGGCACGCACGGGCGCGACCGGCCCGAAGACCTCCTCCGTGTACGCGGGCGTGGCGTCGTCGGCGCCCGCCAGCACCGTCGGGCGGTAGAACAGGCCACGGTGCGTGCCGCCCGCCGCGAGCTTTGCCCCGCGGGCGGTGCTCGCCTCAACGAGCCCCAGGATCCTCTCGAGTTGGGTGCCGTCGATGAGCGGGCCGAGGTGCACCTGTTCGCGGTACGGATCGCCGACGACGAGTGAGTCGGCCTCGGCCGCGAGCCGTTCGACGTACTCCCCGTACAGCGACGTGTGGACGAGGTGACGGCCCGTCGTCATGCAGAGCTGGCCCTGGTGGAAGAAGGATCCCCGGGCGGCGGCGGAGATCACCGTGTCGAGGTCCGCGTCCTCCAGGACGATCAGCGCCGAGTTTCCGCCGAGCTCCAGATGGGCCCGCTTGAGGTGGCGTCCGGCGGCCTCCCCGACCGCGCGGCCGGCGGCCGTCGACCCGGTGAAGGAGATCACCGGGATCCGCGGGTCGGCGACCAGTTCCTGGCCCACGTCGGCCTCGCCCGGCAGCACGTGCAGCAGGTCCTCGGGCAGTCCTGCCTCGGCGAACACGGCTGCCAGGCAAAGACCCCCGCAGACGGCGGTGCGCGGATCCGGCTTCAGCAGGGCGGCGTTGCCGAGCGCGAGTGCCGGTGCGACCGAACGGATGGCGAGGATCAGCGGGGCGCTGAACGGCGCGATGACGCCCACCACGCCGACGGGGACACGGTGCGTGTACGACAGCCGGTGTGCTTCGGAGGGCAAGACCTGGCCGGTGGGGCGGGACGCCAGTGCCGCCGCCTCGTAGCACTCCTGCGCGGCGACGTGCAGCTCGAAGTCGGCCTTGTCCGGGACCGAGCCGGATTCACGCACGAGCCAGTCGCGCAGTTCCCCGGCGTGTGCGGCGAACAGGTCGCCGGCCTTGCGGAGCACGGCGGCGCGGTGGAAGTGCGGGGCCTTGGCCCAGGGCACCTGGGCGAGGTGGGCGGCCCGAGCGGAGATCGCGACGTCCAGTTCGGACGCGAGCGTGACGGTGCCGAGCGTGTCGCCGGTGGCCGGCTCGGTGACGACGTACTCGGCGCCGGTCAGGTGGTGGGACTGCCAGGACTTCGGGTCGAGCAGCATGACGGCTCTCCGATCGGTCGCCGGGCGGTCATCACGGCGTGAAGGCAACTGCCGCGGGACACCGCGTCCTCGCCGCCCGGTTCGGCTGCCGGGCGAGCGTGGGCGCGTACGCCGCGTCTTCGGAGCTCAGCTCGATTCCCGGTGCACGATCCGCGCTCCGAGCACCTCATGCACCTCCGGCACTCCTCCAGGATCGCGCACCAGGCGGTCGACCAGCTCGGCGAGGTCACGTCCGGACGGCAGTTCGATATGGACGGTGCTCAGCCGCGGCCGCAGCAGCCGCCCCAGCATCAGGTCGTCGGCGCCGACCACGGCCGTATCGTCCGGGATGCCCACGCCCTCGTCCTGCAGGGCACGCATGAGCAGCATCGCGTACTCGTCGTTGTACGCGAAAACGGCGTCCAGGCCCAGTGAGCGCCAGCGCGCTGCGAGCCGGGCGGCGGCCTCCTCCTCGTACGCGAGCGGCAGCTCTGTGACGGTCGCCGCCGTACCCTCCAGGGCCCGCCGCACCCCTTCGAGCCGGGGTGTGGAGAAGAACTCCAGGCCGGACTCCCGCGGGACGACCACACCGACCCGGCGGCGCCCCCTGGCCAGCAGGTGCACCCCGGCGCTGTGCCCGACCCCGTCATGGTCCAGGAGCAGCGCGTGGGCCCCCTCGACATGTTCGGGGCCGAGCGTGACGACGGCGCGCGCACCGGAACGCTTGAGGACGTGCACGCCCTGCGGGCCGAGGCCACCGCCGGGCACGATGACCGCGACCGGCCGCAGTTCGGCCCAGGCGCGGGCGGCCTCGTCGCCGTGCAGTCCGATGCTGCCGTACTGCACGACCGTGTAGTCGAGACGGCTGAGGGCCCACTGCAGTTCGTTGAAAAACTGACTGTAGAGCGGGCCGACCGGCACGTTCGGGGAGGGCATGAGCACCATGCGGCTGTGTCCGGCGCGCAGACTGCGGGCGGCCGCGTGCGGGACGTACCCGAGCTCCTCCGCGGCCTCGTGGACGCGGCGGCGCGTGGGTTCGCTGATGCGTACGGCGCTGGTGTTGTTCAGGACGTACGACACGGTCGCTCGCGAGACACCGGCCAGACGTGCCACATCGGCACTCGTCGGCACAGCAGGTGGCGCGGGCGACGAGGGGGCGGGCTGTTCCGGTGGCTGCACCATGACATACCGCATCTTTGCAGAACGACCGCAAGGGAACGCCGCCGGGTGCGGACGGGGTCGCAACGCCCGCTCTCACAAGGGAAGTTGCGCATCCGCTACCGGGCGGCGCGGCCACAGGTTACCGTTCGGTAGACGACGGACTCGCGGAGGTGTCCCCCATGGCTTCCGACCGCACTCCCGCACTGGCCGAGTGCGCCCGTGCACTCGCCGCGGGTGAGGTGACATCGCGCGAGGTGGTGGAGCGCGCGCTGGCCCGGATCGAGGCGGCCCAGCCGTCGGTGAACGCGTTCCGCCTGGTGCGCGCCGAAGCCGCGCTCGCCGAGGCGGAGGCCGCCGACAGGGAGCTGGCGGCCGGGGTGCGCCGGCCGCTGCTCGGGGTGCCGGTGGCCGTCAAGGACGACATGGACGTGGCGGGCGAGCCGACCGCGTTCGGCTGCCCGGGGGAATTCCCGGCGGTGGCCGAGGACGGCGAGGCGGTACGTCGGCTGCGAGCGGCCGGGGCCGTGATCGTCGGCAAGACCAACACCTGTGAGCTGGGCCAGTGGCCCTTCACCGAGGGGCCCGCCTTCGGCGCCACCCGCAACCCCTGGAACCTCGGCCACACCCCCGGTGGCTCGTCCGGCGGGTCCGCTGCGGCGGTCGCCGCGGGCCTGGTGCCGGCCGCGCTCGGATCGGACGGCGCCGGGTCGGTCCGTATCCCCGCCGCCTGGACGCATCTGGTGGGCATCAAGCCTCAGCGCGGCCGGATCTCGACCTGGCCGAGCCCCGAGTCCTTCCATGGCATCACGGTCAATGGCACGCTCGCCCGCACGGTCGCGGACGCGGCGCTGCTCCTGGACGCGGCGAGCGGCAACCACGACGACGACCTGCACCGGCCGCCGGCGCTCGACGTCTCGGCCGCAGTGGGGCGCGACCCGGGCCGGCTGCGGATCGCGCTCTCACTGAAGCCGCCGTTCACGGCGTTGCCCGCCCGGCTCGATCCCCGCGTACGGGAGCGGGTGCTCACGCTCGCGGAGCGGCTGGCCGCGCTCGGGCACGTCGTCGAGGAGGCGGAACCGCGGTACGGGCAGATCGGGCTGACCTTCGTGCCGCGGGCGACCGCCGGCGTGGCTGACTGGGTGCGCGTCGTACCCCGCCCGGACCTGCTCGATCGGCGCACCCGCGACGCCGCACGCCTGGGCCGGCTGCTCGGCGGGGCTCCGCTGCGCGTGGCGCGGCGGGCTGAGGCGACGCTGCACCGGCGCGTGGGGGCGCTCTTCACGACGTACGACGTCATCCTCGCGCCGACGACGGCCGCTCCCCCTCCGCGTATCGGAACGCTGGCGCACATGAACGGCTGGAACACGGATCGCGCGATGATCGCCGCCTGCCCCTACGCATGGCCGTGGAACGTGCTGGGCTGGCCCGGCGTGAACATCCCCGCGGGCTTCGTCGACGAAGGGCTGCCGGTGGGTGCGCAGTTGCTCGGCCCGGCTGGCAGCGAGCCGCTTCTGGTGTCGCTTGCCGCCCAGTTGGAGGCGGACCTCGGGTGGCACGAGTTGTGGCCGCCGCACGGAGCCGCCACGGACGCACGGGCCGTGTCGTAGGCGTGTTCGGGCCGTACGCTGTGACCATGGACGATGCGTCGATGGTCGGCTTGATGGGGCGTGTCACCGGTACCGTCGGGCCCGGGCTGGTCGGCGAGGTGATCGTCCGGGTGCGCGGCGGCGCCGACCACGACCTCCTGCCGGGCCCCTGCGTCGGCGAGCGGACCGGCCTGGCGCGCCTTGGCGGCCGCCTTGTCGCGCTCGGCCTGATAGCCGGCCTGCAGGATCTCGTCAAGGTGGAGACGGACGAGGGGTGAGTCCTTGCGCGCTGAGGCACTGACGCTTCGGGCGTACGGGCGTTGGGTTCCGTACGCCCGACGCACGTTCTGCTCCGGGACAGGTTCAACCGGCCCGGTAGGCGTGCAGCGCCGCCACCGAGCGGCGTACGGTCTCGGCGTGTCCGAACAGCCCCGGAAGTCCGCCGGTGTGGAGGAGCACGGTGCGCTCGCCCCGGCGGATGTGGCCGTCCCGGACGGCGGCGATGAGTCCGGCCATGGCGCGTCCGCTGTAGACGGGGTCCAGGACGATCCCTTCCGTGCTGGCTGCCGTCCGCATCGCTTCCAGGACGGGGTCGTGAAGGACTCCGTATCCGGCACCCACCTGGTCGGTGCGGATACGCAAGGAGTCCGGGCCGATGCTGCGGTGGGTGAGGACACTCGCGAGGTCGGCCACCGTGAGGGCCGGCTCGGTCACCGCTCCGCAGTGCACGCCCAGGACGCGCCGCTCCCCCAGTGCGCCGATCAGTCCGGCCATGGTGCCGCCTGAACCGAGCGCCACCACGACGTGGTCCAGCGCGGGAAGTTGGGCTTCGAGTTCCTCGCCGGCCTCGACGTATCCCCGTGCCCCCAGAGGGCTCGAACCCCCGAAGGGGATGAGGTAGGGGCGGGCCCCGTCGCCGCTCAGCCGTCGGCAGACGTCGTCGGCGACATCGGCCAGGGTGCTGGGATCGCCGTCTCCGGCCCAGAAGATCCTCGCCCCGAAGAGGCTGTCGAGCACCAGGTTCCCGGTGCCGTTCGCGGCGCCGTCGGGTGTGCCGGGAAAGACGAGCACGACGTCGAGTCCCAGGCGGGCCCCCGCAGCCGCCGTGAGCCGGGCATGGTTGCTCTGTGCCGCACCGGTGGTGACCAGCGTGTCCGCGCCTTCCGCCAGGGCGGCACCGACGGTCCACTCCAGCTTGCGGACCTTGTTGCCGCCGCCTCCGAGGCCGATGAGGTCGTCCCGCTTGATCCAGAGGTCTTCCTCGCCCAGCCCCAGGGCCGCCGCCAGCCGGGGCACGGGTTCCAGCGGAGTCGGCCACGTCGAAAGGGCGATCTTGTCACTCACGGAATCTCCAGGCTCGGTGGCGCCGGAACGCGTCAGAAGACCTGCGCGAAACAGCCGAAGGCGATCACAACCACCGCGATGATCGACGTCAGGATCTTAAGGCTCTTGGGTGTCTTCATGGGAATCCCAGGTTCGGAGGGTTCGAGGAGGCCGACCGCGGCGCAGCGGCGACCGCTCGGCTCACAGACAGGTGCGTACGAGCCACTCGTCGGCGTTGGAGGTGTTCTTCGCCGGATCCGGCACCGTGGCCGGCCTCTCTTCCACCATGTCTTCAAGGCGAATGCGCTCCGGAAGCTTCCCGAAGCGTGCACGGCGCATGGCCGCCTCTGCAAAGTCCGGACGCTGCTTCTCGTCTTCCCGGGTCTTACCGCTCTCCTCTGCTTGATCGTGGACCGAAGCCGTCTGGAAACGGAGGCTGCGTCCGCGATCCTCCGTGGGAACCGTTCCCGGTTCGTCTGGTGACGATGTTGACAGGTCGATGCGTCACCAGTCAAGACGGTGACAGGTGGACGCGATGGCTGAGCTGTTCACGGAAGAGGCCCTCTTCCAGGGCTTCGGCCCCGAACGGCTTCATCGACGACTGAAGGGCTTCATCGGCGGCTTGCACCCGCGCCCCTGACGTTCCACGGGTGCAGACCGTCGTGCCGCGCGCGATGGTGGTCTGGGGACAGTGCGGACCGAAGGAAGAGCGATGGACATCAATGGATCGGTAGCCCTGGTGACGGGCGCGAACCGCGGTATCGGCAAGGCGTTCGCCCGCGCCCTGCTCGACCACGGCGCGGCCAAGGTCTACGCCGCCGCGCGGGACCCGCAGAGCGTGGAAGCCAAGGACGTCACGCCGTTGCGTCTGGATGTCACCAAGCACGACGAGGTCGCCGCGGCCGCCGCCACGGCGGATGACGTCACCATTGTGATCAACAATGCCGGCGTCGGCGGCTGGGAGACCAAGCTCCTCGAAGGCTCCTTCGACGGTGCCCACGAGGCGCTGGAGGTCAACTTCTTCGGCACCTGGGCCGTCGCCCGCGCCTTCGCTCCCGTCCTGGCCCGAAACGGGGGCGGTGCACTGGTGAACATGTTGTCGGTGGCCTCCTGGGTCGGCCGGTCCGGCTGGCCGGGGTACGCGGCGTCCAAGGCGGCCCAATGGTCGTTGACCGGCGCGCTGCGCGAGGGCCTGCGCGACCAGGGCACCCTGGTGGTCGGAGTGCACGCCGGCTTCGTGGAGACGGACCTGGCCGCCTGGGCGGACTCACCGAAGATCACTCCCGAGGACGTCGCCGAGCAGACCATGCGCGCCCTGGCAGAGAACCGGGTCGAGGTCCTCGCCGACGAGCGCACGAGGGAGGTCAAGGCGAACCTGTGCCGCCCCCTCGACGCCGAAGCCCTCTGAAGGCCCGGCGACCGCCTGCCGTGCGCCTCACGGGCCACGCCAGATGTTGTCGAAGGCAGCCTTCTCGATGGCTCGCCGTTGTCGTACGGCGGTCAGTTCCGTCACCGCGTCGTCGACGGCGGCCAGGACCGTCGCCAGGGCCTCGTCGGTCTCGTCCGGCAGTACACCCGCGGGCGCGTCGCGGATCCCGATGGTCGCGGCGAGAGTCGCGAGGACCGGCTCGTCGGCGACCCACCGGTCCGTGGCCTGCCGCCGGGCCGGGGAATCCACCAGCGCCGCTTCGCCGGTCCTGGACGGCAGCCAACGGCGGCGTTGCCGCGTGAACCGACCCTCCTCCTCGAAGGCGGCGAGGTAGGCCGAGGACAGGTCACGCCCTCTGCGCCACAGCCAGTCCTCCACCGACTCGTAGGGCATCTGCCGGACGAGTGAGGACGCGGCCTCCTGCAACAGGCGGTCGTCCGTCACCGGTGGGTCGGCCGGCACGATGAGGTCCCCGTCCAGGGTGATGGCCCGGGCCTCGATGAGGTCGACCAGTTCGGCTCCCGCGAGCGAAAGCGAGAGATCACCCGGTTCGGCAGGACGGCCCGGGGCAGCGTCCAGGGCGACGATCAGCAGGTCCCGTGCAGTGGTCATGCGTGGCTCCACGTCAGAGGCTTCGGTGGCAGTACGTCGCTGAGCGGACCGCCCCGACAGCCCCGACAGTAGCGCGGCCGGCTCAGGTGCGGTCGGTCGGCGCCGGAAAGGCGTCCACCGGTGCGGCCCGGTCTGCGGGAACGCTGTGCCGTACGACCGCCATGTGGTGCGGGAAGCCGACACGCAGCACGCCGGCGGCGAGGGCGGCGGCGAGCACCACCGCGCCGGCCAGGATCAGGGCCTCGTGGTAGCCGTGGTGGAGCAGCGGGGCCACGACCAGCGGCCCGAGGACCTGGCCCACGGAGTATCCGGTGGTCAGCAGGGCGACGGAGCGCGGGTACTGCAGATGGGCGCCCGCGGCCAGGGCGAGGGTGCTGACGCCGATGAAGGTGGCGCCGAACAGGACCGCTGAGACCAGTGCCGCCGCCACTCCCCCGAGCAGGGCCGGCAGGGCGATGCCCACCGCCTGGATGACGAGTGCGGCCAGCAGCAGGTCGGGACGGGACCAGCGGCGTCCGAGGCGGGCCCACAGCGCCGAGGACGGCACGGCCGCCAAGCCCACCAGCACCCAGGCGCCGCTGCCGATCCAGCCCGGTGAGCTCTGCCCGATCGCGGCGACGAGGAAGGTGCCGGCGACGATGTAGCCGATGCCCTCCAGGCTGTAGCTGACGAACAGGGCGCCGAACCAGCGGTGTGCGCGCGTCCTCGGCCGGTTGGCCATGGCGTCGGCGGCGGGTGCGGGCGTGTCCTCGGGGCGCAGGTTCCAGGAGACGGCGGCGAGGAGCGCGCAGAGTGCGGCCGAGGCCCACCAGGCGGCCTGCCAGTCGGCGACGGTGCGCAGCACGAGGACCAGCAGTCCGGACAGGGCGATTCCGGCGCCCACTCCGCCGAAGGCCCAGCCGGGCAGGTGGGCGGGGTGCTCCCTCAGGTGGCTGAGGAGGGAACTCACCGCGATGACGAAGATCAGAGCGCTGGCGATGCCGGCCAGCAGCCGCAGCACGAGCCAGGCGGCGGTGCCGTGCGTGGCGGACATCCCGGCCAGGGCGACGGTCAGCACGATCAGACAGCCGCGCAGGACGAGGCGTGAGCGGACCAGCGCAGGGGCCAGGATGCCGGTGAGGGCCCCGACGAGGTAGCCGACGTAGTTGGCGGTGGCGAGGTTCGCGCCCGCGCTTGCGGACAGCCCGGCTTGGGCGTGCATCAGCGGAAGGATCGGTGTGTAGACGAACCGGCCGACCCCCATGCCTGCCGCGAGCGCCGCGGCGGCTCGGGCGACGTGGCCCCAGGGCGAGTGCGACGAGGGGTCTGTCCCGGCGGGTGCCGTGTCTTTTCCGGCCGGTGAAGGGCGCTGGATTCGCGCACGCATGACGAAGTCCTCGGGGTGACTGTTCAGGGGCCGATGTCTGCGGGCGTGGCCTGCCCTCGCACCCTTCGCGGACGTGTCACGGGGTGGCGGTCGGATGCCCGGTGGAGCAGGGGTCAGGACGTGGAATCGGTGCGGCCCGGGTCGTTGGGGTGCGATTCGAGGGCCGTGACGGTGAGGGTCATCCACGGGCGCAGCGGCAGCGTGCCGAGGACCTTCTCGTGCAGTTCCTCCTCGTCGGCGGCGCGCCAGATGCCGTAGCTGCGCATCTCGCCGACCGGACGCCACAGCCGTACGAGGTTGCCGGTGGCGGCCAGTTCTCCGGCGCGGACGGCTTCGGCGGCGCGACGGCGGTCGACCTCCGCCTGGCTGGTGCCCTCAGGAACCACGGTGGTGATCTCGACCAGGAACTCTCGCATGGTCTTCTCCAAGAAGGTGGGCGCTCCGGGATGTCGGAATGCCGGGGCGTTGCGATGACCCCATCGTGCGCCCGTCACCAGGCAGAACGCCACGACCGGTTGGCTCGCTGCTGGTAGGCGCAGCCTCCCACCGACGTAGCATGGCGAGCGTGGAACTGCGCCAACTACGGTACTTCCTCGCGGTCGCCGAGGAGCTCAACTTCGGCCGGGCCGCCGAGCGGCTGCTGATCGCCGGCCCTTCCCTGTCACAGCAGATCAAGGCGCTCGAACGCGACCTCGGTGTACGGCTGTTCGACCGGGACCGCCGTTCGGTGTCCCTCACCCCGGCCGGAGCGGCCCTGCTCCCGCACACCCGCGCCCTGGTGGAACGGGCCGACGACCTCAAGCGCCGCGCCGGCTGCCTTGCCGGATCCGCGACGGTACGGCTCGGTTACGTCAACTGGCTGCCCCCGGACCTGACCGCCCGTACCGCCACCGTGGCCCAGTTGCACGTCGACGCCTGGGTCGCGCCCTCCCACACCCAGGCCGCCCGGGTCGCCGACGGCAGCCTCGACGTGGCCGTGTGCTGGATACGAACCGAGGAACTGAAGCGCCTGGGCCTCAAGGCCCGGCTCATCGGCGCGGACCGGCTGTACGCCGTTTCGAGCGGCGACGACGACACCGACGTGCGGGTGCGGGACACGACCGCTCTCCTCGACGCGGACACCACGTCCTGGGCGTCCTGGAACACCTTCGCCCGGCGGCTGTGCGAGGACACCGGCGCTCGTGCCGTCCGCATCACCGACGGCGGCGTCACCGGTCCCGCGTTCTTCGACCACGTCCGCCGCAGCCGCCGTCCGGTGGTCAACTCTCCCAAGGGCCAGAGCACTCCCCTGCCGCCCGATCTGGTGCGTCGCCCCCTGATCGCGCCGAAGGTCTACTGGACCTGGTCCTTGGTCTGGCGCGGCGATGACGAGCGCGCCGCGGTCCGGGCCGTGGTCGACGCGCTGACCGAGGGGGTGGGCGACCTGGGCATCCACACCCCGGACGCCTGGCTGCCCGACGACGACGTCCACAAGGTTTGAACCAACCAAGGTGCCGCGCCCGCGCCTTGGACCGCAGGTGCCTCAGGAGGCGACGTCGAGGACCACGCGGAAGCGGGCCTTGCCGGAGAGCATCCGCTCATAGGCGTCCATCGCCCGCTCGAACGGCATGGTTTCCGTGGCGGGCCGGATGCCGTGCGCGAGGCTGTAGGCGAGGTTGTCCTCGTTCTGGACGGACGACCCGGTGAGGCTGCCGGTGATGGTGCGCGTGCCGAAGATCAGGCTCGCCGTGGACACGGTGACGGGGTCGGGCGCGGCGCCGACCACGACCAGCTTCCCGCCCGGTGCCAGGCCGTCGACCAGAGGGCTCACGGAGGAGCCGCTCGCGGCGGTGGCGACGATGAGCGCCGCTCCGCCCAGGTCGCGCAGCGCCGCGGCGGGGTCCTGGCTGGTGCTGTCGATGTATTCGTGGGCGCCAGCTCCCGCGCCGGCTTCTCCTTGTCACTCCCCCGCGCGATGGCGGCGACGCGGTGGCCGAGACTGCGGGCGTACTGCAGGGCGAGATGGCCCGGTCCGCCGATGCCCTGGACGGCCACCAGGGCACCCGCCCGGGTGGATTCCTGCTGGAGGGCGATGACCGTGGTCAGGCCCGCGCACAGCAACGGCGCGGCCTCGACGGCGGTCAGGCCGTCGGGGATGCGGACGAGCCCGCTGGATCGCGCGTACACCACCTCGGCGTAGCCGCCGTCGAGGGTGGTTCCGGTCTGGCCCGAGCCGGCGGCAGGCACCCGTCAACCGGACGGCAGCCACCGACCGCCTCCGGCTGTCAGCCGGACAGCTCACCCTCCCCCGCCTGCGCCGACACACGGGCAGCGTCCCTCAGTACGAACTCCACATCCGCGACATCGACGGCCGTGCCGCTGCCGTCCACGAACGCGACATCCAGGAGCTGCAACGTCGTACGGCTGCGACGCAGGGCGCTGGGTCCGTCCGCGGGCGGGCGATGCCGGTCTCCCCACTGCTGAAGCGCGCCGAGCACCACCGTCAGGTCGCGCCCGGCCGGGGTCAGGTGGTAGTCGAAGCGAGCCCGCCGGCCCGGCTCCCGGTAGGCGCGGCGTTCCATGACGCCGGCCTCCACCAGTGCCCCCAGACGTTGCGTCAGCAGGTCGGTGGCGACACCGAGGGCCTCACGGAAGTCGCTGAAACGGGTCGCCCCGGCTGTGGCCTCCCGAATGATGAGCAAGGTCCAGCGATCCCCGAGGAGCGCCAGGCTGCGCTCGATCGAGCAGCGGGGCCGGTCGGGCGTGATCTCGGGTCGCTTCGCTCTGGCCATACGACCAAACGTACATGCCTTGGATAATCCAAACCACGTGTTAGCTTGGATAAACCAATTCAGCTCGAGGCGGGATCGACCCGTCCCGGAGTCAAGGAGCCGACCCATGCGCATCAATGGAGAAACAGCTCTGGTCACGGGTGCCAACCGGGGGATCGGCGCGGCCCTGAGCCGGGCCCTGCTCGACCGCGGTGCCGCGAAGGTGTACGCGGCGGTGCGCCGGCCGGAGACCGTGACCGATCCCCGGCTCACACCGCTCCACCTGGATGTGACCGACCCTCACAGCATCGCGGCGGCTGCGGAGTCGGCCCAGGACGTCACCATCGTGATCAACAACGCCGGCCAGGGCAGCGGCGGCACGCAGCTCCTGGACGGGGACCTCGACGCGGCCCGCACGACCATGGAGGTCAACTACTTCGGCACCTGGTCGGTCTCCCGTGCGTTCGCCCCGATCCTCGCGGCCAACGGCGGCGGGGCACTGGTCAACGTCCTCTCCGCGGCCTCCTGGTGGGCGATGGAGGCGGCACCCGGCTACGCCGCCTCCAAGGCGGCCCAGTGGTCGCTGACCAACGCGCTCCGTCAGGGTCTGCGCAAGCAGGGGACACTGGTCGTGGGCGTGCACTGCGGCTTCGTCGACACCGACCTCAGCGCGGGGGTCGACGCCCCCAAGATCGGGGCGGACGAGGTGGCCGAGCAGACGCTGCGTGCGCTGGAGAACGACGCGGACGAAATCCTCGTCGACGACTTCACCAGGCGGACCCGTGCCGCGCTCGCCGGAGGGATCGCGGGCCTGCACGACATCGGCTTCTGACCCGGCCGTCCCCCTACGTCAACGGGCCGGGGGCGGCACCGTAACGCCCCGCCGACCAGGCATGTTGGTGCGGTGAAGGGGGCGGTGAGACCATGGCGTGTGACCCTTGGTGTACCGCTGGGCCTGCGGGGGTCGAGATCCAGTCGGGCGTTCACGCTGATCCCGCTGGGTCTGATCGCCGCCGTGTGCACGGTGGACATCCTGGCACCGCCGGACATCCACCTGGGTCCCCTGCTGGTCGCGACTCCCGCCATCACCGCCGCGTTCGCCGGCCCTCGTCCGACGACGCTGAGCGGCATCCTGGCCGTCGGAGCCCAGATCCACATCGGCGTGGCACGCGGTGTGTTCACCACGGAGAACATCCAGGCACAAATCGCCGCTCTGATACTCGTCACGGCCCTGATCGTCGCGTTCCGCAGCTTCACTGCTCCACGACGACCTCACCGCCCACGCTCATCGCCGGCTCACCGACGATGTCGCAGCGGTGGCGATCAGGCGCTGGTGTCCGTGAGGCGCAGCGGATGCGGTCCTGGCCAGGGACCCCGATGCTGGAGGAAGGGGGAAAACCGCAAGGAGGCCACGATGTCCGTGATGGACAAGCTCAAGCGGATGCTGAAGGGCCACGAGGAGCAGACGCGCAGGGGCGCCGACAGGGCGGGCGACTACGTCGACGAGAAGCCCCAGGGCATGACCGGTCAGGTCGACAAGGGCCCGGACGCACTCAGGGAACAGATGCGGTCCCAGCAGGACCGGGACAACCCGCCCCAGCCGTAGCGCTGAGGCGACGAACTGACGCGGCTTCAGGACCGTCGACCCGCTCGACGAGGGCCGACGGCGACGCTCTAACGTGAGCCGCGTGACTGCCTTTGCCGACGAAGAGATCCCCGGCCGCTACGGCCACTCCGCGACCACCGAGGCCGACCCCCGCGAGGTGGGGCGGGTGCGGACCGAGTACTCCCCCGCACACGACGGCGACCCGGACCCCGGGGAGATCGTATGGACCTGGGTGCCGTACGAGGAGAACGACGGGCGTGGCAAGGACCGCCCGGTCCTCGTGGTCGCCCGAGAGGCGGCCGGCACCCTCCTCGCCGTGCAGTTGTCCAGCAAGCGGCACGACGGCGACCGGGAGTGGGTGCCGATCGGCAGCGGGCCCTGGGACCGGTCGGGGCGCGACTCATGGGTGGACGTCGACCGCGTCCTGCGGCTGCACGAGGACGGGATGCGGCGCGAGGCATGCGCGCTGGACCGGATGCGGTTCAACCTCGTCGTGCACCGGCTGCGGGAGCGGTACGGCTGGAACTGAGCACCGGGGTCACGGAGCGCACACGTCCGCGAAAGCGCGTTCGAAAGCAGTCCTCGTCGTCGCCCTCGGCATACGGTCGAGCACGGCGAAGACGACCTCCTCGAAGTACCCCTCGAACCGCCCCTTGACCAGCAGGTCACGGAACGCCCCGGCCACCTGCGCCGGGTCGTTCCGGAACACTCCGCAGCCCCATGCGCCCAGCACCAGCCGCCGGTAGCCGCAGACGGTCGCCGTCTCCAGGACCCGCTCGGCCCGTGCCGCCAGGGCGCCCGGCAACTCGGAACCGCGTTCCGGCGCCCTGCGCACCACCACCCCCGCGTTCGGTGCCGCCGCGGTCAGGAAACCGGCCGTGTACGGCTCGTCCAGCAGACGTCCGCCATCGTCACGGAAGACGGGCACGGCGGGTGAATGGATGACGCGGTCCGTGTAGAAGGGGTCACGGTGCGTCCGGTGATGATCGTAGAAGTCCCTCACCTCACGGACGCACGCGTACAGCGCGGAGGCCCGGCACAAGGCCTCTTCCTGTGCCTGAGCGCCGTTCAGAAAGCCGCCACCCGGGTTGCGCGCGGAGGCGAAGTTCAGCACGGCCACCGGTTCACCCGAACGGCCGATGAGGCGTCGGGCCGCTTCCAGGCTGCTCTCTCCGGTCACCTCGAAGGCCGTGGTGACCGGCACGGCCCGCGGCGTTTCCACCGGGTCCGGTCCGAACATCCGCGTGCCGGTGCGCGCGGCATCGACCGCCGCGGCGATGGTCACCGTACGTCCGTCGGACGTGCGGTAGGCACCGGCCGCGACGATCTCCTCCGTCCGCCGCGCGATCCCACGCAGGCGCGCGCTCACGGCGCCACCCCCGTGGGCGCCGTGAGAGCGTCGCGCACGGCCTCGTCCGGCGCACCGCCGGTCTCCCCCGTCGTGCTCATGAACGCATGGTGAGCGATCCTGGTCGTACGCCGCAACGGAGTTTCCCGGCCCCGAGAACAACCGATTCCGCCCCGACGAACAGGAAGCAAGTACACCGGAAAGCGGCACTGTGCACCCTTGTGCGAAGCCACGCGAGGGGCTTGGGTGGGACGAGCGATACCGGCCCGGACGATCAGACACCGGGTCGGAGGCATGGTGGAATCTCAGGAGGATCCCGACATGTCCGATTCGGTGAGTGACTGTACGGAGCGCCGCTCCGCCGTCACCGACGCCGAGGTGGAGGCGCTGGTCCGCGGCATCTGTTTCAAGACCGGGCCGCCCCGCTCGATCGGTGTCGAGGTGGAATGGCTCGTCCACGAGCTGCGGAAACCGTGGCTCCCGGTACCACCCGAACATCTCCGAGCGGCCTACACCGCTCTGCGGTCCCTGCCCTTGCGTTCGGCCCTCACCGTCGAACCCGGCGGCCAGCTGGAGCTCAGCTCCGCTCCGGCCGCCTCCCTGATGGAGTGCATAGGGACCGTCTCCGCCGACCTCGACGCGGTCCGCGCGCTGCTGAGCGAAGCGGACATAGGTCTCAGCGGCTACGGCCACGATCCGTGGAACCCGCCCCGCCGCTACCTCCATGAGCCGCGCTACGACGCCATGGAGCGCTACCTCGACCGCACCGGCCCCGAGGGGCGGTCCATGATGTGCTCGTCCGCCTCGGTCCAGGTGTGTGTGGACGCCGGCTACGAGGAGCCGGGCCCCCTCGGGCACGGGCGGCGCTGGTGGCTGGCGCACCAGCTGGGAGCGGTACTGGTCGCCGCGTTCGCGAACTCGCCGCTGTCCCGGGGCCGGCCCACGGGCTGGCGCTCGACGCGGCAGTCCCTGTGGGCCGCCATGGAGCCGGGGCGCAGCAGCGCTCCGCCCCTCGGCGGCGACCCGCGCGCCGCGTGGGCCCGGCATGTGATGGACGCGCCCGTGATGTGCGTCCGGGCCGAGTCCGGTCCCTGGCGTGTGCCGGACGGCCTGAGCTTCCGGGACTGGACCCGGTCCGCCGAACCGCCCGACCGCCGCGACCTCGACTACCACCTCACGACCCTGTTCCCGCCGATACGGCCCCGCGGCCATCTCGAACTCCGCATGATCGACGCCCAGCCGGGCGACGACGGGTGGATCGTGCCGCTCGCCGTGACGACCGCGCTCTTCGACGACCCAGAGGCTGCCGAGACCGCCTACCGGACCGTGAAACCCCTCGCCGAGCGGGCGGGTTCGCTGCCGGCTCCGTGCAATCCGCTGTGGGTCGCTGCCGCCCGCGACGGTCTCACCGACCCCGAGCTGCACGAGGCCGCCGTCGCCACTTTCGCGGCCGCGGCCGAGGCGCTGCCCCGGCTCGGTGCCACCGACGGCGTCCGGCGTGCCGTCGCGGAGTTCACCGACCGCTATGTGGCCCGGGGCCGCTGCCCGGCCGACGATCTGCTGCTCGAGCTCCACGGGAAGGACACCCGTTCCGGCGGGGAGGACACCCGGTTCCACGGGAAGGACATCCGCACATGACCGACGACCTGTCACCGACAGACCCCGACAAGCTCCGGGAGCGCGCGCTGGACGCGCTGACCACGGCCCGCGACCGCACCGCGCTCCTGACCACCTGCGTCGACGAATCCGACCTCATGGCGCAGCACTCCCCGCTGATGTCGCCCCTGGTCTGGGATCTGGCACACATAGGCAACCAGGAAGAGCTGTGGCTGCTGCGGACGGTCGCGGGACGCGAGGCCATGCGACCCGAGATCGACGGAATATACGACGCTTTCGAGCACCCGCGCGCCGAGCGGCCCTCGCTCCCGCTGCTGCCGCCCGAGGAGGCCCGCCACTACGCCGCCGAAGTGCGCGGCAGGGCCCTGGACGTGCTGGAGCGCACCCGATTCGAGGGACGGCGCCTGACCGAGGCGGGCTTCGCCTTCGGCATGATCGCCCAGCACGAACAGCAGCACGACGAGACGATGCTGATCACCCATCAGCTCCGCAAGGGGCCCCAGGCGCTCACGGCTCCCGACCCGGCCCCCGTGCCCGCGTACACCGGACCGTCCGAAGTCCTCGTCCCCGGCGGCCCGTTCACCATGGGCACCTCGACCGAGCCATGGGCTCTGGACAACGAACGGCCCGCACACGAGCGTCTCGTTCCCGCCTTCTACATCGACGCCGTCCCGGTGACGAACGCCGCCTACCAGGCGTTCATCGAGGACGGCGGCTACGGCGACGAGCGCTGGTGGACCCCGGAGGGTTGGGCCCACGTCCAAACCCACGGCCTCGAGGCCCCGCTGTACTGGCGCCGCGAGGGCGGGCAATGGCTCCGGCGGCGCTTCGGCGTCACCGAGGTGGTACCGCCCGACGAACCCGTCCTGCACGTGTGCTGGTACGAGGCGGACGCCTACGCGCGTTGGGCGGGGCGCCGACTGCCCACCGAGACCGAGTGGGAGAAGGCGGCACGGCACGACCCCGAAGCGGGCCGCTCCCGGCGCTACCCGTGGGGCGACGCCGACCCGACACCCGAGCACGCCAACCTCGGCCAGCGTCATCTGCGGCCCGCGCCGGTCGGCAGCTACCCGGCGGGCGCCTCACCGCTCGGCGTACGGCAGTTGATCGGTGACGTGTGGGAGTGGACGGCGAGCGACCTGCTGCCCTACCCGGGGTTCACGCCGTTCCCGTACAAGGAGTACTCGGAGGTGTTCTTCGGGCCCGAGTACAAGGTGCTGCGCGGCGGATCGTTCGCCGTGGACCCGGTGGCCTGCCGCGGCACGTTCCGCAACTGGGACTACCCCATCCGGCGGCAGATCTTCTCCGGGTTCCGCACGGCCAGGGACGCCTGATGTGCCGTCACCTCGCCTTCCTGGGACCCGAGGAGCCGCTCGGCCGACGCCTCGTGGAGCCCCGGCACAGCCTGTACCGGCAGTCGTGGGCACCGCGGAAGCAGCGCCATGGGACGGTCAACGCCGACGGTTTCGGAGTGGGCTGGTACGCCGAGGGGGATCCGGTGCCGGCCCGCTACCGCCGGATGGGGCCCATCTGGAGCGACCCGTCCTTCGCCGATCTGGCGCGGGTCGTACGCTCGGGCGCGTTCCTGGCCGCCGTACGTGACGCCACTGAAGGGTGTGCCGCCGGAGAGGCCGCTGCGGCCCCGTTCGCCGCGGGCAGTTGGCTGTTCAGCCATAACGGGGCCGTGGCCGGATGGCCCCGTTCGGTCGCCGGCCTCACCCGGACGCTTCCGCCCGCCGAGCTGCTGTCGCTGGAGGCGCGCACCGACTCGGCGCTCGTGTGGGCGCTCGTGCTCAACCGGCTGCGCACCGGTGACGAGAGCGGTCAGGCGCTGGCCGACACCGTGCTGGAGATCGCCGCCGCGGCTCCCGCATCCCGGCTCAACCTGCTGCTCACCAACGGCGAGACGATCACCGCGACCGCGTGGGGCGACACACTCTGGTACCTCACCGAGCCCGGCCACCACACCGTCGTGGCCTCCGAACCCTACGACGACGACCCGCACTGGCAGGAGGTGCCCGACCGCACGCTGCTCGCGGCCACGCGCACCGACGTCCTGCTGACCCCGCTCAAGGACCTCCACGACGACATGGCATCCGCACCACCCGAGGAGCCCAGCACGTGAGCCCGTTCCATCTCACCCGCACCCTTCCCGAGGACGCCACGGACGCCGCGCTGCGCGCCGACGTGCTGCACGGCCTCACCCACATGCCCAAGACACTGCCGCCGAAGTGGTTCTACGACGCGCACGGCAGCGACCTGTTCGAAAAGATCACCGAGCTGCCCGAGTACTACCCCACGCGCGCCGAGCGGGAGATCCTGATCGCCCGCTCCGGGGAGATCGCGGCCGCGACCGGCGCCCGCACGATGGTCGAGCTGGGCTCCGGCTCGTCCGAGAAAACCCGGTACCTGCTGGACGCGCTGACGGGGCTGGACACCTATGTGCCGGTCGACGTGAGCGAGAGCGCACTCACCCAGGCGGGGCACGCGCTGATCGCCGAACGGCCCGGTCTGAACGTCCACGCGCTCATCGCCGACTTCACCGCCGGCCTCACCCTTCCGGACACGCCGGGGCCGCGGCTCGTCGCGTTCCTCGGCGGCACGATCGGCAACCTGGTGCCGGCCGAACGGGCGGCGTTCCTCACGTCCGTACGGTCCCTGCTGGCACCCGGGGACGCGCTGCTGCTCGGCACGGACCTGGTGAAGGACGAGTCGGTGCTGGTGGCGGCCTACGACGACGCGGCCGGGGTGACGGCCGAGTTCAACAAGAACGTGCTGGCCGTGGTCAACCGCGAGCTGGGCGCCGACTTCGACCTCGACGCGTTCGCGCATGTGGCCCTGTGGGACGCCGGGAACGAGTGGATCGAGATGCGGCTGCGGGCACGTACGGCGCAGAGCGTGAAGATCCCCGCGCTCGACCTGGCGGTCGACTTCGCGGAGGGCGAGGAACTGCGCACGGAGGTGTCGGCGAAGTTCCGCAAGGACGGTGTACGTAGCGAACTGGCCGCTGCCGGGCTTGAGTTGGAGCACTGGTGGACGGACGCGGAGGGGAGGTTCGCGCTGTCGCTGAGCGTGGCGCGCTGAGGAGCGGCACGTCCCGGGCGTACGACGGTCCAGGGCAGGCGCCCGTCGGCGGCGATGACGTCTTCGAGTATCCCGCTTCGCGAGGCGGCGAGCGCGACGTCGCGGCGGGCAGCCTGACGGAGGGAGGCCGCCCGGCGTGTCGTCCAGGTGCAGGCCGCCCGCGGCGCGGTGCTCTGCTCGCCGTCGCGGCGCACCCGCAGCCCGCTGGGCGCGAGCCCGTCATTGCCGAGGGCCGCGACAGCAGCGCGCGGACATGGGTCTCGTCGCCTCGGTCACGGACCAGGTCGACGGTGGCCCGCACTCCGTCGTGATCGGGGTCGCGCTGCGGTACCTACGGGCTCGGTGACGCAGTACTCGGCGACGTGGGCGGTTCGACAGCCTTGGGGGCGGGGCCGCGGGTGACGCGACGAGCCGCCACCGCGGCCCACAGCAGGGCGATGAGGCTCGCGGCGTGCACGGGAGCGAGCGCTTGGAACGTACCGCGCCTGCGCCCGGCGACGGCGAACAGCGTCCCCACCACGGACGCCGCGAGCGCCAGCCTGACGGCACCTCGGGAGACCGTTCGGGCCGCGGTCACCGCGCGCAGGATGCACCAGGCGTCGGCCAGACCGTCCGCGCAGACCAGGTCCGCCGACCAGGACGCCTCGGCGCCCGGTGCGTCGGGCACCGCAACCGCGACGTCCGCGGCGGCCAGCGCCTCCGCGTCCGTACCCGAGACCACCAGAACGCCCTCGCCCTGGTTCCGCAGCTCGCACACTCGGTCGGTGAGACTTTCACCCATGCCGACGACCTGGTCGGCCGGAGACAGCAGGGCACAGATGCGCTCGTCCTCGGTGAGCACCACGCGCGCTCCAGTGGAGCGCGCCTCGGCCAGCAGTGGCTCAGCCAGCGGGTTCAGCGGGCCGCCCTCCGGGGCCTGCCGGTCGTTCACCAGGACGGCCGAGTCGATCACGACGGCCGAGACCAGGTCGAGCATGCGCAGCGCCGCCGGGTCGAGCGGCACGACACCACGCCTGGCCAGATCGCGTCCGACCGCCGCCGCGAAGCCCTCCCGCCCATAGCGGGCGGCCCGGGGCACAGCGGCGCGCAGCGCGTCCGCCGCCCGTCCCGGGCTGCGCGTCACCGCCAGTACCGCCGCGGCGGTGAGCGGGGCGAACGGCGCCAGCCGCTCCTCCCACCGCTCAACCGGTCCGGGCGGCCGGACCGTGCCGCGCAGGTGCCGCGCCGGCCGGGTGTGCGGTACACAGTCCGGACCGGGGCACAGGTCCTTCTCCCGCCGCTCCCACACCTGGCGCCGTGCGCGGATCTCGCCGAGCAGGAGCACCCGGCCCGCCATGTCGACGGCCGGCATGGCGAAGCCGCCGCACAGCCCGTTGACGGTGGCGCTGACCAACGACAGCAGCAGATCCGTCTCGTGCGGCCCGATACACCGCACCAAGGGCCTGCGCAGCGCCCGCTCGAGCTCCAGCGCAGCCACCGCGGCGGGCACCGTCCGGGGCAGCGACGGCAGACGGAAGACACTCTGGAGGACTCCGGCGGCCACCGCGGCGCAGTCGACCAGCAGTTCCGCCACCGCAGCCGCGACCGGCACGTCGTCGCCCGGAGTGACGGGCTGCGCCCAGGGGAAGTCCGCGTCCTGCACGCCGTTGGCCTCCTCGGCCGCCCTGACCGTCTCCAGAAGCCGGTCGATGCCGACGCTCCGCTCGTCGAACGACAGCAGGACCTGGCCGGTCACGGCATTGACCTCGGCCCACCGAACCCCGTTGAGCGATCGCAGTGACCGGGTCACAGCGCCGACCAGCCGCTCCGGCCTGCGGGCACCGGGCGCAAGCCCCCGTACCTCGATGTGCGCACGCCCGTGACCCGTCCAGACGCGACGGATGTGCCGCCGCGGATGAAGATCGACCAGAGCACGCCCCGCCCGTACGGCCCGCTCGGGTATTTCGGCGGCCATGAAGCCGCCGTGCCGGGCAGCCGACGCCGCGACACGCCCCGTGCCCTCGGCGACGTGCAGACCCGCCCTGGTCACCCCGGTCGTCACCCCGCCGACCGTCCTGACCGACGCGGACCCCACACTTGCGGCCGTGCGGGCGCCCGCCCTGCCCAGCACCCGCGCTCCCTGAACCCCGGCGCGGGTCACGGCCGGCAGGGTTCCGTGCACCTGGCCCGAGGACACCGTCCGGGCCAGAATCCGACCCGGCCGAGTGAGAACGGACGCCACGCCTGCAGCCACGCCGAACGGGTACCCGCCACGCCCGACCCACACCTCGACGGCGGACAACCAAGGATCAGAAAACGTCAAGGCACGGGGAAGGCAGACGCGGCCTTCTCGTCACGGTGCGGCTACCGGCCCACCGCAGGCCGCCCAGCGCCGCTCACACCACGGCGGGCCGCTCCTGAGTGGCTGTCGCAGGCTCCTCGCCTCCTGCGGCGTCCGGCCCCGACGCGTGCCGTCGGGCTTGGGCACCGACTGTGCCTCCTCCAGAAGACCGCGCACACGCGCCGCCCGGTAGTGGATCCGTGTGCCCTCCCGCCGCGTGCTCACGGGCCCCGCGGCCCGCGGCTCGGCCAGGTGCTGGGACGTCGCGGACCGCCTCGCGTGCGTCATCGAGCAGATCACCCGGTTGGCCGCCGTGCTCATTCATCGTGCAGGCCCACCTCGCGCAGGTCGTCGTGGCCCAGAACGATGACGCCCGCACGCGCTCAGCCGTCGGCGAGTATCCGGGTGATGCGGTGCGAGGCGCGGGCCGCTTCGGTCGCCGGGTCCGCGCCTGACAGCACCCTGGTCATGTACGTCTTGATGGGGTTGTCCGCCTCGACGGCCGCCCAGGCGGGCGCGGCGGGCGTCGCCCGGCCCTGTGCGGCGCCGGCCGCCATCGCCGCGACGCCCTCCTCGCCCGCGACCGCCGAGGCGAGGGTGGTCTTGTTGGGCACGTAGTTCATCGTGCGTGCCAGCTCGGTCTGCCAGGCCGTGCCGGACAGGGCGGCGACGACGGCCGTGGCGCCGGGGCGGTCGTCGGTGTTCTCGGGGACCACGAGGTCGGAACCCGCGGTGAAGACCGCTCCGGGCCTCGCGGCCGTCTTGCCCGGGATGGGGAAGTACCCCAGTTCGCCCTTCAGCTCGGGGTTCTTCTGCACGATGGCCTGCGCCAGTCCGGGCACGGCCACGATCTGCGCGACACGCCCCTGGGTGAACACCCCGGCCTGCGGCGGATGTTCCTCGTCGGCGCCGACGGGCCCCGAGCCCAGTGCCTGGAGCTGCCGGTAGAACTCCATGCCGCGCAGCGCAGCAGGCGTCTGCAGCGTGCCCTCCCAACGGCCCGTCGAGGTCTGTACGGCAAGGTCGCCCCCCTCGTCCCAGATGAATCCGGACAGGGTGTACCAGTCCTGACCTGCCAGGTAAATGCCTTGATCGCCGTGGGAGTTGAGCCTCGCGGTGTCGGCGAGCCACGCGGTGCGCGTCCTCGGCAGCTCGGTGATACCCGCCCGGGCGAAGAGGTCCTTGCGGTAGATGACGACACGGTTGGCGGCGTACCACGGAATGCCGTACTGGTGCCCCGCGAAGCTGCCCGGCTGGGCGAGTCCCGGCAGCCAGTGCTCCATGCCCCAGTCGCGCATCGACTCCAGTGTCAGATCGAGCAGCCCACCGTCTTCGACGTACTGTGCGACCTGGGTGTTGCCGACCTCGATGACGTCGGGGCCGCCGCCGTCGGTCCGCTCGAGCGCCGACTGGACCTTCGTACCGATCCCCGTCCACTGCTGGATGCGGATGTCGAGCCGCAGGTCGCCGTGGGTCCGCTCGAAGTCGTGGGTGAACCGGTCGAGGAACGCGGGTGACGCGCTGTCCTTCATCAGCCACACCGTCACGGTCCGCCGCTCGGTCCCGCCGCCGGGCAGGACGCCGCACACGGTCAGGAGGAAGGCGGACACACAGACGAGGGCGAGGAGGCGACGTCTCACGGAGGGTCCTGTTCTGCCTTGCGGACAAGGGACATGGGCCCGACGTGAGGGACGAGCGTGAGGCTCGTGCGGGTGCTCCGGGTTTTGGTATGGACCAATGCAGAGATCAAGGGGTGGCCCCATGTCTCGCGGTCCGCCGCACCATACGGCACCGTGGAGTGACGTGTGACACAGCCGCCACGCCGAGAGGAGCACCCGCATGACCGACCACACCTACCGGGTCACCGAGATCGTCGGCAGCTCGCCCGAGGGTGTCGACCAGGCGATCCGCAATGGCATCGCCCGTGCCTCGCAGACCCTGCGCAACCTGGACTGGTTCGAGATCACGCAGGTCAGGGGCCGTATCGAGAACGGGGAGATCGAGCACTACCAGGTCGGCCTGAAGGTGGGCTTCCGCCTGGAGGACGGCGAGTAGCCGGGACCCGTCAGGTACGCCCCTCCCGCTCCTGCGCGTCCTTCAGTGCGGCGGAGGGAGAGGCCCAGCGGGCGCGTACGACCGTGAAGCCCGCCCGTTGCGCGTCCTGGCAGACGAGTTCGTCGTCGTCGACGAGCACGCGGATCTCACGGCCGCGCGCCAGCTCGCGGAGGATCTCCAGCTTGGTGAGGCGGGCGGGCCTGCGGTCGCCGTTGGACCGCATGTACACGCGCCCCTCGGGCAGCCCATGGGCGGAGAGCCAGTCGAAGGTGTCGCGCCGGCAGCGCGCGGGCCGCCCGGTCAGATAGACGATCTCGCACTCCTCCGCGCTCTCCAGCACGAGCGCGACGCCCTCGGCCAGCGGGGGATCCTTCGGCGCGGCCGCGAAGAACGCGTCCCAGTCACGCGGGTTCGTCTCCAGGAAGCGCTGCCGGTGCGCGGTGTCGGCAAGGGTGTTGTCGAGATCGAATACGGCGACCGGTCGGCTGTTGTGCGTCACCCGGCCCACTCTAAGGCGGGCTGCCACGCGGCAGACTCTCACGGGCACGGGACGGCGCCCGGCCCAGCACCACCCCTTCGCCGAACCTTCAGCCGCCTCGCCGCGCGGGAGCCGGCGGCCACGCGTCGGGCGCCAGGACGCCCTCGACATACGCGCGTGCCACCAGGGCCGCCTTGCCGGTGACGCCCCAGCGGCGGGACAGCTGCTTGAAGTGGTAGTTCACACCGTCCACGGTCAGGCCTACGGCGGAGGCGATCTGTCCCGTCGTGGAACCGGCCGCGGCCAGGGCGAGGATCCGGGCCTCTATCTCGTCCGCCTTGACCTCCGAAGCGGCGGCGTCGCTCCGCGGGGCAGGGCGGTCCTCGTCGATGCGGAGCATGAGCAGCAGGTCCGGCGCGTCGGCGGACGTCTCGCCGACCAGGTCCACGATCATCTCGCCCTGGCGCTCCACACCGGTCGCGGTGGTCCAGCGGACCGCGAGGGTGTACCGCGACCTGCGGTGCAGCCGAATCGCCTCGGTGACGGCGCAGAGCTGGTCCCTGGTCTCCGGGTGGAAGAGATCGAGGATGCTGCGTCCGCGCCACGGTCCGGCGAGCGTGCCCCACTCCCCCGCCATCGCGGCGTTCACCCGCAGGATCGTGCCGTCGGTCGTGCAGTACGCCGTAGGCAGCGGGAGCCGGTCGAACAGGCCCAGCGCGCGGTTGCGCCAGAAGACCGCCGCGCCGCTGTCCGGTATCGGGGACATGGCGGTCGGCAGAGGCGCGCGCTGCTGCCGGGGATCCACGTGCCTCCTCCTTCTGGCTCCGCGCCCTGGCCACAGGGCTGGTGTGGACACCTCTCATCTTGGTGAAGGTGGCGTTCGGGCGTCCAGCCCGGGCTTCCGGGCCTCCGGGACCAGGGGAGGCATCGGCCGAGACAACGCGGCGGATCCAAGTGGGTGTACGTCGCCGTGTCGTCGCCCGACCGTGCCACGGGGTGATGACACGATCTGCTCGATTTCACCCATCGGGTCCCACGGGACCTGGCCCAATGGCGCGGTGCGTGCCCGGCCACCCCTGTCCGGGCGGAGCCGCCTGACGTCTCGTCACCTCTCGCGGAGGCCACGCGTTCCGTCTCAGATCTCATGCCGCGACAGGCCGGGTGCGCCTGCGGGTGAAGGCCGTGTCAGGAGCGGTTTCCGCTCTGGGCTCGCTCGCGCTCTTCGGTCTGCCCGCCCATGCCGACCCGCCCCCGCCCGAGCGGCCGGGCTCCGACGACGTGATCCACGCCTGCTACGACGAGCGCACCGGTGCTCTGCGCTATGTGTCGGACGCCGAGGAGTGCCGCCGGCGTGAACGGCCACTGTCCTGGTCCCGGACCTAGCAGCCCGGGGCTCAGGGTCCGGCCGGACCAGCGGGACCAGCCAGGTCGGCGGGACCGGCCGGACCTGCCCGGCCGGCGGGACGAGGGGCGTCGTCGGTTCCCTCCGGTCTCGTCAACTTCGTCGACGCCACCGAGACGGACGGTTTCGTCGGCGCCACCGGGCAGGCCAATGTGGAGCCCACGGCCGACGCCGCCGGAACACCGCTGCCGGACGCCCACCATGTCAGCCACCTCCGGGTGAGGGCCGGGGAGGCGGCTCCGGGGCCCTGTCCTTGATGCAGGGGCACACGGCCGCGCAGGTCGGGGAGAGCGAAGGTCGTTCGCCCACCGGCCACCACTGTGTTCGTCACCTGGCACACCGGCTGACGGCCGAGGCGCACCCGGCCGCCCAGGACGGTACCGCGGGGACCCCAGGCCATTCGGCTGACGATGTTTCACCGGCTTCAGCACTGGGCCACGTCAGATTCTCGTACAGCAGTGGTAAATCACCCAACCATGGCCAACCCTCACGTTGCGGACCGCATGCCGGTATCACAGGGTCAAGATGTGAACGCAATCCCGCCCGTCCCCGTCGCCGAACGCGACGGGGACGCAGCCCCTCGCGTCCGCCTCCCCCTGCAGAACAGGCTCCTGCCCGGTGCCGCGCAGGCCCTCGCCCTGTTCACCTCGATCCGCCTCGCCGGTATCGCCGCGATCGCCCTGGCGAACCACCTCGCCGGCCAGCCGCTGCTCAAGGGCTTGGCCCGCTCCTGGGACTCCCGCTGGTACCTGCACATCGCCGAGTACGGCTACGGCACCCGCATCCATGTCATCGCCTCCACCGGTGCCGTCCAGCGGGACTGGGCATTCTTCCCGCTCTACCCGGGACTCATCCGTGCCCTGTCCACCGTGCTTCCGCTCTCGCCGGGCGCCGCCGCGCTGCTGATCGCGTGGAGCGCCGCGGGGGTGGCCGCGTACGGCATCTACGCGATCGGCCATCACCTGTACGGACGAGCGGCCGCGACCACCCTGGTGGGCGTGTGGGGCGCCCTGCCGCACGCCGTCGTCCTCGACATCGCCTATACGGAGTCCCTGCTCACCGCGCTCGCCGCCTGGTCCCTGTACGCCGTGCTGAAAGGCCGCTGGCTTTGGGCGGGCGCGCTCGCTGCTCTGGCGGGCCTGGCCCGGCCCACCGGTTTCGCCGTGGCCGCGGCGGTGGGCGTCGTGGCCGTGCGGGAGATCATCATGCGGCGCGGCCGCGTCCCGCTGGGGCTGTGGATCGGCACCGCGATCGCGCCCCTCGGCTGGGTGGGCTTCATGCTCTGGGTCGGCGACCACACGGGCGACCTGCTGGGCGGCTACTTCACGGTGCAGCGGGCCTGGGAGTCCCGCTTCGACTTCGGCGCCGGATCGCTGCACTTCCTCAAGTCGTTGCTGCTGCACGGCGGCCGGATCGTCTACCCGCTGGCGTTGGTCATCGTCACGGCGGCCGTCCTTTTGTTCTGCCTGCTGTGCATCGACCGTGTCCCACTGGCGCTGATCGTCTACGCGGGCGTACTCGTCCTGATCACTGTGTGCGGCTCCGGCCCGTACGCGTCGAAACCCCGCTTCCTGCTGCCCGCGTTCCCACTGCTGATCCCGCTCGCGCTCGCCTTCGCACGGAGTTGGAGAGTCCGTCCGAGGCACGCCCTTCTGCTCGGCGCAGCCCTCGCCGTGCTCTCCGTGGCTTACGGAACCTATCTCCTGACGGCCAGCCACACGCCCCTGTGAGCCCCGGAAGGCGGGCCGGTCAGGGCCCCACGGTGACCTCGCGACAGACCCCCCTCATCGGTTCGGGTCGGCCCTGCTGATGTCGGCCAGGGCCGACTGGGGATCCTCCGTGGCGGCGAGGTCGCCCAGGCTGACGACGCCGACCGGGCAGCCACCGCTTTCGACGACGGGCAGCCTGCGAACGGCGTGCCTGCGCATCAGCTCGGCCGCGTGGTCGGTGGTGTCGTCGGGCGTCAGCGTCACCACCGGCGGACGGGTGCACACGGAACCCACGGTGGTGGTGTGGGGGTCGCGGTCCTCGGCGACCGTCCGGACCACGATGTCCCGGTCGGTGAGCAGTCCGAACAGGTCGCGGTCGTAGGTCACCAGGACGTCGCCGACGTCCTGGTCGCGCATGAGGTGGGCCGCCCGGGCCACGGAGGTCATCGGCTCGACGGCGACCGCGCCACGGGACATCACGTCACGTATCTGCCTGGTCATGGAAACCTCCCGGATCGTCTCGTCGGAGTACTGCCCAGCCCTTTCATCCGGCCGCATGGGGTTCGGAAGCGGCACGCCAGCCGCTCCATCGGCGTACGGCGACCACGATCACCGGTCCGTCGGGCGGGCAGTCCCGGTACTGGGGGTACTTGCGTGTCAGCAGCGCGAGGGCGGCCCGGTACTCGTCGCGCTCCTGGTCGGCGGGCGCGCCGGGCTGCACGGCACGGGCGCCTCCGTCGGCCCGTACCCACCACAGCTGGTCCCAGTCCTCGTCGTACGCGTCCGCGAGCAGGCACACGGCCGGATGCACGGCGATGTTGCGCAGCCGTGCGAGCCGCTGGGAGCTCTTCGGTTTCCGGTCGACGACCATGACGATCCCGTCGTCGCCGTGGTGGGCGAACACGACCGGTACGAGATGGGGCCGACCCGTGGGATCCACCGTCGCCAGCCGCGCGACCCTGGACCCGGCGAACCGCCGCCGTGCCTCGTCCTCTGCCATTCGCGGCACTGCCGCTCCTCCTCCCGGATCGGTGGCGTCGGCGACGTACCCGTTTCCGTCCGGTGTGCTTTCCGACGCTGACGGGTACCCGACCTCCGGCTCTTTACACCGTCTCACCCTCTGTCGGGGCGGTCGCCCGGAGAGGCGGGCCACACGCCCCGGATGTCGGAGGCACCGGGCCGGAGCACCCTGGAAGCACACCGGCCTGCCGACCGACCGGGCAAGGAGGCCGTCGTGGAATTCGACGTGATCGTGGAGATCCCCCAGGGGTCGCGCAACAAGTACGAGATGGACCACGAACTGCACCGCCTGCGCCTGGACCGGATGCTGTTCACCTCCACCCAGTACCCGGCCGACTACGGGTACATCGACCACACTCTCGGCGGGGACGGGGACCCGCTCGACGCCCTGGTCCTGGTCGGCGACCCCACCTTCCCCGGCTGCGTGATCGAGTGCCGTGCCGTCGGCATGTTCGTCATGAGGGACGAGAAGGGCCCCGACGAGAAGATCCTCTGCGTCCCGGCACACGACCCGCGGTATGCGGCCGTGCAGGACGTCGACGACGTCCCGGTCTTCGACCGGCTGGAGATCACCCACTTCTTCGAGGTCTACAAGGACCTGGAGCCGGGCAAGTCGGTCGAGGGCTCCCACTGGGAGGGACGTGACCAGGCGTACGCGGAGATCGACGCGTCCCGCAGGCGCGCCACTGCGGGCCCGGTGAAAGGACCCGCATCATGACGGCCGATCCCACATCCGCCGCCGCGACGTTCAGCTTCGTCTGCCTGGACTGCGGACACACCTGGGACGCCGTCTTCCGGGTCACGTACTTCACCGCCCCGAGCGGACTGACCTCCCGAGCGTATGTGGACGAGAGGGGCCGGGTGCGGAAGTCACCCGTGGGCAACGCGGACTGTCCCGGTTGCGAGGGCCGCAAGGTGCACGTCCTGGCGCCCGAACTCGCGGCCCGGGCACGCGCCGCCGAGCACGCCGTCCGTGAGCGCCGTGTCCGGCACATGCATCTTCCGCACCTGCGGCACTCCTCCTCACGTGGGGCACCGGGCGCACAGACGTCCGCGTAGGGCTCGCCGGCGGACTTCAGGGTTGCCAGTGGGCCAGGTCGTGCAGAGCCGCGGCCGTCCTGGTGAATCCGTCGGCGCCGAGCAGGGCGTGCAACTCCGTGTTGAAGCGGTCGATCTCCGGCCGGGCCGACTGCAGGGCGCCGCTCCCCGCCTCGGTCAACTCCAGTACGACCGCCCGGTGTTCGTGTGGGTGGGTTCGCTTGGCGACGAGCCCCGACGCGGTGAGGCGCCCCACGAGCCCGGTGATCGCCGATTCGCGCAGCCCGAGGGTCCGGGCGAGTTGTTGCTGGGTGATGCCCGGCTGGTCGTGGACCGCGAACAGGGCGCCGAGTTGTGCGGTCGTGACCCCGGCGGCGGCCAGCAGTCGCCGGTCCGCGGTGGTGCGCAGCTGGTGGGCCGCCCGCTGCAGGAGGAAGAAGAGACGCTGGTCGGGCTCGGGCATGGCCCGATGTTGACAGACACTCGCGGCGGACGCCATCCTCACTTCACTGGTGAAGTGAGCTGGGTGTGACCGTCGTTCTGGACTTGGCTCTGGCCCGGAAGGTGCTGGAGGCGCAACCCTTCAGCGTGTTGCTCGGCGCCCGGCTTGTGGCCTTCGGCGACGGTGAGGCAACGCTGGAACTGGACATCCGCGAGGAACTGCGCCAGCAGTACGGCTTCGTCCACGGCGGTGTGCTCGGCTACGCGGCGGACAACGCACTGACGTTCGCGGCCGGGAGCGTGGTGGGCAACGGGTTGATCACCTCCGGCTTCACCATCGATTACCTCCGGCCGGCCACGGGCGATGTGCTGCGCGCGCACGCCCGGGTGGTGCGGGCCGGCCGCACGCGGGTCGTCTGCCGCTGCGACCTGTCCACGGTGGACGACACGGGCGTGGAGAAGCTGTGCGCGGTGGCCCAGGGCACGATCGCGGTGACGGCGTCCGCGAACGAGATCGACATCAGCGTCAGCTGATCACCTCGGGCGGGATCCACGTGGAAGCACTGTCACGCGACGGAAGTTGCACGTCTCGGGCCGGCGGGCGGCCTTGGGCCGCGTCTGGTGCGCCTGGAGCGCCATGCTGACCAGGCTCAACAGCAGGTCCACGTCGGCGTCGCAGTCGAGGTGCACGGTCACCCATCGTGAACCGGGCACCATGCGGATGGCGGTCGACTCCGCGAGGTCGCCGGAGATGCGCTGGATGGCCCCACTGGTGAGGTGCAGGTCCGCCTCGTGGTCGGTGTGGAAGTGGACGATCTCACTGTGCGTAGAGCGGAGCGCCCGCCCCGTACCGCAACTGGCCGGACCCGCCGTGAGGTCGGGCCAGGCGTCGAGTCGCTCCAGGGCGCGCTGGGCCAGAGTCATGCCCCCATCGTCGTCTCCTCACCGCGCCGACACCAGAGGTTGAGGGTTCTGTAACCGGGACGTGAGGTTGACGGGGAGGGAGCGACTCGCACCGTTGCCTGCAGCGGTGCTCACGCACTCAGCCGGTACGGCAGTCGTCACGGCTGGGCGGACGGTCGACGACAGTCTCCCCTTCCTCGCCCGCCTGTGCGCCCGGCTACACGGTCCGGGTGCGTGATGGCGAGGCCCGTCGTCAGGGCGGCACCGATCTCGGTGACGAACATGACCTGGTTGCGGGCCAGCATCACCGGGTCGAGCTTGCGCAGAGCGGCGGGCAGGGCCGGCCACAACTGCTGGGGGTCGAGCAGGCCGGCGCCTATCCGGCGCGACGGGCCCGCGGCGCGTGGTGTCACGGTGTCCGCGGGTTCCTCCCTCACGGGAGTGGGCGCGCTCATCAGAAGCGCTCCGGCTTGATCAGAGCCACCACCAGGTAGGCCAGCAGGGCGATGGCGACGATCAGCCCCACGACGTTCTCGGCCGTCACAAGGACCTCACACGTAGTACTCGGCACAGGGCTTGGGGCACCTCCGGGCGAGGGCCGGGCCGTCGACTCGCCCGGAGGTGGATCGGGGAAGCCGAGCGGCTAGAGACCGACGTCCCGGCTGCGGATGTCGTCCAGGGACTCCCGGCGCACCAGGAGGCGGGCGTGACCGTCGCGTACGGCCGCCACCGGCGGCCGTCCCACCAGGTTGTAGCCGGAGGCCATCGACAGGTGGTACGCGCCCGCAACCGGGACGGCCAGCACGTCTCCGGGGTGGACGTCGCCCGGCAGTTCGACGTCCGTGGCAAGGACGTCACCCGCCTCACAGTGGCGGCCCACCACGGTCATGGGGGCCATGGGCGCGGTGCTGTGCCGGCCGACGAGCCGGGGCGCGTAGCGCACGCCGTACAGCGCGGGGCGCGGGTTGTCACTCATGCCGCCGTCGACGGCCACGAACGTGTGCTCGCCCGTGCGTTTGACGGACAATACGTGGTACAGGGCGATGCCTGCCGGACCCGCGATGGCGCGGCCCGGCTCGATCATCAGGCGGGGAACGGGAAGCCCCGCCGCGGCGCACGCCTCGCTCAGTTCCACGCGGACCTTGCGGGCCAGCGTGGTGAGGTCCAGGGCCTGCTCACCGGGGCGGTACGCGATGCCGTGGCCTCCGCCCAGATCGAGCTCGGGAAGAACCAGGCCGTGCTGCTCGTGCAGCCGGGCCATGAGTCCCACCATGCGACGCACCGCGAGCAGATACGGCTTCACACTCGTGATCTGCGACCCCAGGTGGCAGTGCAGACCGGTGAGTCGGAGCTGCGGCTGGTCGAGTATCCGGGCGATGGCGTGCTGGGCGTAACCGTCGGCGATGGACAGGCCGAACTTCTGGTCGTCCGTGCCGGTACGGATCTTCTCGTGACCGCCGGCGCTGATGCCGGGCACCACGCGGACCATGACCTTCTGGTGACCGTCCGGGCCGACCGCGGCGGCGAGCCGCGCGATCTCCGAGGGGCTGTCGATGACGATGCGGCCGACGCCGCGGCGCAGGGCGCTCTCCAGGTCGCGCGGGGACTTGGCGTTGCCGTGCAGCACGATCCGCTCGGGCGGAAAGCCGCCGACGACGGCGAGTTCCAGTTCGCCGCCCGAGCAGACGTCGAGGCCGAGGCCCTCCTCGTCCATCCAGTGGATCATGGCGCGGCACAGGAACGCCTTGGCCGCGTACAGGACTTCGGCCTCGGGAAAGGCGTGCCGGTAGGTACGGCAGCGCTCGCGGACCTCGGCCTCGTCAAGGACATAGACAGGGGTCCCGAAGCGCTCGGCGATCTCCATGAGGGGTACGCCGCCCACCACGAGGTCACCGCGGTGGTGCTCGGTCGTCGAGGCGGGCCAGACCGACAGCTCGGCGGTGGTGGTGACGGCGGGTTCGCGGACGGTGGTCATCGTGCCTTCCCCTCTCAACCGATCCACAGCGCCAGCGCCGAGACGAGCGCGGCGGCGCCGGTCACGCGCAGCACTCCGACGGCCTGCGGATCCCAGGAAGTCGTACGTGAGCGGCTGACGGGGGACTTCTCCGGAACACGGGGCAGGTCACCGGCCGGGGTCGGCGCGGGAGCCGGCGCCGAGAACTGGGGGTCAACCGTGACGTGAGTGACGCCGAGCGGTGCGGTCAGCGCGCGCAGCGCGGGCTCGGCAAGTCTGATCCACGCCTGGTCGGAGCCGAGCGTCGCGTGCAGGCGCCGCTCGGAGGTGAAGCCGACGGCCGTACGCTCGCCGAGGGGCGTACGGAAGAGCCGGGCCGCACACCCTGCCGGACCCGGCCGGACCGGAACGAACAGTGGTCCGGCCGGGAACCGATCAGAGGGCTCCGGGTCTTCGCCGCACAGGATGTCTGTCATGGGATGCCTCCTGGAGGATCCGATGTGAGTCACGAGATGGGGGAAGTGCCCCGGGCGCGGGGAGGCGGACCGGGGCTCGCCACTGACGCTATGCCCGGCCACCCCGTGATCCGGATGTCTCATGACGCGATTCTGACGGCGATCGGGGGGACACTGACGGGATGCTGACACGAGGGACGATCAGCCCGCGGAAAACCCGTCAGAGGAGCGCCAGGAAACGGTGCCCGGACTGTTCGCCGGCTCCCGACCAGGGATGAGATGAAGGCAGGCCCCCTCAAAGGGGCTGCCCGCGGGACAGCCCCCGCGGGCGCGTCCGAAGAACGGTGGAGTCATGTCCGGTACCAGTGCCCCAGCAGACGCTGCTCGGGTCTTGGTGGGTGTGAGCGGCTCCCCGGGCAGTCTCACCGCCCTGCGTCGGGCCGCCGAGGAGGCTCGGCGCCGGGGCGCCGAGCTGTGGCCCCTGATGGCCTGGGAGCCGCCCGGAGGAGACATCGCCGCCCGCCGTGGCCCGGGCGCAACCGTAATGCTCGACGCATGGCAGGACCTGGCCCGGCAGCGGTTGGTCAGCGCCCTCGGCGACGTCTTCGGCGTCAACGGATCCGGTGTGACGATGCGCGCACTGGTCGCACGGGGCGTCCCGGGCATGGCGCTGGTGGCGACCGCCGATCGCGAGGGCGACCTGCTGGTCGTCGGTGCCGGACGGCGCAGCCGCTGGCACCGCGCGTGCTCGCGCTCGGTGAGCCGTTACTGCCTGGCTCACGCCACCTGCCCGGTCCTCGCGGTGCCGCCGTCGCCCCTTGAGGCCGAGCTCGCGTTGGCGCATCGCCGCAACGTCTTGCGACTCGGCCTCGGCACGGGCCGTCTGGCCGAGGAGGCGGCTCGTATGACGGAGGGCCGTTCAGGACGGTCGGACTCCTGAACGTGTCTCGGTGACCGCTGTCACGGCCCCCTCGGAACGCCGCACGGACGTCCGTCGTGGGCGGCTGGAAACTGGCGTCGGGTTCCCACCGGGGCACCCCCGCGCAGTTCCTTGCACGGCGTTGGTCCCGGCCGTGAAGTCGCAAAGCCACCTGTCCCGTTCTCGCGGTGCCACCGTCCGCGCCGGAGGCCGCGCGTCGCCGCCGGATCCGGCGGCTGCGTCCGGACGCCGAGCGGCTGAAGCATGAGAACGCAACCGCCGCGGGGCACGGGCCGCAGGTTCTCGCCGGGGACGCACCCGACCCCCGGGCCTACGTCGTGGCTGTCGTGTAGTCGGGCAGAGCCGCATCGACCTTGTCCGGCTTGTAGATGTTGCCGTGCGCCCTGCGGCGGCGCAGCGCCTGGGGACATGTCGACCAGTTCGATCTGGTCGGCACGACGCACCACTTCGTCCGGCACCCTCTCCTGCTGTCGTACACCGTTGATCGACTCGACGAGGTCACCCAGGGACTCCAGGTGCTGGATGTTGACGGTCGAGAACACGTCGATCCCGACGGCCAGCTGTTCTTCGACGTCCTGCCAGCGCTTGGCGTTGCGGTACCCGGGGGTGTTGGTGTGGGGCAGTTCGTCGACCAGGGCCACCTGAGCTCTCTGCGTCCGAAGCTTGCCGCGTGCCCTTTTCACCCTTCGAAGCGGTAGCCCATGCCGGGCTCGGTGATGAGGTAGCTGGGGCGTGAGGGGTCCGCCTCCAGTTTGCGGCGCAGCTGGGCCATGTACACGCGCAGGTAGTTGGTCTTCCTGCTCCGGGACACGCCCCAGACCTCCTGGAGCAGGTACTTCTGTGTGACGAGCCGGCCGGGGTTGGTGACCAGGATCTCCAGCAGGTGCCATTCCGTCGGGGTCAGCCGCACGTCACGGCCGCCCCTGACAACCCTCTTGGCGAGGAGGTCGATGGTGAAGTCCGTTCGTGCTGGTCATACGGGGGTGGACTCCTGTCTCGCCCAGGAAGGATAACCCGGCATACCCGGTGTCTCACCACAGACTGACAGGGAGGGGTGGCGCCAAGGGCGCGATCCACTACTGAGCGGCTCGGGAAAGCGGCGGAGGCGCCGGGGCCGTGCGGGATGGTCAGAGCACGGCACTGAGGTATGCGACAGTCGCCCACTGGCGTGTTCTCATCGCGCTCTCGTCGGCCTCCCTGTCCGGTTCCCGCCGGTCATTGCAGTTCACCCGTCGGACAAGCGCCTGAAGGGCCTCCTGCTCCTTGCTCAGCCGGCCCCGGACGAGAGGGTACTCGTGCTTGTTCATGATCTGCCCTGGTTGACGGTGAGTGCGTGCGTGACTCGAACCTGCCGTCCGGGGTCTACAGCCCCAGATCGAGGGCAAGGCACGAGTAGTACTTCCACGAGCCTTCGGGGTCGTACGAGGCGTTCACCCCACCGTTCGGCTCTCCCGCCACCTCTTCGGTCATGTCCTCGAGGCGGATGCGCTCGGGGAGCTTGCCGTACCGCGCGTGCCGGGCCGCCGCGGCGGCGTCCATCGTCAGTTCCTTGCTCATGACCAGTCTCCACTTCAGCGGTCGTGGATCGTGTCCTGGTTGCCACCCGGACAACAACCAGCCTGCCCCTTCATTCGTAACCTGTCAAGATGGTGACGTCGTTCAAATCGATCCCTCACGGGACCGCCTGTGGGCCGGACACATGTGAACTGAGGGCCCGAACCTCCACGTGCTCGGTTCCCATGACCGGCCGCGCCTGGCGAAGGAACTGCGGGACGAGCTTCTGGAGAAGCACCCGGACCGTAACCCCACCCCGCAGGTCGTGCGGAACACCCTTGAGTCACTCGTGGCCAAGGGGCGCATCCGGCGTCACAAGCACCAGCGCTCGGTGATGTACACCCTCGCCGCTGCGCCCACGTGAGGAGAGTGAGCACATGTGAACAGGTGTCGGTCGATGAGGACCGCACATGACCTTCCCCCCCGCACGGAACCGCACCGTGCGGGGAGAAACCCTCCGCTCGACGGGCGGCTCCGCATGCCGGCAGCCCGTCGTACCACGAGGCGGGGACAGAATCAGAAGAGCTGATGCACCATGAACGACGGCAGGACCGTCTGGCTTCCCTATTACCCGGAGCAGCTCGCCGGCCTCCCGGACGGACTCATCTACCACCACTGGGACGGCTCCGGCGCGCTGCCCGGCGACCCCGCGGCCGTGCGGTTCCTGGTGGGGATCCCGGCCCCCGGCGCAGAGAAGCCGCTGAGCGGCGTGCTGCCCCTCGCCCGGAATCTTGAGGTGCTCCAACTGCTCAGTTCGGGATACGAGCACATCCTGCCGCTCGTGGACCGCATGCCACCCGGCCTTCGGGTGTCCACCGGGCGGGGTGTACACCGCGGACCCACCGCGGAGTTGGCGGTCACCCTTCTGCTTACGCTGTCCCGGGGCATCGACGACTTCGTACGCAGGCAGCCCGAGGGCGCCTGGACGCGCGGCATCTGGCACACCTTGCTCGGCAAGCGCGTCCTGGTCGTCGGCCACGGCGCCGTCGGCACGGCCGTCACCGACCGGCTCCGCCCTTTCGGCTGCGAGGTCATACCCCTCGCCCGGACAGCGCGCACCACGGCTCGGGGCCCTGTGCATGGCGCGGCGGAGCTGCACGCGCTGCTGCCGACGGCGGACGCGGTGATCCTCTGCGCGCCGCTGACCGACGAGACGCACGGCATGCTGGGTTTTGCCGAGCTGGCGCTGCTCAAGGACGGCGCGCTCCTGGTGAACGTGGGCCGAGGCGAACTCGTGGACACCGATGCCCTGACCCGCGAGGTGAGTCGTGGCCGGCTGCGGGCCGCCCTGGACGTCACGGACCCGGAACCGCTGCCGTCCGACCACCCGCTGTGGAAGCTGCCAGGCACGCTGATCACTCCGCACGTAGCGTCGTTCACCGATGCGTTCCCCCGGATGACCGAGGAGTTCCTCGTCCGGCAGTTGCACCGCTTCGCACGGGGTGAGGCCGTGGAGAACGTCGTACTCACCGCGCACGGACACCGTCGGAGCCAGGGTGTCGAGCACGAGACGGGCGAAGTGAGGCACGAGAGCGATGACAGGGCCGCATAGGCGGACGACGGCAGTCGCACACGAGGACTACCCGCGGACGGCACCCGGGCCTGGCACCGACCTGGCCCAGGTGTTCGAGGCGTACGAGTGCGACGGCCGCGCCGATCCCGGGGCGGCGTGGGCTTCCTTCACCGCCGACTGGAACTGGGCCGCCCTCCTGCCCCACGCGGTAGCGGAGTCCGGTCCCGACGGCGCTCCGGTGGCCCGCCCAGGATCGGGCGGGTACTCGCTTTCCGGACGGTGGCGTCTGCCGAGGGACACCGAAGTCGGGCGGTGGCTGGCTCTGCCGCTCGCCGGTCCACGTGGAGCGGCCTGCGGGAACGCCACCGCGATCCGTCCGGACCGGCCCGACGTCTTCGTGATCGCGTCGAAGGTGCTGCCCCGGATGACGGACGTCGGCCTGCGTGCCGTCCGCTTTCCGGCCGACTCGGACACCCCGTTCCGGCTGGACGACGTCCACGTACCGACCGGCTTCGCCACCCACTCGTCCGGCACGGCGCTGTCGGCGCAGGACATCGGCTTCCTGTGGACCTCGGTCGCGGGCATGGCGCTGGGCGCCGCGAGCCGGCTGGCGGACGAGCTGGCCGTGCTGGGCCCGAACGTGGCCGCGCCCTTCCTCTCCCCCGCCGCCGCGGCTGCCGAGCTGTCGGCGCTGCTGCACCAGGAGCGGCTGGGATTCACGGCGGAGTTGTACAACCGCCCCGGGCTGGGGCAACTCATCTCCCTAGCCGCCCGTGAGCCCCTGGCGGACCGCGTCCGGCGTGCGGCCCTGCTGGTGCACCACGTGGTGACAGCGGCGTACGAGACTGCGCTCCCGTTCCCTGCGAAAAGCGGACAAAATCCTCTGGAGTCTCTCGTTGCGGACAGCGCCGCGGTCCTCCACCACCTGCGGTTTACGGTGGACCTCTTGCCGATGGAAGACGTCGGCTCCCCTACAGGAAGGTGACACGTGACGACCGTCGCATACCAGGGCGAGCTCGGCTCCAATTCGGCGGCCGCCACCCAGCATCTGTTTCCCCACAGCGCGGAGCTGCCGTGCACCAGCTTCGAACAGGCGCTGGACGCGGTGACGCTCGGCGCCGCGGACGTGGCGGTGATCCCGGTGGACAACTCCGCGGCCGGACGGGTAGCGGACGTGCACCACCTGCTTCCGGAGTCGGGCCTGTTCGTGATCGGGGAGTACTTCCTCGCCATCCATTTCGACCTCATGGGCGTCCCCGGCGCGGCACTCGACGACGTGGAGTGCGTGCGCAGCCATGTGCACGCACTGGGGCAGTGCCGAAAGGTGCTGCGTGAGGGCGGCTGGCGCACCCTCGTCAGTGACGACACGGCGGGGGCCGCTCGCGAGGTGGCGGAGCTGGGCGATGTCCGGCACGCGGCGCTCGCCCCGCCCGCCGCGGCCCGGCACTACGGTCTGGAGGTGCTGCGGGCGGGTGTCGAGGACGACCCGGACAACACCACGCGGTTCGTCGTTCTCTCCCGCGAGGCCCTCTTCGCGCCCGTCACGGACGAACCGACGATGACGAGTCTGTTCTTCGCCGTACGCAACATCCCCAGCGCTCTCTACAAGGCGCTCGGCGGATTCGCCAGCAGCGCGGTCAACCTCACCAAGATCGAGAGCTACCAGATGGGCGCCGGTCTCAACCCGAGCTGCTTCTACGTCGAGATCGAGGGCCACCCCGACCAGCCCCACGTCGCGCTCGCCCTGCAGGAACTGCGTTTCTTCTCCACCGAGGTGCGGATCCTCGGCGTGTACCCGGCCCACCCGCACCGCCTGCGGGAACGCAACGGGTGACCCCACGCCCTCCGTCCGACGGCCGCCCCGGGGCGGGCGGCCGTCTCGCACCGCGGACCGGCCGCAGGGCGGTCAGCTCTTCGCGCTGTGTTGGCGTGCCCGGTAGGCGGCGGCCTTGACCCGGTTGCCGCAGGTCCTCATGGCGCACCACTCCCGCCGGTGGCCACGCGAGCGGTCGAGGTAGACCTGGGTGCACTCGGGACGGGCGCACTCGCGCAGCAACGCCTCCTCGTCGCCGCCGAGGATCTCGACCGTCTCGCGGGCGAGAGCCGCGAGTCCCTGGGAGACGGAGCCGGTACGGGTCATACCGTCGGGACCGAGTCGCAGCGTCACGGGCAGGCCCGACGCCTGCAGATTCACCTCGGCGACCGCCTCGGCGGGCAGTGGCCGGCCCGCGAGTCGGGCCGCGACCAGGGAGTAGATCGACTCACGCAGGTCCAGAGCGATAGCGAGGTCGACCTCGCTGGCGCCGGGCATCAGATCCAGCATCCCCGACTCCACGAACCAGTCGTCGAGCAGCTCAGGGGAGGCGAGCTTCTCCGTCGGCGCGGCGTTGCGTCGCGCGCGCAGCGTGCCGACGAAGTCGAGGGGGAGCGTCCCACAGGGAAAAGCATGATTCACGTCACCATACTGACCAGTGACTCGCGAATATGCAACCTCCCGGCGCGATCACCTCTTCGCCCGGCGGAGGCACTGGCGGTACTGACCGACTTCGGTCCCTCCCCCGCCGAGAACTGGCCCACCATCGACGCCGACCACTTCACCGTCCACGAGCTCGGGGAGAACCGGGCCGAAGTGACCGAAGGGACCAATGCCGCCTGGGAGCGAGCGCGCTACGAGTGGGACGCCTCGAAGGTCACCATCACCACCTTCGACTCGAAGCTCTGCGCCCGCGCCGAGCATGCCCAGCATCGCCCGTCGCCCGACCGGTGCGCCCTCGGCCCTCGGCTTCGGCTTTCCTGCCATGGTCAGTGTGCTCCTTCGAGGTGGCGACGATCCCGGCGCTGTGCGGCCGCACGGGCGGCGCCGGCCGGGCGAGCCCACACGTGTGAACATGGTCGAACCATGCGCGAAATCGTCACCTATTCAACTGGTGACGAATGGTGACACGGCCGCCCCAGGGCTGTCAACAACGCGACGAATGGCACAGCGCGGCATGTACCCGACCGGCATGCACCATGTGCCGATGAGCGCACATATGTGTGAGCTCCGACGGCTGGACCCGGGAAGGGGACGACAGCTGCTAGGCTTTCAGTGACGTAGATCGTGTATCGAGGAGTCGCAGACGTGGTGGGTGAAGACGACATCTCCGGGTGAGATCCGGGTCTGACGGCCACCGGTCGGCGCTCAGGAGCGCTGCCGACGTGGTCCGTTTCGTCGCTCCCCTTTTTCCACGTCTGCCCAGGGCAGAGGTCCAAGCTCTGCCCTCAGTCTCTTCGAGGTCGCTTTCATGTCCGACGCCGCCATCGTCTGCTCGAACCTGTCCTTCGTCTGGCCCGACGACACTCCGGTCTTCCACGACCTGTCCTTCACCGTGAACACCGGACGGACGGGCCTCGTCGCGCCCAACGGCTACGGCAAGAGCACCCTGCTCAAGCTGATCGCCGGCGAGCTGAAGCCCGCCACCGGCTCGGTGTCCGTCGGCGGCAGGCTGGGCTACCTCCCGCAGAGCCTGCCCCTGACCGGCAACCTCACAGTCTCCGAGGTGCTCGGCGTCGCCGCGGTGATCCGGGCCCTGGACGCCGTGGAGTCCGGTGACGTGAGCGAGGAGCACTTCGCCACCATCGGCGACGACTGGGACATCGAGGAGCGCACCCGTGCCCAGCTCGACCGCCTGGGCCTCGCCGACCTCACCCTGGACCGCAGCCTGGGCACGCTCAGCGGCGGCCAGGTCGTCTCGCTCGGCCTCGCCGCCCAGCTGCTCAAGCGCCCCGACGTGCTGCTGCTCGACGAGCCCACCAACAACCTCGACCTGGAGGCCCGGCACAAGCTCTACGACGTGCTGGAGGACTTCAACGGAACTCTGCTGCTGGTCAGCCACGACCGCGCGCTGCTCGACCGGATGGAACTCATCGCCGAGCTGGGCAGCGACGAACTGCGCTTCTATGGCGGCAACTTCACCGAGTACGAGAAGGCCGTGCGCGCCGAGCAGGAGGTCGCCGAGAAGAACGTCCGCAACGCCGAGCAGGAACTGAAGCGGGAGAAGCGGGAGATGCAGCAGGCCCGCGAACGCGCCGAGCGCCGCGCGAGCAACGCCGCCCGCAACCTCAAGAACGCCGGCCTGCCCCGCATCTTCGCCGGCAACATGAAGCGGGGCGCGCAGGAGTCCGCGGGCCGGGCCGGGCAGATGCACGCGTCCCGGGTCAGCGAGGCCAAGGCCCGCCTCGACGAGGCCGGACGCGGCCTGCGTGAGGAGCAGCGCATCACCCTGGACCTGCCCGACACCCAGGTGCCCGCCGGGCGCAACCTCTTCCTCGGCGAGGGGATGCAGGTACGCCTCGGGGACAGGCCCGTGTTCGCGGAAGGCGGCGTCGACCTGACCGTCCGCGGCCCCGAGCGGATCGCCCTGACCGGCCCCAACGGCGCCGGGAAGACCACCCTGATGCGTCTGATCACCGGTGAACTCGCCCCGGAAGCCGGGGATATCAAGCGCAACGACGGCCGCATCGCCTACCTCTCCCAGCGCCTGGACCTGCTGAACCTGGACCGCACCGTGGCAGAGAACTTCGCCGCGTTCGCCCCGGAGCGGCCCGAGGCGGAGCGGATGAACCTGCTCGCGCGCTTCCTCTTCCGGGGCGCGCGGGCGCACCTGCCGGTCGGGGTGCTCTCCGGCGGCGAACGGCTGCGCGCCACCCTGGCCTGCGTGCTGTGCGCCGAACCGGCCCCGCATCTGCTCCTGCTCGACGAGCCGACCAACAACCTCGACCTGGTCAGCGCGGGCCAGCTGGAGAGCGCGCTCAACTCCTACCAGGGCGCCTTCATGGTGGTCAGCCACGACGAGCGGTTCCTCGCCGAGATCGGCGTGAACCGCTGGCTGCGGCTGGCCGACGGCACGCTCAAGGAAACGGGAGCCCCCGCGGTGTGAGCCGTCGGCGTGTGAAGTGGCCCGTGCCCGAGGCCGTGCGCCCGGCGGGCCGACCCCCGATCACGTTGGACGGTTCCCTGTGCCCCGGCCCGCTCTGCTCGCCCACGATCTCGTCCGTAACCTGGGCGGCCGCCGTGTCCTCGACAGTGTCTGTCTGGCCGCCTCCCCCGGCCACCGCATCGGCCTGATCGGGGAGAACGGCGTCGGCAGGTCCACCCTGCTGCGCGTGCTCGTCGGCGTGGACGAACCCGACGCGGGAAGCGTCACCCGCCCGGGCGACCTCGGCTTCCTCCACCAGGAGATGCCGTTCGACACCGACTCGACCATCGCCGCGGTGCTGGACGAGGCGCTGCGCGAGGCCCGCGAGGACCTCGCCGAGCTGGACCGGCTCAGCGCGGAACTCGCCCGCGTCCCGGAGGACGACCCCGGCCACCAGGAACTCCTCGACACCTACGGCAGGCGGCTGGAGCAGGCCCAGGACCGGGAGTCCAGGGACGCCGACCGCCGCGCGGCCCTGGTGCTGGAGGGCCTGGGCCTCGGCGCGTTCGGGCACGACCGCACGCTCGGTTCGCTCTCCGGCGGGCAGCGCGGCCGACTGGCCCTGGCCGCGCTGCTCGTCCGGCGGCCGTCGGCGCTGCTGCTGGACGAGCCGACCAACCACCTCGACGACGGCGCCGCGGCCTTCGTGGAGGAGCAACTGCGCGGGCTGCCCGGGGCCGTGGTGGTCGCCAGCCACGACCGGGCGTTCCTCGACGCCGTCTGCACCGATCTGATCGACCTCGACCCGGCGGTCAACGCCGCTGCGCGCAAGACTTCCGTGACGCCACAGCTCACCCCGACCGGGCGGCTCACCGAGGCGACCCCGGAGCAGGCCCTGGCGACCGTCGCCCGGCAGGCCGTCGAACTGCTCAGCAGCCCGGACGTCCCCCTGATGAAGGAGTGCGGCAACCCCGAGTGCACGCGGGTCTACATCGACCGCTCCCGGGGCATGCGGCGCCAGTGGTGCGGCATGGAGTCCTGCGGCAACAAGATCAAGGCCGCCGCCTACCGCGCACGCAAGAAGACCGCGCCCGCCATGACCGCGCGCTGACCCCCTCAAGCGCGCTCGCCTCCCAGCGGGCCCTCAACGGTGACCCCCAACTCCCCTCTCTCGCCCAGTCGTACGCGCCTGCCTGACCAAGGACGGCACCAACGTCACCACCACGCAGCCGACTTCCGTCCGGCCGCAACCTCGGCAAGACCGATATCGTCCTCGACGTCCTGTACATCCTGCCGCATGGCGCCCCGCTGTCCGAGGACGCCCCCAACCCGGGCTGCGACTTCCAGTAGGTCCCGGGCCGGGCTTGGTCGCGCGCGGTTCGCGCGGCCGGGCCCGTGCGAGCCACATGACGAGCCCCCCACGGCGACACACCGTGGCGGGCGCGTCACACGACAGGGCCCCAAGGCCCATTCATATGTCCGCGGGCGACCAGGAGCGGAACACCGCGGCCTGGCCGTGGATCCTCCCATGGGTGTCCATCAGGTCCCACATGGTGACGTCCTCGATCCAGAAGGTCTGGCCGCTCTTGCCGACCCGCATCCCCCGGTAACCGGTGGCATAGTGGTCGGCCGTCACGGCGCGCACGAAGGCCTCCCGGTCCTCCTGGCCGTCCGGGCGCGCCGACAGCCGGGACGGCAGGCCGACGAACTCGTCCCAGGAGTAGCCGAAGCGATTCTGCGCCGTGCTGTTGGCATAGACGAAGCGCGGATCGGCGGACGCGTCGTGCGCCAGCAGCCCGAACGGGGCCTGCTCGTACAGCCACTGCGCGGCGTCCCGCTCGGTCTCCCACGCCTCCGGACACAACGGCTTGCCCACCAGCCGAAGATGGCTGCAGAGCAGCAGCGCGGCGAAGGCGGGATCAGTGGCCCGCACGTGCAGGGTCATCGGCATGGCGCCGTCGTCAAGGGATGTCATCACCGTTCACACGTTTCTACGTCTGGCAGGACTGGAGGGATAGTCACACATGCGACACAGGGACACGGTAGCCCGCCCGGCCCACGCGCACCCATCCGTGCCATGCCCACGTGGCCCGGTGCAACAGTCGTCACCGTCACGGGCCTTGACGGGGAAGGTCCGCCGCAACAGCCTATGGCAACGTTGTCAGATCAGGAGGGCCGCCCCGTACCCGGCAACGGGCGCCGCTTCCCATTCACCCCCTGTGACTGGACCAGACTTTCTCGGTCACGACGGCGTTCGTCCGGGAAGGAAGAGACTCCTCACCCGGCGACAGGGCCTCGAGGTCCGGCCGCAACGAGAGGATCAGAACGACCTTGCCGAGGTTTCTGCGTGAGGACGACATCGTCCGCGTCGAGAGCGACGTCTATTCGGTGTCCGGCAGCAACACCAGCTGGGTGATCGTCAAGGACGGCGACAGCTGCACCCTCGTCGACACCGGCTACCCCGGCGACCGCGACGCTGTGCCGGCCTCGCTGGAGGCGGTCGGACTGAACGCACGCTCCATGGCCGCCGTCCTGGTCACGCACGCGCACAACGACCACATCGGCGCGGCCGAACGCCTGCGCGCCACGTACGACGTGCCGGTCCTCATGCACCAGGAGGAGGTGCCGCACGCCCGCCGCGACTTCCTCAACCAGGTGTCCGTCGGACAGGCGCTCACGCAGGCATGGCGGCCCGGTGTGCTTCGGTGGGCCGTACACGCCCTCCGAGCCGGCGGAACCACCCATGTTCCCGTCTGCGAGCCGCGGGCATTCCCCGCGCCGGGCGCCCTGGACCTGCCCGGTGCGCCGGTGCCCGTGCACACACCGGGACACACCATGGGCCACTGCGCCTACCACCTCCCCGGGAGCGGCATCCCGATCACCGGCGACGCCCTGGTGACCGCACACCCCACGCCGCGGATCAGCGGACCGCAACTGCTGCCCGCCATGTTCCACACCGACCGTGCCCGGGCTGTCGACTCCCTGGCCGTGATCGAGAGCCTGGACGCGGGCCTCGTCCTGCCCGGCGACGGACCCGTGCACCACTGGTCGGCCACGGAGGCCGCCTTGACGACCCGCTAGCACGCCGACAGGTGACCGACCCGGTTCCGCGGGGCGGGAAGACACCCGCCCTCGTTTCCCCGGGCAGCGCAACACAGTCCCATCTGACCGGTGCCCGAGTGCGGTCGGCCGGGTGGGACGGGCTGTCGGATCGACCACGGACGCGTCCCACACACGCAACGGTCCATAAGGGTCGTCACAGGCGTTCCACAACACACTTACCGGGCAGTATGCCGGAGGTAACCTCGTGCGAGTGACGTCGTCGAACCCCGGGAGGTCGAAGAAGGGCCACACTTCCTACATGCGCAGGCACATCAGCGCTTATCGTGAAAAGTGAGCATGTCAGACGAACCACCTGGCGTTGACACTTATGCACACGGGACCCTCGGCGTGGGTACCATGCGCAACATCATCCATATTGAGGGAGTGAACGGTTGTGACCAGCCAATCAGCCGCCACGCTCCGATCGCGGTACGCAGCACAAGCCGCGTCGGACCTGGAGGAGAACCGCCGACGACAGCAGGAGCTGGCGGAGAGGATCACGGTGTTGAAGCAGGAGGAGGCCCTCCTGGCGGACATCCTCAACCTCGCCGAGCGGTACGAGGGTTTCGCGGACGCGTCCCGTCTGCCCGAGCAGTTGCAGGACGAGCCCGTCGTCGCGAAGGCGAAGCAGGCCCCTGCGGGAGCCGCTTCACGGCGCTCGGCGTCGGTCAGGACCACTCCGGCCGGCAAGACGGCGAAGGCCGGCGCGAAGGGGAAGTCGCGCCAGGCTCTGCTCGGTGACCTCCTGGCGGACCTGCTCGGCCAGTACGACGAGCCGCGACTGGCGAAGGAACTGCGGGACGAACTCCTCGAGAAGCACCCGGACCGCAACCCCACACCGCAGGTGGTGCGGAACACCCTCGAATCCCTGGTCGCCAAGGGACTGATCAGGCGTCACAAGCAGCAGCGCTCCGTCATGTACACCCTGATGAAGCCGGGTGCGGCGGACAGCTCCGACTGACACCTCCCCTTGCGGGCGGTGGTCCGCAGCCGCGCACCGGTATGCGCCGTGCGACACAGTCCGCCACGCGGGGACGGATGAGGCACCTCAGGGCGGTGTGCCAAGGGTTCCTCCTTACAGAACCGCATCCGCCGGCCGTGCCACCTGGTCGAGGTGATCGACGGTCGGGGTGAGCATGAGTTCGTCGACGCCGTTCCTCGAATGCCTTGACCGTCACCCGTACGGCATCGGCTCCCCCGCTCACCTCGGCAGCCCTCGCCCGGGCTACTGCCGCCCGGCCGGGCGGCAGTAGTCGCAGACGTTGGCATGGCCGAGGTCCTCGTCGCCCAGGGGCGCAGTACCCAAGAACGACGAGGTACGGCGCGCCCTCGCGTCCGGCCGCCGCAGTCGTACGGCCTCCAGCTGCGTCACCGCGTCGCCGACCGCGGCCAGCACCGTCGTGACCGCGTCCCCGATCAGGCTCTCGCGGGCCTCCGACGGGTTCTCCCCGATCCCCGCGGCTGCCAGCAGAGCGGCGAGGACGGGCTCGCCGGACACCCTGCGTTCCTCCACACTGCGGCGTGCCGGCGAATCGGCCGGCACGGTCCGCGCGGACCGCAGGTCGGTGCCCCTCCGACCGGTGGACACCGCGGTGAGCCGTTGCCCGCGCGCCGCGAGTCGCTCATGTCTCGCACAGCGCCTCGTCGGCCAGGCCACCGCTCAGGTCGACTGAACCGGTGGGCCGCAGTCCGCCCCGCTCCGCCCAACTGCCGGAGCGGGGCCAGGCCCGTGCTGTATGTGGGACTCGCGTGCCTTGGTCGGCTCTGTCCTTCGCCAATCCGGAGGTCAGCGGCGCCACGGCGGCGAAGCCGACCTGGCTGCTCGTCACACCGCCCGACGAGGAGGACCTATGCGACTCCCGTGGACGGGCGGCGACGTGCCGGTCGCCGGTTGCCGGTCGGATAGATGACGTATGCGTCCAATGACTTTCACACGTGGGTGGCGACGGCGACCGGCGCGGAACGCCCGGCAGTCCAACGACGGTCGTCTGTCACGAGATGCGCGAGAAGACTGAGAAACATCCTGTTGATACGTGTGCCGCGCCTTCCTCAGGACACTTGGCTCGCATGATGTCAGCTCATTTCCATCCAGACATGAACAGAGGACACAAATGGCTAGCACATGGTTGATCACCGGCGCGTCCCGGGGCTTCGGCCGTGCCTTGGCGGAAGCTGTTCTGGAGGCCGGCGACCAGCTCGTGGCGACCGCGCGCCGTCCGGAGCAGCTCGCGGACCTGGTCTCCCGCTACGGCGACTAGGTGCGGGCGGTGGGCCTGGACGTCACCGAGACCGCCGTGGCCCGGGACGCGGTCCAGGCGGCCACCGACGCCTTCGGCCGTCTGGACGTGGTCGTGTCAACGCCGGGTACGCCAACAGCGCCCCGATCGAGGAGAGGGCGGAGGACGACTTCCGCGCCTGGGGGCCGAGGACGCCGCCGGACGGCTCCTATGCCGCGCCGGCGGCAGGTGGTTGGTCCACCTGCCGCCGTCGGCGGATCTGTCTGTGGTCTGTGTCGTACGTCGGGGTCAGACGGTGATGGTCTTGTACTCGGTGTAGGTGCCGAGGCCGACCGCGCCGTACTCGCGGCCGATACCGCTGGCCTTGAAGCCGCCGAACGGGCCGTCGAAGGCGACGGAGGCGCCGTTGACCGTGATGGTGCCGGCGCGCACGCGGCGGGCGACGGCCAGGGCGTGCTCCTCGTCGGAGGACCAGACGCCGCCGGAGAGGCCGTACTCGGAGTCGTTGGCGATGCGGACGGCGTCGTCCTCGTCGTCGTAGGCGATGACGACCAGGACCGGGCCGAAGATCTCCTCCTGGGCGATGCGCATGGAGTTGTCGACGTCGGCGAAGACGGTGGGCGTGACGTAGTTGCCCATCTCCAGACCCTCGGGGATCTGCGGGCCACCGGTGACCAGGCGGGCGCCCTCTTCGATGCCGAGCTGGATGTAGCTGCGCACCCGCTCCTGCTGGTCGGGGCGGATCATCGGGCCGATGAAGGTGTCCGGGTCGCTCGGGTCGCCCACCTTCAGCGACTCCACCAGCTCCTTCAGCGCGGTCACGACCTCCTCGTAACGGCTGCGCGGGGCAAGGATGCGGGTCTGCGCGATGCACGACTCGCCGTTGTTGAGCAGAGAGCCGAACTTCAGGCCCGCGACCGCCTTCTCGATGTCGGCGTCGGGGAGGATGATGGCGGCGGACTTGCCGCCCAGCTCCAGACTGGCCCGCTTGAGCTGCTCGCCCGCGATCGAGGCGATGCGACGGCCGGCCCGCGTCGAACCGGTGAAAGCAATCTTGTCGACGTCCTTGTGCGACACCAGGTACTCGCTGGTCTCCCGGTCCGCGGGCAGGACGCTGATCACGCCCTCGGGCAGGCCAACCTGCTCCAGCAGCTCGGCCAGGAAGCCCATGCTCAGCGAGTTCTCTGGGGAGACCTTGAGGACCACAGAGTTGCCGGCGACCAGAGCGGGGATGATCTTCGAGGTGGCCGAGGAGAACGGCGAGTTCCACGGGATCACCGCGGCCACGACGCCGACCGCCTCACGGCGAACCACGCTGCGCACCGGGGACGCCGGGTCGGAGGGCACCAGGGTCTCCTCCCAGCCGAACTCCTCCGCCGCCTTCAGGTAGGCGTTCGCCTGGCGGGTCAGGCCGGGCTGTCCGGCGCGGGTGAACCATCCGGCCGAACCGTTCTCGAGCGAGATGAGGTGCGCGATCTTCTCCGCGTTCTCCTCGCGCAGCGCGTTGAACCTGCGCAGTACCGCGATCCGCTCCGCGGGCGGGGTCAGACGCCACTCGCCCGCCTCGAAGGACGCCCGTGCCGCGGCCACCGCGCGGTCGATGTCCGCCGACTGCGCCTGTGCGACGCGACCGACCACCGACTGGTCGTGCGGCGAAGCGATGTCGAGCAGCTCCCGGTTGCTCGGCTCGACCCAGGAACCCCCGATGAAAAGCAGGTCGTAGGTGATCATGTGCGTTCTCTCTTCCGGTGCTTCGGTTCGGTCCGTTCGGGACGCGTCATCCAACTGCCACTCGAATGTAGCATTTCACTTCGCTACATACACATTACAGTGCTCACAATGATCCGATCTTCTACACGAGAGATACGCCTGAGGGATGAGAGCCGACGCCGCACGCAATCTGGAAGCCGTCCTGACCACCGGAGCACGCATCCTCGCCGCCGATCCCGGCGCGAGCATCGCCGCCGAGGCAGGCGTGGACCGGCGCACCGTCTACCGGCGCTTCGCCTCCCGCGAAGAACTCCTCGCGGCCATCTACGAAGCCCGCCTCACAGCCATCGAGCACGCCATCAAGGACGCCCGACTGCGCGAGGCACCCGTCGCCGTCGCCCTGCACCGCCACGTCGAGAACATGTGGGCCTTCTCGCGGACCAGCAGCCCGTCACGGGCGGTCTGCCAGGTGGCCAACTCAACGACGGGCAGGCGCCCGGGCAGAGCGGTGGTCGGGAACACCGGCCGCTCCGAACAGGCCCGCACACACGCCCTCGCCGCCCAACAAGCCAACCTCCCCCACATCTCCCCCCGCCTCGCCCTCATCACCTACGGCGCCCTCGCCATGACCACCACCAACCCCACCGAAGCCGACGCCATGTACAACCGCGCCGAAACCCACCCCGCCGCCCCCCACTTCCCCTTCGAACTCGCCCGCATCCAACTCGCCCACGGCATCCACCAACGCCACACCCAAGGCCCCAAGGCAGCACGGCACTCACTGACCCTGGCCGCAGAAACCTTCGAACGGCTCGGCGCACCCACCTGGACCGAGCGCGCCCGGGCCGAACTGAGGGCGTCGGGCCTGGCCACGCGCACCACGTCCGCACAGCTCGCCGAACTGACGTGGCAGGAACACCGCATCGCCGACCTCGCCGCCGGCGGCCTGACCAACAAGGAGATCGGCGAACGCATGCACCTGTCACCACGCACGGTCAGCTCACACCTGTACCGCGTCTTCCCCGAACCGGGCATCACCTCACGCGCCGCCCTGCGCGACGCACTGGCCAGACTGGAGGACGAACAGGCCATCTGAGTGCAGGACGTGGGAAGAGCCTTACAGCCTCGGACCTGCCGCCCGGTCCTCATCGAAACCACCATCCGTCACCAGTTTGACTGGTGACGAATGGTGTGCGAGGGTCGTGACGCCAAGAACCGCGGTGATCTCGTACCGCCGACGTGAGCGGGAGGTTTCCCGGGCTCGGGCCGGTCACCGGAAAAGCACGACGGAGGGTTTCACATGATCAACAGGCGTACCTTCAGCAAGGCGGTCGGCCTGGGCACCGGCGCGGCCGCGGTCTCGCTGTCCGGCCTGCAGACCAACGCATCGGCCGCGACCGTCTCGCACACGCCGGGCGGCGCTTCCGTTCCCACCATGCCCACCATCACCCCCGGCACCCACACCGAGTTCGGTACGATCAAGCAGGTCAAGGCGGGCCTCCTGGACATCGGGTACGCCGAGGCCGGCCCCGCCCACGGCCCGGTCGTGATCTGCCTGCACGGCTGGCCCTACGACATCCACAGCTTCGTCGACGTCGCCCCGCTCCTCGCCGACCGGGGATACCGCGTCATCGTTCCCTACTTGCGCGGCCACGGCAGCACGCGTTTCCTGTCCCGCCACACCCCCCGCAACGCCGAGCAGTCCGCCATCGCGCTGGACATCATCGCCCTGATGGACGCCCTCAAGATCCACAAGGCCGTCCTCGCCGGCTTCGACTGGGGCTCGCGCACCGCCGACATCATCTCCGCCCTGTGGCCCGAGCGCGTCAAGGCCCTGGTCTCCACCAGCGGTTACCTCATCACCAACGTCAAGGCGCAGCTCGAGCCCGCCCTCCCGGCCGTCGAGCACAACTGGTGGTACCAGTGGTACTTCGCCACCGAGCGCGGCAAGAAGGCCATGGAGAACGTCGACGAACGTATCGCGCTGTGCCGCTATGTGTGGACCCTCGTCTCCCCCAACTGGAACTTCGACGACGCTACCTTCGAGCGCACCGCCCAGGCCTTCAAGAACCCTGACTACGCCGCCATCGTTCTCTACAACTACCGCTGGCGCATCGGCCTCATCGAAGGTGAACACCGCTACGACCGCTACGAGAAGCAGCTCGCGGCCCAGCCCCCCATCCACGTTCCCACGATCACCCTCGACGCGGCCCTCGACCCCTTCACCCCGGCCGGCGAGGGCACCGCCTACCGCGACCACTTCACCGGCCCGTACCAGCACCGCACCATCGCGAACATCGGCCACAACCTGCCGCAGGAAGCGCCCACCACCTTCGCCCAGGCCGTCGTCGACGCCGACCACTTCTAAGATCCGCTGATCGCTCTCTCTTCTGACATGCACGCTGCTCCGATGACAACGGACGACATGAACGACATGACCTCCCACTCCGACTCCCGCCCACTGGGGGACTTCCTCAAGGCCTGCCGGGCGCAGCTGGATCCGCGGGAGTGCGGCCTGCCCGAGACGGACTCCGCCCGCAAAGTCGCCGGACTGCGCCGCAAGGAGGTCGCCCAGCTCGCCGCCATCAGCGTGGACTACTACACGCGGCTCGAGCAGGGCCGGGTCCGGGCATCCGCACCCGTGCTCGCCACCCTGGTCCGCGCCCTGCGCCTCGACGACGACCAGCAGAAATACCTCTACGAACTCGCCGGCCGCAGCGATGCCCTCCCACGCCGCCGCCGACCCGCCCAGCGCGTACGGCCGGCCATGCGACGCCTGCTCGACCAGCTCACCCACACCCCCGCCCTCGTCCTCGGTAAACGCCTGGACATCCTCGCCTGGAACCCTGCCGCCACCGCCCTCTACACCGACTTCGCCGCCATCCCGGCGGACCGGCGCAATTACATGCGGCTGATGTTCACGAACCCGGTGGTCCGCGAACTGCACCAAGACTGGTCACATGACGCCCGCGACGCCGTCGCCGCGCTGCGCATGGAAGCCGCCGCCGACCGCGACGACCCCGACCTCGCCCAGCTCGTCGGGGAACTGACCATCCAGGACCCCGACTTCCGCACCTGGTGGGCCGAACAGCGCGTCAACAGCGCCGGCTACGGCACCAAGCACTACCACCACCACCTGGTGGGCGACCTCACCCTCGACTGCGACACCTGGGCCAGCCCCGACGGCTCCGGACAGCGCCTGATGGTCCTGACCGCCGAACCCGGCAGCCCCTCCCACGACGCCCTGCTCATCCTCAGCTCCTGGACCGCCGAGCGGGCGGAGCCGAACCCGGCGAAGGACAGGACACCGTGACCACATGAGCGCCGGATGAATCCACGACGCTCGGCCGTCGCGGCGCCGACGCGTCTCCGGCGACCGTGCCCAGTGACCGGCCGCGTCCCGGCCGGGTGAACCCGCACGCCGCCTCCTCTCGTGCTCCTAAGGAAGTGTGAGAAGAGGTGGCACATGCTCGCGTACGACGTCCGGGGCAGCGGGCCCGGTCTGGTCCTCCTGCACGGCATCGGGGGGACCGCGACAGGAACTCGCCGCGCTCGGCGGCCATCGCTTCGTCCAGCGGCCGGAGGAGCTGCGGCGCAACGACCACCGCGCGGTGAACGGACGGCTCGAGGTGTTTCTGGACCGGCTGGTCGCCGACTACACGGCGGCCTGACCGGTCGACGGTGTGGAATTGGCCATATATGGGCAAAGCATGTGAAGCTGGCCCAATCTCTGAGGCATATGTGTTTTCTAAGGCCACACATGACAACGTTTGCCTCACTGGCAACACCGCCCCCGCCGTCATCTCGCCGGGCAGCCAACGGCATCCCGCCGTTCTCCGGTCGCTGCCGACGGGCCGGACCGCACCGACGGTGCATGCCGCTGCTCACCTCAGACAAGGAGAAGTTCCCATGGCCAAGCTGTTCTACGACGCCGACGCCGACCTGTCCGTCATCCAGAACCGCAAGGTCGCGGTCATCGGTTACGGCAGCCAGGGCCACGCCCACGCGCTGTCGCTGCGTGACTCGGGCGTCGACGTGCGCGTCGGTCTGCACGAGGGCTCCAAGTCCAAGGCGAAGGCCGAGGAGCAGGGCCTGCGCGTGGTGACGGTCGCCGAGGCCGACGTCATCATGATCCTGGTGCCGGACCCGATCCAGGCCGATGTCTACGAAAAGCACATCGCCCCGAATCTGAAGGACGGCGACGCGCTGTTCTTCGGCCACGGACTGAACATCCGCTTCGACTTCATCAAGCCCCCGGCCGGCGTGGACGTCTGCATGGTCGCCCCCAAGGGCCCGGGCCACCTGGTGCGCCGCCAGTACGAGGAGGGTCGCGGCGTTCCCTGTCTCGTCGCCGTCGAGCAGGACCCCTCCGGAGGAGCCCTCGCACTGGCCCTGTCGTACGCCAAGGGCATCGGCGGCACCCGTGCCGGCGTCATCCGCACGACGTTCACCGAGGAGACCGAGACCGACCTCTTCGGCGAGCAGGCCGTGCTGTGCGGCGGCACGACCGCGCTGGTGAAGGCTGGATTCGAGACGCTGACCGAGGCGGGCTACCAGCCGGAGATCGCGTACTTCGAGTGCCTGCACGAGATGAAGCTGATCGTCGACCTCATGTACGAGGGCGGCCTGGAGAAGATGCGCTGGTCGATCTCCGAGACCGCCGAGTGGGGCGACTGCGTCACCGGCCCGCGCATCATCACGGACGCCACCAAGGCCGAGATGAAGAAGATCCTCGCGGAGATCCAGGACGGGTCGTTCGCCAAGAACTGGATGGACGAGTACCACGGCGGTCTGAAGAAGTACAACGAGTACAAGCAGCAGGACTCCGAGCACCTGCTGGAGACCACCGGCAAGCAACTGCGCAAGCTGATGAGCTGGGTGGACGAGGAGGCGTAGGCCTCACCGCGCACGCCCGTCGCACGTAGCCGCGCCGGCCCGGCCGCCGTCCCCGGGCCGGTCCGCGCGCCGGCAGGGCTTCGTCTCGCCGGTCTTCCGCGCCGGCTTGAGGAAGAGGGCGAGGAGGATACCGACGGCGAGGGTGGGGACGATCCAGAGGTAGCCGGTGGCCGTGGCATGGGCGAATGCGTCCAGTGCGGTGCCGCGCAGGGCGGCGGGCAGTAGGCCGATGGTGTCGGGGCGGGCGGCGTCGAAGCCGCCGGCGGTCGGCAGGCCGCGGGTGCGGTCGGCGAAGCCGGTGTTGAGGAGAGTTCCGAAGACGGCGACACCGAAGGCCGCACCGATGGAGCGGGCGAAGGTGACCACGGCGCTGGCGGCGCCGAGATCGGCGGTGGGCACGCTGTTCTGGACGGTGGTCAGCACGACCATGGGCACCATGCCGATGCCGACACCGGTGATTAGGAAGTAGACACTCAGCACGAGGGTGTTGGTGGCCGCCCCGATGGTGCCCAGCAGGAGCAGCCCGGCGAGGTTGGCGAGCAGGCCCACCAGGAGGCTCGCTCGCAGCCGGTCGGCGTGGGCGGCCCAGCGGCCGGCCAGGGACTGGCTGACGACCAGACCGGCGACCAGGGGCAGCATGTAGATGCCGGAGAGAGTGGCCGAGACCCCGTCGACGATCTGGAGGTAGGTCGGCAGGTAGACCAGCACGGCGAACATCGCGGCGTTGGCGAAGAACCCGATCAGCGAGGAGAAGACCACGGTCCGGGAAGCGAACATGGCCGGCGGCAGGACCGGGGCGGCGGCGTGGCGCTCGACCGGCATCAGCAGCACGGCCAGCACGACGGTGGCGACGATCAGGCCGATGATGGCCGGCGAGCCCCAGCCCCAGCGCTCACCGAAGGAGGTGACGAGGACCAGGCCGGTGGCGATGGCGGCCAGGATGGTGGCGCCGAGGTAGTCGATGCGGGCCTTGGCGCCCCGGGTGGCCGCGGGCAGTGCCCGCGCGGCGATGGTCAGGGCGACGACGCCGACGGGCAGGTTGACCAGGAAGGCCCACCGCCAGGACAGCTGGTCGGTGAAGACGCCGCCCAGCAGGGGGCCGACGATGCTGGCGACGCCGTAGACCGAACCGAACATGCCCTGGTAGCGGCCGCGTTCGCTCGGGGCGACGATGTCACCGACGAGGGCGAAGGTCAGCACGATCATGCCGCCGCCGCCCATGCCCTGCAGCACGCGGGCGCCGATCAGCTCGGGCAGGTTCTGCGCCAGGCCGCAGGCCACCGAGGCGATCAGGAAGATCGAGGTCGAGGCCAGGTACAGCCGCTTGCGGCCGAACATGTCGCCGAGCTTGCCCCACAGCGGTGTCACCGCAGTCGACGCGAGCAGATACGCGGCACTGACCCACGCGATGTCGTCGAACCCGTTCAGGTCCCCCGCTATCCGGGGCAACGCGGTCGAGACGATCGTCTGGTCCAGGGCCGCGAGAAGGACCGCCAGGATCAACGCACTCATCGCGGCGGCGACACCACCCGCCTTGGGTGATGAGGACTTGTGTGCCTTCGACATCGGAACGTGCCTTTCTGGAAGTGGGGCACATGGATGACCGGTGTGCCGACCGCCGTTAGACGATGAGACTCAGCGGTCTGGCACTACCTATGCCTATCTGTCACTTTACTGTAGCACTTAGTGGGGAGGATTCTACTTCTGAGAGGCGATAGATGTCTCAGGCTTCACATTCCGCCACTAGACTCGGTGCGGTGAGAGCCGACGCAGCGCGCAATCTGGAAGCCGTCCTGACCACCGGAGCACGCATGCTCGCCGCCGATCCCGGCGCGAGCATCGCGAGCATCGCCGCCGAGGCAGGCGTGGACCGGCGCACCGTCTACCGGCGCTTCGCCTCCCGCGAAGAACTCCTCGCGGCCATCTACGAAGCCCGCCTCACGGCCATCGAGCACGCCATCAAGGACGCCCGACTGCGCGAGGCACCCGTCGCCGTCGCCCTGCACCGCTACGTCGAGAACATCATCGCCGTCAACCGCACCTGGCCCGTCGACCTCACCCGCATGCTCGCCGACAACAGCGTCCACGCCCGCCGCGACGCCTGTATCGCCGAGGTCGACGCCTTCCTCGAACGCGCCACCGACGAAGGCCTCCTGCGCCGGCAACAGCCACAGGGCTGGGCGAGCGCGCTGCTGCCCCAGCTCATGCACCTCGTGTCCCGGCAGCTGCCCGAACTGAGCCCCGCACAGGCGGCGGACGTCGTCGTCGACACCCTGCTGAACGGCCTCGGAGCGTCCTGACACACCGATGGCCCTCGGGAACACATGTGTCCATGTGTTCCCGAGGGCCATCGGTGTGTGCGGCGGCGGTATTAAGGCTGCGTCCCGCAGCCGTTCACTCATTCCACGACCTGCCGAGCCGTGTCCGTGCCGGATGCCTCCTGTTTCTCCTCCTCGCCCCTGGGCGTCGGGCAACCGCCGAAGGGGGCAGCGGCACGGTTCCGGGCAGGCGGACGCGGCGGAGTCGGGACGGCTCGTTCCCGGAGTCGGCGCGCTTCAGGGCTCCTCGTCCGGCCCCCCCGGAAGATCTCCGCCCACGACGTCACGGCCGAACGGCGGCGCAGCGGCGCGCGGCGCTCCCGCTCGGTCATCCCGCCCCAGACGCCGTAGTCCTCGCCGTGGTCCAGGGCGCAGGCAAGACAGTCGAGCCGCACCGGGCAGTCGACGCACAGGCCTTGGCCTCGTTCTGGGCGGTGCCTTCGGCGAACATCCGGTCCGGCTGCGTCCGGCACAGCCCTCGGTCGGCCCAGTCGCCCTCATCACCTACGGCGCCCTCGCCATGACCACCACCAACCCCACCGAAGCCGACGCCATGTACAACCGCGCCGAAACCCACCCCGCCGCCCCCCCCACTTCCCCTTCGAACTCGCCCGCATCCAACTCGCCCACGGCATCCACCAACGCCACACCCAAGGCCCCAAGGCAGCACGGCACTCACTGACCCTGGCCGCAGAAACCTTCGAACGGCTCGGCGCACCCACCTGGACCGAGCGCGCCCGGGCCGAACTGAGGGCGTCGGGCCTGGCCACGCGCACCACGTCCGCACAGCTCGCCGAACTGACGTGGCAGGAACGCCGCATCGCCGACCTCGCCGCCGGCGAGCTCCTCATCGAGGGCGGCCCGCGTGTCCTGTGGCGGATCGGCCGCGACCTCCTCCACCAAGGGTTGTACTCGGTGAGCGGCATCGGTGACATCCACATCTGGCCGTCGCACTCGGAGGACCGGGCCACCTCGTGGCTTCAGCTGACCTCCGGGGACATGGCGGCCCTGTTCGAGCTGCCCGTGCCCCCGCTCGCGGAGCGACTGGAGTACACCTATGAGCTCGTTCCCGCCGGTCACGAACTCGCCGAAATCGACTGGGACGTCGCCACCGCGGACCTGCTCCAGGAGCCCCGGGCGCACTCCGACTGATCAGGAGGGACACTCCACCACCCGTTCGACAGTGACAATCCCTGAAGAACGGTCGCCGAGCCGCCGGTACTACGGTGCCCGTCGAGCGGTCCTTGAACGGAACCTCCGGCGGCACGCGACACCCCACCGGCCTCGCAGCCGCACGACCGAAGGCTTGACACGGCCGCCTCGCGTCCAACACCCCCGACCACAACGCCCCCGTGCCGCGCCCGACCGGCCATCCGTCTCCCAGGAAGCATCCACCGTCCTCGCCCGAGCCGTCATGGCCGTCGGCCCAGGAGCCCATGCTCTTCAGAACCACCGTGCGCTGCGGATCGCACGGGAGCACGTCCACGAGGGCTCCGACAGCGCCTGTCGGTGGGTGCTCACGACCGCGGCCATGGCCCACACGGCGGCCCCCGGACCGGCCATCGGGTCCTCGCCGAGCGGCAGTGTGAGGCTCGTGGAAGGGATGGCAGGTTCGGTAGCTGCGGACGTGAAACTGCCACGGCTCCAACCCCGTTACCCCGGAGAAGAACTCCTGCGACCAGGGTGTTCATTGGCTGGCCTGGCCGCAGGACGGGGCGGTCGTCCTCATGCTCTTCCCCGACATGAGGGCGGCCGCTCCACCCACCACAGCCGACCGGCCTGACCTCGCCGTACACCCCGTGTTCCAGGGAGGAAGCGGACCGAGAACGGGTAGGCGGACGTCAGGGCTTCGACTGAAGTCGCCGAGAAGGCGGAACAGGAGGCCAACAGGTCAACCCCTGGTACTGAGGTCCCGTTCGGGCCAGGCGCCGTCCAGCCCGTCGTGGCCGGGCCGGTCGGCGCATACAGCCGGCCGACCGGCCACACGTACCTTGACACCACGCACACGGCCCGCTCTGCCGACGTCAGGTCCGCTCGCTCCGGCCACCATGTGCCTCGGAGCGGTTAGGGTCGAAAGAAGACAGGTGTCGTGGCCGGGAGGACAAGGTATGACCGGGATGTCGGGGGACAGCGGGCCGGCGGAGGACGCGGCACTGACACGGGCCGCGCAGGCGGGCGATGTATCGGCTCTGGCCCTGCTGCTGGAGCGTCACCGGCCCGGGATGCGTGCGGTGGCGCTCAGCCTGCTGGGGCCGGGCCCGGACGTGGACGACGTCATGCAGGAGGCGGCTCTGGTGGCGCTGCGCCGGATCGTGGACGTCCGCGATCCGGAAGTCGTGGGGCCATGGCTGCGTATGGTCGTACGCAACAGCTCCCGGACGCTGCTGCGCGCCTCCCGACGGGTCGAGCCCATGGAGTCGGTGCCGCTGCCGTCGGACGGCGCCACGCCCGAGCAGGTCCTGCAGAGCCACGCGCTACGGGACTGGACCTGGGAAGCCGTCGAGGCGTTGTCCCCGACCCTGCGCCTGCCGCTCGTCCTGCGCTACTTCTCCACCGGGATCACCTCGTACCAGCAGATAGCCGAAGCCTGCGCGGTTCCCGTCAGCACCGTGCGCAGCCGGCTGAGCCAGGCACGTGGCGCCCTCGCCCAGGCTCTCACCGCCACCGCGGCCGCGGCACACGAGGACGCGACACGCCGTACCCAAGCCAGCTGGCAGGAGGCGCACGAGACACTTGCGGCCGCCGAGCGCGGCGAGTTCGGCAAGGTGGTCAAGGACCGCTACTCCCCCGGGGTCTCGCTGCTGACCGGAGGCCAGCGGCTCGGTGGAGTCCACCTCCTGCTGACGGGGATGGACTGCGACCTCTCAGCCGGCGTGCGCCAGCGCCCCCTGCACGTGGTGGCCGGCCGGTCCCTGGTCGTCTGGGAGATGGAACTGATCAACCCGCCTGACGACCCGGACCACTGCCCGCCCGGTGTCGCCTGGATCATGTCGCTGGACGGCGGCCGCTTCGACCGGGTCTCCCTCTACCACACACCACACCCCAAGGCCGCCCCCGCTCCTGCCGCGGCCTGAGTCCAGGCCCCTGCCACACCACCCCGGCAACATGACACAGATCACATTCCGACGACAGGACTTCTCGACTCCCGGAGCGTCTTGCCTGTGTCACAGACACATGCAGACCCGCGGAGATCCCGATGAACACATCCACCGCACACATCGACGGCCCGGTATCCGGCACCGACCCCCTCTCCCCCGGAACCCACTCCTACCAGACGGGCGGAATCGTCCAGCGCTATCACGTCCACGGCAGCGGCCCGGTGTGCGTGGCACACTCGGGCGGTCCCGGCATCTACTGGGACTACCTGCGCATGCCCGCCCTCGAAGAGCACCTGACGATGGTCTACGTCGAGCCCATCGGCACCGCCGAGGACGGCCGCCTCCCCTCGCACCCGCACGGTTACACCCGGGAGAGGTACAGCCGCTTCCTGGAGACACTGATCAACCGGCTCGGTGCACCCAAGGTGCACCTGCTGGGGCATTCGCACGGCGCGTTCGTGGCCGCCTACCACGCCGCGCACCGCCCCGAGCGGCTGGCCGGCGTCGTGCTGTACGAAGGCGCGCCCGTCACCGGTCCCGAACACGGCGAGGAAGCGGGCCGCAGGGTGGAGGAGTTCGCCGCGAAGCACGCCGGCCATCCCGGACTGCCCGATGTGCTGGCCTCGTTCGGCGCGATGTCCAGCATCTCCAGCGACGAGCAGACCGTGGCGGTCGCACGCGGTGTGCTGCCGTCGTACTTCGCCGAGTATTGGGGCAACGAGGAGCGGCTGGCCCCGATCCGGGACGCGATCCGGGCCACGTACATCTCAGGTCTGGACGAGGACCTCGCGCCCGATGTCATCGACGATCGCGCCGCCCTCAAGGAACTGGAGCCACCGGCTCTGGTCGTCGTGGGCAGGCACGACGTGATCTGCGGGCCTCGGTGGGCGCTCGAACTGAACGAGCTGATCCCCGACTCGCAGCTGCTGGTGCTGGAGCACAGCGGGCACATGGGGCACATCGAGGAGCCGGAGCTGTTCGCGGGCGCGGTCCGTGACTTCGTCCTTCGGACCACCGCCCCGCAGGACGGTGCCGCCTAGGCCACCGAAGGCACCTCACGACGGGCGTCGGCCCTCTTCGGGCCGACGCGCGTGAACCTGGTGCGGGGCGCGACTCGTCGCGCCGATGCTACGGCCACCGATCCGCGCTGTGATCTCGGAGTCTTGGCTCCGGGCTCGTAAGGCGGACCGGGGGCGGGGCGAGCGTACGACGGGCGCTCCCCCGCCCCCTTCGTCCCTGCCGCACCCGCCCCGACGCGGCGTGGATCCATGGCGGCTGGGGTGACCCGGCGTGCCTCGCCTTCTCCGGTCACGGCTGGGCCAGAACTGCGGCAGGCACCGAGAGGTGTGTGAGGGAACCGTCGGCTCCGCCACCGGAGGCGACCACGCCCTCCATGACGCTCAGTGTTCGCCGCCGGTCCGCCGGTCCGCCGGTCCTCCAGCCGTGCCGCAACACCCGTACTGGTTCCTGCCTTGCTTTTTGATGCATCGCTGACAGCGGTCTGATGCGACATTGATGCGGCCCGGCCGTTCTTAACGGAAGCTTGACGCGACGGCTCGGCACATTCGTGGGCCCAGGCGTCACTCTCCGCATACGCTGGTGCGGCCGTCCGTGTGATGGCCGAAATCCGCACCGAGCCGCATTCAGGAGAGCACGCCCATGGCCACCACCGAACACCCACCTGCGAGCCGGTTGCGGGCGTGGATGCTGGAGGGGCTGTCCGACATGGGCAAGGGCTCCACTGAGGGTCCCGACGCCGAATCCGAACCCCCGCACAAGGGCCAGCGCTGGTGGCGGGTGATGTGCCTGACCGGCGTCGACTACTTCTCGACCCTCGGCTACCAGCCCGGCATCGCCGCCCTGGCCGCCGGGCTGCTCTCCCCCATCGCCACCATCGTCCTCGTGATCGTCACCCTGGCCGGCGCTCTGCCGGTCTACCGGCGGGTGGCCGAGGAGAGCCCGCACGGCGAAGGCTCCATCGCGATGCTGGAGCGACTGCTCTCCTTCTGGCAGGGCAAGCTCTTCGTCCTGACCCTGCTGGGCTTCGCCGCCACCGACTTCCTGATCACCATCACCCTCTCGGCCGCCGACGCCTCCACCCACCTGGTGGAGAACCCGCATCTGACCAGCACGCTGCACGGTCATCAGATGGTCATCACCCTGCTTCTCGTCGCCCTGCTGGGCGCGGTGTTCCTCAAGGGCTTCCTCGAGGCGATCGGTGTCGCGGTCGCCCTGGTCGGTGCGTACCTGGTGCTCAACGCCGTGGTGGTCGTCGTGGGCCTGTGGCATGTGGCCACCGCCGGTCACGTGGTGACTGACTGGAGCGGCGCCCTGACCACCGAGCACGGAAACGTCTTCGTCATGATCGGCGTCGCGCTGATCGTCTTCCCGAAACTGGCGCTCGGCCTGTCCGGCTTCGAGACCGGCGTCGCCGTCATGCCCCACGTGCAGGGCGACCCGGACGACACCGAGGAGAAGCCGACCGGCCGGATCCGGGGCACCAAGAAGCTGCTGACCACCGCCGCGGTCATCATGAGCGGGTTTCTGATCACCACCAGCTTCATCACCACCCTGCTGATCCCAAAGAAGGAGTTCCAGACGGGCGGGCAGGCCAACGGCCGCGCGCTGGCCTATCTGGCGCACGAGTACCTGGGCAACGCCTTCGGTACGGTCTACGACGTCTCGACGATCGCGATCCTGTGGTTCGCGGGCGCCTCCGCAATGGCCGGGCTGCTCAACCTGATGCCCCGCTACCTGCCCCGCTACGGCATGGCCCCGCACTGGGCCCGCGCCGTGCGGCCCATGGTCATCGTTTTCACCCTGGTCGCCTTCCTGGTCACCTGGATCTTCGACGCCAACGTCGACGCCCAGGGCGGCGCCTACGCCACCGGGGTGCTGGTGCTGATCAGCTCCGCGGCGATCGCCGTGACCATCGCCGCCCGCAAGGCCGGACAGCACAACTGGACCATCGCGTTCGCGGTGATCTCGGCCGTCTTCCTCTACACGACGGTCGTCAATGTCATCGAGCGGCCGGACGGCGTGAAGATCGGCGCCTGCTTCATCGCCGGCATCATCCTGGTGTCGCTGCTGTCCCGGCTCGCCCGGTCATTCGAGCTGCGCGTGACCAGCGTTGCCCTGGACGACATGGCGGAACGATTCGTCCGGGACATCGCCAGCCGGAAGATCCGGTTCATCGCCAACGAACCCGACAGCCGTGACAGCGCCGAATACCGCGCCAAGATCGAGCAGATACGCGCCGACAACGACATCACGCCGCAGGAGGACTTCGTCTTCGTGGAGGTGACGGTGGGCGACCCCTCGGAGTTCGAGGCGGGTCTGACCGTACGCGGCGAGGTACTCCACGGCCGCTACCGTGTCCTGACGCTGGAGTCGTCCTCGATCCCCAACGCCCTGGCCGCGCTCATGCTCCACGCCCGCGACATGACGGGGTGCATTCCGCACATCTACTTCGAATGGACCGAGGGCAGCCCCTTCACCAACTTCCTGCGTTTCTTCCTCTTCGGCCAGGGAGAGGTGGCACCGGTGACACGGGAGGTGCTGCGCGAGGCGGAGCCGGACCGCAAGCGGCGGCCGCGGGTCCACGTGGGCTGAACCGGGGCACGCGCCGACGGCGGCGGGATCCCTTAGGAGTGGCGGCCCCGGCCCCGCCGCCGGCGAGTCAGCCGGTGCGAGGCAGCCACTGGCGGAAGGCGGGCCGCGGGGAGCGGACCACGATCCGCCCGTACCGCATGTGGCCCGCCGGTGCTCGCCGCCTCCGCCACGGCCGACAGATCGGCCTACAACGGCGAATTCGCTCTCGTCCTCCGCATACCGCTTCGACTCCGGCAGGCTGTGGAAACGCACCCATACGTTGCAGTACGGACCACGGAGCATATGCCCGACCGGATCGCAGTCGGGCCAACGCTGCTGCCATTGCCCCGTCAGCGTTGCCTTGCAGCTTTCAGACACCTGCAGCACTCGTCCTCTCGTATGGCCGGCTCTTGGCTGATCATGGCCTCCAGCCATGCGTGAATGACCCCTTCAAGGAGAACCTCGCCGTGGGCCCAGGCCGGCCGGGGCCCACGGCGGGCGACGACGGTCAGGCCGTGCCGAGCGCCGTGCGCAGGGTGTCCACCGCCTGGCTGATGGCGGCCCCGGCCGCATACGTCTCGCGCAGGGCATTGAGCATCACGAAGTCATGGATGATGCCCTGGTAGCGGACGGCGGTGACCGGGACACCGGCCTCGCGCAGCTTGTTGGCGTAGGCCTCGCCCTCGTCGCGCAGGACGTCCGCCTCGCCGGTGATCACGAGGGCCGGGGGCAGGCCGCGCAGTTGCTCGGTGGTGGCGCGCAGCGGGGACGCGGTGATCTCGGCGCGCTCCCTCTCGTCGGTCGTGTACTGGTCCCAGAACCACTGCATGGCGTCGCGGCGCAGGAAGTAGCCCTCGGCGAACTGGTGGTAGGAGCCGGTGTCGAAGGAGGCGTCGGTGACCGGGTAGAAGAGGACCTGCTGCACCAGCGGGACGTCGCCGCGCTCCTTGGCCATCAGGGTCAGGGCGGCGGTCATGTTGCCGCCGACGGAATCGCCGGCCACCGCGATGCGGGTCGGGTCCAGGTAGTGGTCGGCGCCGTCGGTCACGATCCAGCGGGCGACGGCGTAGTTCTGTTCAATGGCGACGGGGTAGCGGGCCTCGGGCGAGAGGTCGTACTCGGGGAAGACGACCGCAGCGCCGGTACCCACGGCGAGTTCACGGACGAGGCGGTCGTGGGTGTGGGCGTTGCCGAAGACCCAGCCGGCGCCGTGGATGTAGACGACAACGGGCAGGACGCCCTCGGCTCCTGCCGGACGGACGATGCGGGCCCGGACCTCGCCGGTGGGACCTCCCGGCACGGTGATCCACTCCTCGTCCACGGCGGGCTTCTCGATCTCGCCGGACTGCACCTCGTCGACGGTCTTGCGACCTTCCGCCGGGCCGAGGTCGAAGAGATAGGGCGGGTTGGCGGTGGCCTCGGCGAAGGCCTGGGCGGCGGGCTCGAGGACGGGGCGGGAACCGGTGGTGTCGGTCATGGCGATCTCCTTGGATCCGGTGCCGCGGGCAGGCTCCACCGGGGTTTTCCCGGGGGCGGCGGCACACCAGAGAGAGTAGCGCTCGATTGAGTCGTGCACAACTAATTAGCCCTCGATAGAATAGGAAGAGACGCAAAAGCTAGGCTGGAGATCGCCATGCAAACCACAGGACCGAGGAGCGATGCCATGAGCGGACCGGCGGCCGAACCGGCCCAGGGGGGTTCCCTCCTGCTGGACGACCAGCTCTGCTTCGCCCTGTACGCGGCCTCCCGTGCGGTCACCGCCCGCTACCGGCCCCTGCTCGACGAACTCGGCCTCACCTATCCCCAGTACCTGGTGATGCTCGTGCTCTGGGAGCAGGACTCGATCTCCGTGCGCGACCTCGGCCAGGCCCTGCAGCTGGAATCCAGCACCCTCTCCCCGCTCCTCAAGCGCCTGGAGACGAACGGCCTCCTGCTCCGCGAGCGCCGCCCGGAGGACGAACGCTCCGTCGCCATCCGCCTCACCGACGCCGGAGCCCGGCTGCGGGATCAGGCGCGCACCGTTCCCCTCGCCATCGGCGACGCCATGGGACTGACTCCCGAGCAGGACGCCATGACCAAACAGCTCCTCCGTCTCCTCACCGCGAACGTCACCGACGGCTGAGGACGCGGGAGCCGGGAATCACACGTTCTTCCGGGCGTTGAAGTCGTTGTGAGCTCAGCGATCGCAGAAACCCGCTTCTCCGTACTGGACCGCTCGCGCACCCGCGAGGGCCATGAGGGGACCCAGGCCCTCCGGGACACCGTGCGGCTGGCCCAGGAGGTCGAAGGGCTCGGCTACCACCGGTTCTGGGTCTCCGAGCACCACGGCGTACCCGGTGTCGCCGGCTCCGCACCCACGGTGCTGGCCGCGGCCGTCGCGGCGGCGACCCGGACCATACGCGTGGGGACGGGCGGTGTGATGCTGCCCAATCACCAACCCCTCGTCGTGGCCGAGCAGTTCGGCGTGCTGGAGGCGCTCTTCCCGGGGCGGATCGACATGGGTCTCGGTCGTTCCGTCGGCTTCACCGACGGGGTGCGCCGGGCACTCGGCCGGGACAAGGACGACGCCGACGACTTCGCCGGCCAGCTGGCCGAGCTGCTGGCGTGGTTCCGCGGCACCTCTCCCACCGGCGCCCACGCGCGCCCTGCGGAGGGCCTGTCCGTGCCGCCCTTCGTGCTGGCCATGGGCGAGGGCGCCGCGATCGCCGCCCGCGCCGGGCTGCCCATGGTCATCGGAGACCTGCGGAACCGGGAGAAGATGCTGCGCGGGATCGAGCGCTACCGGGAGATGTTCCGGCCCTCCGCGTGGGCGAGAGAGCCGTACGTCGTCGTCTCCGGCACCGTCGCGGTCGCCGACACCCCGCGGGACGCAGGCCGCATCCTGCTCTCCGAAGCCTGGTCGATGGCGTACGCGCGCTCCCATGGCACCTTCCCGCCCCTGCCGACCGCCGAGCATGTGGAGTCCCTGCAGATGAGCGCCAAGGAGCGCGGTTACTACGAGGCCGGGCTCGTCGGTCACATCGCCGGAACCGAGGAGCAGGTCGCCCACGAGTTGGAGAGCCTGCTCAAGGAGACAGGGGCGCAGGAGGTGCTCGTCACGACCAGTACGTACGACCGTACGGCGCTCGTGGACTCGTACCGGCGACTGGCTCGGGTGGCCGGACTGGGCGACTGGGCAACGAGTTCCTGAGCGGACACCGGGCGGCGGCAGCCGGTCGACGGGCGGTCACAGGCCCAGGTCGCTCAGGCCCGGATGATCGTCGGGCCGGCGACCCAGCGGCCAGTGGTACAGACGCTCCGACTCCTTGATGGGGAGGTCGTTGATGCTCGCGTGACGCCGGCGCATCAGGCCGTTGGCGTCGAACTCCCAGTTCTCGTTGCCATAGGAGCGGAACCAGTTGCCCGAGTCGTCGTGGCACTCATACGCGAAGCGCACGGCGATGCGGTCACCGTCGAAGGCCCACAGTTCCTTGATGAGCCGGTATTCCAGCTCCCGCCGCCACTTGCGGGTGAGGAAGGCGACGATCTCGTCGCGGCCGTTGACGAACTCCGCGCGGTTTCGCCAGCGGGAGTCGACCGTGTACGCGAGTGCGACCTTTTCCGGGTCGCGGGTGTTCCAGCCGTCCTCCGCCAGCCGCACCTTTCCCTCGGCGGTCTCCCGGGTGAAAGGCGGGAACGGGGGGCGTGATGCGTCTGTCATGGCGTCTCCGTCAGATGGGGGCCGTCTGGAGAACGACCGTTCTCCGCGTGTTGCCACGGTATGAGAACAATGGTTCTCACGCAAGGGCGTGCGCGGCCGGCGGCCTGTCGTAGGGCGGGGTGGCGGGAGCGCACCGACAGGCCGAACCGGATCGGCCAGGGGAGCCGCAGGGACCTCTTACACCAGCGGGATGGTCACCTCGTCCTCGACGGGCGGGTCGAGTTCCTGGCGCAGATTGCCGGTCGCCGCGAAGCACCGCAGCCGGACCGCCTCCCCGGTGACGTCCAGGCGCAGGAAGCTCTTGAAGAACGGCGGGCTGTAGGTCGCCGAACCCGGAGAGAAGAGCCGCGTGTAGACCTTGCGTACGGGCAGGCGGAAACGCGAGGTCCGGTCGGGTCGGCCTCCCGCGCCCAGCAGACCGGCGACCAGCCGGGTGCGCAGGGTGACCCGGGCCGGGGTGCCCTGGGCGCGGGTCGTGGGGATGCCGAGGCGCTCGGCCACGACGGCGGTCGCCTGCGCCTCGGTCAGGGTGAAGAAGCGGCGCAGGCGCAGCCGGTGGCCGTAGAGCCTGCTGTAGAAGGCCAGGGAGTCGCCGCGCAACGGATAGCAGCGGAACTCCTTCTCGGTGACGTTCGCGATCGACACGCGCGGGATGGTGTGGGTGGCGTGCATGAACGCGCCGCCGCCGCCGGAGACGACGTACTGGATCGTGCGGCCGTCCACGTCCACCGGATAGCGCTGGTAGTTGTGGATGTCGCCGCCTATCGCCGCGACGTAGTGGTGGTCCGGGTCGCGGACGATGTCGTCGACGGTGCCGCCGCCCTCGATGGGACAGGGGTGGTGTTCACCGTCCACGTAAAGGGGGGAGCCGGTGACCAGGATCTTGGGGCGGGGTCCTCGGGAGACCTCCCGCAGCCAGCGGCCCTGCTCGGCGTCGACGGTGCCGAGCAGCCCGGTGTCGATTCCGATGATGCGGACACGTCCGGCGTCGATCGCCCAGTACGGGCCGGGCTGGACGGCCTGCTGGGCAGGAGCGGAACGCAACTTCCGTGCCTCGGTGAGCCCTTGCTCGTCGAATCTGCTCGGGTTGTGCCACAGCGAGGAGCGCAGTCGGGCTCGGGTCAGCGGCCGCGGTGCGGGGGCCGGGGCGAGCGGCGCGGCATCGCAGAAGACGCGCATGAACCCGTGAAGGTCCTCGTACCAGTCGTGGTTGCCGGGTATGGCGTAGATGGGCGCTTGATAGCCCTGGTAGGGGCGGAAGAACTTGGTGCCGTAGTCGGCGGTGGCCCCCACCGGGTAGATGACGTCGCTGGCTATCACCGCGAAATCCGTCTCCTGACTGATCTTCAGGAGGCCGGGCACCACAGCGTATTGGGAGTCGTCTCCCTCGCCCGTGTCACCGATGACCATGAACGAGAAGCGGTCCGCATCGCCCCGCCGGATCACCTTGTCGGTGGGCGCGCCTGCCGCCTCCTGCTGCTGCACCCAGCGGCTTCGGGTGCCGCCGGTGGGATCCCCGAACCAGGAGGCCAGCACGCCGTTGCGGGCCGCCCAGAGTGTCTTCGGGTTGAGCCAGGAGAGCTTTTCGACCTGGCGCGGCATCAATTCCCGGTAGTCGCCGCGTTCCCCGGCATCCCAGCCGGCGCCCTCGGCCGTATCGCGTGAAGATTCGGACACCGGTGAACCGTAGCAATGATCGGAAGAAGGGCAAGAGGAGCCTGCCGCTTCGGGCTTCGCGAACGTCGGTCGGGCCTCTCGCACGCCATCTGCTCTACGCGGCGGTGCCCGTCCGACGGCGGGAAGACCGCCTCCGGCCGCCGTCCGCGAGGGCGGCGGCCGGATCCACCGAACCGGCTCGTGGACGGTACGTCAGAGATGTCCGGGGTGCTCGCTCTCCGGCAGCTCCAGGGCCCGCTGGGCGGCCAGCGCCAGGGCCCGTCGGTCGGTCCCGGTGTCCGGCGCGAGCACCGGGGTGATCCGGACATCCGCGACGAGCGGGCGCGCCGACACGACCCGCCACACCGAGGTCAGCAGTGAGTCGCTGCCCACGAACGCGGGCGCGGTGCTGGCCGGGCCCCCGTCGAGCCGGTAGTGGAGACGGATCGGCTGGACGGGGACGCCCGCGTCCAGCGCCGCCTGGAAGGCGGCCCGCCGGAAGTGCCCCTGTGCCCGGCCGCACCATGTGCTTCCCTCGGGGAAGACCACGACGGCCGACCCGGCGCGCAGGCCGTCCGCGACGCGGGCGACCGTGTCGGGCAGCGCCCGCAGCCGGTCCCGGTCGATGAAGAGGGCACCGCTGCGTGCGGTCAGCGCGCCGGCCACCGGCCACTGCCGGATCTCGGTCTTGGCGAGCATCCGGCCGGGCCGGACGGCGGCGAGCAGGGGGACGTCCAGCCAGGAGATGTGGTTGGCGACCATGAGAAGACCGCCGTGCTGCGGAGCGGCGCCTGTGATCCGCACCCGAACGCCCGCGGCGCGCACGACCGTTCGGGACCAGGTCCTGATGATCCGCTCGCGCGGGGCGACGGAGAACCGGCGGATGACCGGGAGGAGCGCGATCCCGGCCAGGAGCAGGGTCAGAACGCTCGCCAGCCGCAGCACGGCGCGCGGTGCGGCGGCCGCCGACGCCGTGGCATCCACGCAGGACCGCGGCGAGCACGGTGCGCTCGGCAGCCAGGCGCTCGCCGGGGTGGCGGCCTCCGGCCCGGCGCCGACGCGCCGCGGTTCGGTCACCGGCGGGGCGGCGGGGAGCGCCGACACGGCCGCGCCCGGGCTCGCGAACACCGGTGTGCGGCGGCGCGGGCGCAGTGTCATACCGGGACGGGACACGTCCCTCACACCGATCCGGGACGCGTTCATCACGCCGGGACGAGCGAGAGGAAGTGCCGCAGATAGCGCGGATTGACCCGGCGCATCGACAGCAGGACGTACAGGTCGGCGACACCGAAGTCCGGGTCGTGCGCGGGCTCCCCGCAGACCCAGGCGCCCAGGCGCAGGTAGCCGCGCAGCAGCGGCGGCAGCTCCGTGTGCCCGGCCGGGGCCTGGGCGGCGGGGCGCCAGGGCAGCAGCGGTCGTACGCGGTACTCCTCGGGCGCCAGGTGCTTGGTCCGCACCCGCTCCCAGGTGCCCGTCGCGAGCGCGCCACCGTCGGCGAGCGGCAGGGAGCAGCAGCCGGCCAGCCACTCGTGGCCGCCGTCGACCATATAGCGGGCTATCCCCGCCCAGATCAGCCCGATGACCGCGCCGTCGCGGTGGTCGGGGTGCACGCAGGAGCGGCCGACCTCGACGAGCCCGGAGCGGATCCCGGCGAGCGGACCGAGGTCGAACTCGCTCTCCGAGTACAGTCGCCCGGCGATCGCGGCGCGCTCGGGAGGGAGCAGCCGGTAGGTGCCCACGACCTGGTCGGTCACCGTGTCGCGGACGAGCAGGTGGTCGCAGTACGTGTCGAAGGCGTCGATGTCGAGCCCTGGCTGCGGGGTGGACAGGAGGGCGCCCATCTCCCCGGCGAAGACATCGTGGCGCAGCCGCTGCGCCGCCCGGACGTCGGCCTCGTCACGAGCGAGGGTGACGGTGTAGCGGGGCGGTGCCACGGGCGGTGGGGGGCTGGCGAGGGCGGAAACGCCGGTCATGGCTCTCTCCTGGTCACGGGCCGGTTCGGCGGTGCGTCGGCAGACCGTGTCGGTGCGGTCTGCGCGCTCCTGTTCTCCCGATGCCGGTTGGCGTACGAGTGACCGCTGCCAGGAGACGGGATGTGGGAATGTTGAATGCCAGGGGTGACGTCGCCGCGGGCCGCTGGCGGGACCGGGTTTGAGCACCACTCCCGGTCCCGCCCGTCCGCACCCTGCCGGCGAACGGCGTGCGGCCGGCGCCGCCCCGTCCAAGCGGCGCCGGCCCTCCTTTGTGCTAGCGGCGGCCCGTCTTGCGGGTCGCGCGCAGCCACTCCTTGTTCATGTTCGTGATGGAGACGAGCGGGATGCCCTTCGGGCACGCCGTGGCGCACTCACCGGTGAGCGTGCAGCCGCCGAAGCCCTCCTCGTCCATCTGCGCCACCATGTCCAGCACGCGGGTCTCGCGCTCGGGCGCGCCCTGCGGCAGGACGTTGAGGTGGTTGATCTTCGCGGAGGTGAACAGCATCGCCGCGCCGTTCGGGCAGGCCGCCACGCAGGCACCGCAGCCGATGCACTCGGCGTGCTCGAACGCGAAGTCCGCGTCCGCCTTCGGCACGGGCGTGGCATGGGCCTCGGGCGCCGCGCCGGTCGGGGCCGTGATGTAGCCGCCGGCCTGGATGATCCGGTCGAAGGCCGAGCGGTCCACGACCAGGTCCTTGATCACCGGGAAGGCCGAGGCCCGCCAGGGCTCGATGTCGATCGTGTCGCCGTCCTTGAAGGACCTCATGTGCAGCTGGCAGGTGGTGGTGCGCTCGGGCCCGTGCGCGTCCCCGTTGATGACCAGCGAGCACGCGCCGCAGATGCCCTCGCGGCAGTCGTGGTCGAAGGCGACGGGGTCCTCGCCCTTGAGGATGAGCTCCTCGTTGAGGGTGTCCAACATCTCCAGGAAGGACATGTCGGACGAGATTCCGTCCACCTCGTACGTGGACATGGCGCCTTCGGTGTCGGCGTTCTTCTGCCGCCAGACGCGCAGGGTGAGCTTCATGCGTAGCTCCGCTGAGTGGGGTGGACGTACTCGAAGACCAGGTCTTCCTTGTGCAGGGTGGGCGCCTCGCCGGTGCCCGTGAACTCCCAGGCGGCCGCGTAGGAGAACTCGTCGTCCTTGCGGGCGGCCTCACCGTCGGCGGTCTGGGACTCCTCGCGGAAGTGACCGCCGCAGGACTCGCTGCGGTGCAGCGCGTCGAGGCACATCAGCTCGGCGAGCTCCAGGTAGTCCACGACGCGGTTGGCCTTCTCCAGCGACTGGTTGAACTCCTCGCCGGTGCCCGGAACCTTGATGCGCCTCCAGAACTCCTCGCGGATCTGGGGGATGCGCTCCAGGGCCTTGCGCAGGCCCGCGTCCGTACGCGCCATACCGCAGAACTCCCACATGAGTTCGCCGACCTCGCGGTGGAAGGAGTCGGGGGTGCGGTCGCCGTCGACCGACAGCAGCAGGTTCAGCCGGTCCTCGGTTTCGGCCAGTACTTCCTGGACGGCGGGGTGTTGGAGCGTGACCTCGTCCTGGTGCGGGTTGCGGGCGAGGTAGTCGTTGATCGTCGACGGGAGGACGAAGTAGCCGTCGGCGAGGCCCTGCATCAGTGCGGAGGCGCCGAGGCGGTTCGCGCCGTGGTCGGAGAAGTTGGCCTCGCCGATCGCGAACAGGCCCGGGATGGTGGTCTGCAGGTCGTAGTCGACCCACAGGCCGCCCATCGTGTAGTGCACGGCGGGGTAGATCCGCATCGGCACCTCGTACGGGTTCTCCGCGGTGATCCGCTCGTACATGTCGAAGAGGTTGCCGTACTTCTCCTCGACCTTCTTGCGGCCCATGCGCTTGATCGCGTCGGCGAAGTCGAGGTAGACGCCCTGGCCGCCGGGGCCGACGCCGCGACCCTCGTCGCAGACGTTCTTGGCGGCGCGGGAGGCGATGTCGCGGGGCACGAGGTTGCCGAAGGACGGGTAGATGCGCTCCAGGTAGTAGTCGCGCTCGTCCTCGGGGATCTGGTTCGGCGGCCGGTCGTCGCCCTTGGCCTTCGGCACCCAGATCCGGCCGTCGTTGCGCAGCGACTCGCTCATCAGGGTCAGCTTGGACTGGTGGTCGCCGGTGCGCGGGATGCAGGTGGGGTGGATCTGCGTGAAGCAGGGGTTGGCGAAGTACGCGCCGCGCCGGTGCGCCCGCCAGATCGCGGTGGCGTTGGAGTTCATGGCGTTCGTCGACAGGTAGAAGACGTTGCCGTAACCGCCGCTGGCGAGTACGACGGCGTCCGCGAAGTACGTGTCGATCTTGCCGGTGATCAGGTCCCGGGCCACGATGCCGCGCGCCCGCCCGTCGACGACGACCAGGTCGAGCATCTCGGTGCGCGGGTGCATCTCCACATTGCCCGCCGCGATCTGCCGCGACAGCGCCTGGTAGGCGCCGAGGAGCAGCTGCTGGCCCGTCTGGCCGCGGGCGTAGAAGGTGCGGGAGACCTGGACGCCGCCGAAGGAGCGGGTGTCGAGCAGACCGCCGTACTCGCGCGCGAAGGGCACGCCCTGCGCCACGCACTGGTCGATGATCTCGACGGAGATCTGGGCAAGGCGGTGGACGTTGGACTCGCGCGCCCGGAAGTCGCCGCCCTTGACGGTGTCGTAGAAGAGGCGGTGGATGGAGTCGCCGTCGTTGCGGTAGTTCTTCGCGGCGTTGATGCCGCCCTGCGCGGCGATCGAGTGGGCACGGCGCGGGGAGTCCTGGTAGCAGAACTGGACGACGTGGTAGCCCTGTTCGGCGAGGGTGGCGCCCGCGGCGCCGCCCGCGAGGCCGGTGCCGACGACGATGATCGTGTGCTTGCGTCGGTTGGCGGGGTTGACCAGCTTGGCCTCGAAGCGGCGCTTGTCCCAGCGCTCGTTGATCGGGCCGGACGGGGCCTTGGTGTCGAGGACCGGCTCGCCGGTCGGGTAGTACGTGTATTCGGCGGAAGCAGTCATGTCAGCTCACCACTCCGGTCATGACGCCCACGGGCAGGGTGATGAACCCCGCCGTGAGCAGCAGCGCAAGGGCATTGGCGGTGGTCTTCAGGGCGCGGTCGCGGGTGCGGCTGCCGGCGCCCAGGGTCTGGGCGGCGCTCCAGAAGCCGTGCCGGATGTGCAGGCCGAGGGCGAGCATCGCGACGATGTAGATGACGTTTCCGTACCAGGTGGAGAAGGTGTCCACGACGTTCTGGTACGGGTGGCCCTCCTGGAAGCCGCCCGAGTGCACGGTGCCGGTGGTCAGGTCGAGGATGTGCCAGACGATGAACAGGCCGAGGATGATGCCGCCCCACCGCATGGTGCGGGTGGCGTAATTCGCCTGCGGCTTCTTGTGTACGTACTTGCTGGGGCGCGCCTTGATGTCGCGGCGGCTGAGCTGGTACGCGGAGACGGCGTGGGCGACGACGGCGACGACGAGCACGATCCGGATGAGCCAGAGCGTCCACTCATAATGCATGAACGGTTCGCCGACGGTGCGCAGCCAGTGCGCGTAGTGGTTGAACTCACCTGCCCCGAAGAAGATCTTCAGGTTTCCGATCAGGTGGGCAATCAGATACAGCAGCATGATCAGGCCGCTGACCGCCATCACTGTCTTCTTGCCGACGGTCGAGTCCCACACGGTGCGTGCCATGGACGGCCGTCGGTCCGTCCGCGTTGCCAGAGCCATGTTCAGGAACCTAGGGCCGAAGGCCCCCATCGGTCCAAGACATGGTTCGGCTCGTTTCGATAGCCAGGCCCTATGCTGAGTGCGTGCAGTTCCAGCAGCTCCAGTACTTCGTGGCGGTCGCCGAGACCCGGCACTTCACCCGGGCCGCCGATCTGGTCCATGTCGCCCAGCCGTCGCTGTCGCAGCAGATCAAGGCGCTGGAGCGGGAGCTGGGCGCGGACCTGTTCCTGCGGGCGCGTGGCAACATCACGCTCACGGACGCGGGCGAGGCGCTGCTGCCGCTGGCCCGCCGCATCCTCGCCGACGCGGACACGGCCCGGCACGAGGTGCAGGAACTGGTGCAGCTGCGCCGCGGGCGGGTGCGCCTCGGCGCGACGCCCAGCGTGTGCACGGGCCTGTTGCCGGACGTGCTGCGCGTCTTCCACGACCGCTATCCCGGCATCCAGCTGCTGATCGAAGAAGGCGGCTCCCACGATCTCGTCCGGGAACTGGCGCGCGGCGCCCTCGACCTCGCCCTGATCGTGCTCCCGTTGCCCGCTCCCGCCCCGGCGCTGACCACGGTGGAGGTGCTGCGCGAGGACCTGGTGGTGGTGTCCTCCCCCGACGCCCCGAGGCCCGGCGGCGGCCGCCGCACGGTCCGCGTCGCGGACCTGGAGGGTGAGCGCCTGGTCATGTTCCGCCACGGCTACGACCTGCGGGAACTGACTGTGGCGGCATGCCGCTCCGAGGGTTTCGAGCCCGACTTCGCGGTCGAGGGCGGCGAGATGGACGCCGTGCTGGGCTTCGTACGGGCGGGGCTGGGCGTCGCCGTCGTCCCCCGCATGGTCGCCGCCCGCTCCGGACGCGGCCTGCGGGTGACCCCTCTGGCCCGGCCCGGCCTCCACCGCACGATCGCTCTGGCCCACCGAAGCGATGTGGCACCGCCGCGGGCCGCCAGGGAGCTTCAGCGGATGTTGCTGGAGCGGTGAGCGGCCGTCTCCCACTTGCTCTCCGGTGCGGTCATGGCCTGGCAGCGCACCACGGTCGAAGTGAGATGGCGCCCCCCGGCGGCGGACTACGGGGCGTGCCTCCTCGGAACGCTGCCGGACGGGTCACCACGTGGGATGAGACCGCCGTCGATGACCAGGCCGCTGCCGGTGAAGTTGCGTCAGCCGTCACCGGCCAGGAAGGGACGAGATCCGCGACCTCGTCCGAGCGGGAGAAGCGGCCGATGAACAGTGGCACCCGCCGCCTGGGACACCACATCGTCGGGAGTGATACAGGCGGCGGTCCGAACGGTCTCGGCCACGCCGCCACCACAGGGCCACAGCTCCGCCTCGACGGGGCCTGGGCCGACCGTGTCGACCCGGGTTGCCGAAGCCCTGGGCGGAATTCGCGGCGCGCGGCCGTGGGGAGACGGCGCGCCGCCGGTTGACCGGTTTGCCGTGTACGGGGAAGCCGGCCCGCGGGCGGGCCGGCGGGCCGTTTGTCCGCCGTGCGGCCCGTCCCCGTGCAGGGCGGCCGGATCAGCCGGTCGCGTCCATCAGCGCCAGTTCGTGCAGCCGCTCCGGTGGGCCCGGGCGCGCGTAGTACCAGCCCTGGGCCGTGTCGCAGCCCAGTATCCGCAGCTGTTCGGCCTGGGCACCGGTTTCCACGCCCTCGACCGTGACGGCGAGGTCCAGGCTGTGAGCCAGGGAGACGATCCCTTCGACGATCTTGAGGTCGACGGGGTCAGCCGGGTACTGCTGCATGCCCTGGGTGAAGGAACGGTCCAGCTTCAGGATCCGCACCGGCAGGCGGCGCAGATTGGCCAGGTTCGAGTAGCCCGTGCCGAAGTCGTCGAGGGCGATGTCCACCCCCATCTCGGCCAGTCGCCGCAGGGGTTTGAGCAGTCCGTCGTCCGCGCCGATGAGCGCCGACTCCGTGACCTCCAGGCAGAGCGCGTCCGGCTCGAGGCCCGCCTGCTCCAGGATGTCCACGGTGTCCGAGACCAGCCCCGGATGGGTGAGCTGGCACGGTGACAGGTTGACGTTGATGCGCAGCGGCCCCGTCCGGTCGTGCCTCTCCTGCCACACACGGGCCTGCCGTACCGCCTCCTGAAGGACCCAGCGGCCCAGCGGCACGATCAGGCCGGTGCGCTCGGCGAGCGGGATGAAGCGGTCCGGGCCGATCACACCGTGCTGCGGATGCAGCCAGCGCACCAGTGCCTCGGCGCCGTGCACGGTGCCGTCGCCCAGGCGCACCAAAGGCTGGTACTCGATGAAGAACTCGCCCCTGTCCAGGGCCGTCGGCAGCGCCGTGGTCAGCCCGTGCCGGGTGATGGTGCGGGCGTCGGCCTCGGGGTCGGCGAGCTCGAAACGGTTGCCGCCCGCCGACTTGGCGCGGTACATGGTGATGTCGGCGCTGCGCAGCACCTCCGCCGGGCCGCGCTCCCCCACCGGTCCCTCGACGATGCCGATGCTGCCGCGCACGGTCAGCTCGCGCCCGTCGACGCTGATCGGGGTGACCAGCGCGTTCATGATGCGCCCGGCGAGCTCGTCGACCCCGCGCTCGGTGTCGGGTCCGGTGGTCAGCGCCACGAACTCGTCGCCGCCCAGGCGCGCCACCATCTCGCCGGGCGCGGTCGTGCAGGACTGCAGCCGGTCCGCGACCTCGACGAGCAGCCGGTCGCCGGCTGCGTGCCCGAGGCTGTCGTTGACGGTCTTGAAGCCGTCGAGGTCGAGGTAGCACAGGCCGAAACGCTGACCCTCGCCCGCCGCGAGGGCCTTCTCCAGGCGTTCGAAGAACAGAGTGCGGTTCGGCAGCCCGGTGAGGGCGTCGTGCGTGGCCTCGTAGCGCAGCCGGAGGTTGAGCAGGCGTCGCTCGGTGGTGTCCTCCATGAGCGCGAGCTGGTACTGAGGGCGCCCGTCCGCGTCGCGCAGCAGCGACACCGTGAGGTTGGTCCACAGGACCGTTCCGTCTGGGCGGTAGAAGGCCTTTTCGACGTGGTAGTGATCGCGCTCGCCGCAGACGAGTTCGTCGTACAGCCGCCAGACCTGGGGTGCGTCGTCGGGGTGGGTCCACTCGGCGACGTTGCGACCGCGCACCAGGTTCTCGCAACCGCCGAACATGCGCAGCAGCGCGCCGTTGACCTGGAGGACGTTGCCGTCGAGATCCGCGATGCTGATTCCTATCGCCGCGCCCTCGAAGACCGCACGGAAGCGGGCCTCGGTGGCGTGCAACGCCTGCGCCACCGCGCCCTGAGCGGTGAGGGCTGCCTGCGAGATGGCCTCCTGCTCGGCCAGCGTGCGGGCTCTGAGGGCCTCGGCGAACCCGGCGGCCATCGCGTGCTGCAGCCGCGAGGAACGGGTCCGCAGCGCCTCCTGTGCCTCCGCGGAGGCGTCGGGGTCGCCGCAGTAGAGCACCAGGTAGGCGTCGACGCAGTCGAGCGTGCGGCTGAGCGCCTCCGGGTCGGTGCAGTGCACCTCGATGAGCGCGGCGCCGATCCCCTTGGCCTCGAACGCGTCGAACGCCCTGGCGCGCAGCGCCTCGCTCAGCCGCCGGGCCAGTGGCAGCAGCCGGTCCTCGAACTCCGGACGGGTCAGCGACGTCGAGGTCACCGGGAAGACCGCCCGGCTCCAGATCGTCGCGAACCTGCGCAGTCTGTCCTCCGGTCCACCCGGCTCCGCGGTCACGCCGAGCGCCCCACGCCGGCAAATCCCGCGAAGGAATACGGATCCTCGTCCTCGGGTGCCGTGTCGGGCCGCCACTTCGGCATCGGCACCAGCCCGGGTTCCACCATGTCGTACCCCTCGAAGAACCGCGCGATCTCGTCGCGCGAGCGCATGATCAGCGGATTGCGTATGTTCTGGTACACATCGACCGCACCCTCGGCCCGCGCCTGCGGGAGCGGGATTCCCTCGTACGAGGCGTGCGTGACGACGAGCAGGCTGCCCGGCGCGAGGGCGTCGCGCAGCTCGGCCACCGCACTGTACGGGTCGTCCGTGTCCTCCACGAAGTGCAGTATGGCAACCAGAAGGAGTGCGACTGGCCGGTTCAGGTCGATCAGTTGCTCCACCTGAGGGCTCGACAGGATCTCCTGGGGCTTGCGGAGATCGGCCGCGACGACGTCCGCGTCGCCGTTCCCCTGGAGGACGGCCTGGCTGTGCGCGACCGCCACAGGGTCGTGGTCCACGTACACCACATGCGCGCCGGGCTGCGCCTGCTGCGCCACTTCGTGGACGTTTCCGAAGGTCGGGATGCCGGAACCGATGTCGAGGAACTGGGTGATGCCCTCCTCGACGGCGAAGCGGACCGCGCGGCGCATGAACGACCGGTTCGCCTGCATGATCTTGGGGAGCCCCGGCATGAACTCCATCGCCTGCCGCGCCGCCTCCCGGTCGACCTCGAAGTTGTGCGAGCCGCCCAGGTAGAAGTCGTACATGCGGGACACACTCGGCACAGAGATGTCGATGCTCCGCGGGGCCCAGGCGGGGCGCTCCATGCAGCTCTCCAAGGCGTAGGTGACGATGCGGCCGATCCGGTGTTCGAGCTGAGGCTACTGATCGTCCGCCAACGGAGCGAGTAAAAACGGGAATTGACCATCCGTTCCCGGTCACCGCGCATTGTCGCCGACGGTACGGGGTCGCCTGGCCCCCGCCCACGCCGAAGCGGCCCACCCCCTCCGTGCGGCGCAGAGGGGGTGGACCTGGTCGTGCACGCCTGTCCCGTTCGTCCGGCACTCTTGCTTCGGTTGTCCACTCCCTTCCGCGTTCCGTGGCTGACTCGGTGAGGCGATCGATCGACCCTGGGGAGGTGATCTCTACTTCTTCGGCGCGCCGACCGGCTTTCCGTCGGGCGCGACGGCGTACCAAAGGCCGCCCACGCCCTGTCCGTTGGTGTCTCCGGGTGCCTTGTCACCGGAGAAGGTGTAGATCGGCCAGCAGTTGACGGTCATCTGCTCGGCGCCGTCCGGGCGGGTGAAGCCCATGAGGCCCTTCTTCTGGACGCCCTTGGTGTCGTTCGCCGAGACCGGCGCGACGACAGGCCACTTCTCCAGGCAGGCGCCGGTGCAGGCCGACTTCGACACGGGCCAGGCCTGGTCCTTCATGAAGCGGTAGACCGTCATGCCGTTCTTGTCGACGACGATCTGGCCGAGCTTGGGGTCGTTGCGGACCGACAGGCCGGGCAGATTCTCGGCGGAGGCCTTCTTGCCGGTGGGCGCGGTGGCGAACCAGGTGCCCTTGACACCCTCCCCGTTGGTGTCACCGGCCTTGGTGTCCTTGGCGTAGCGGTACATCGGCCAGCCGGCGACGGTCAGCTGCTTGGTGCCGTCGGAGCGGGTGACCTCGCCGAGCAGGGACGTGTCGATGCCGGAGGCGACCGAGGCGCCGTCGGCGGGTACCGGCGGCCACGTCTTCGCGCAGTCGCCGTCGCAGGAGGACTTCGGCGGTTCGGCCGTGTCCTGGTCGAAGCGGTAGAGGGTGAAGCCGGCGCTGTCCGTGACGATCTTGCCGAGCTTGGCGTTCTCGGCGACCGCGAGCTGTCCCGCGGATTGTCCGCCCGCGGAGGCCGGGGCGCTCGGAGCGGTGGTGGAGTCGGCGCCGTAGCCGTTTCCGGGGTCCGTCGCACTGGAACCGAAACCGCCTGCGGCAGCGGTGGCCCCCACGTTCTGGCTACCCGCCGACTGGGGGCCGCTCTCCTGACCGCACGCCGTCGTGAGCGCCAGCACGGCCGCAGCTGTCGCCACGAGGGAGGCGCTCCGCCAGGATGTCTTCATTCTGAACTCCTGCTGTCCGCTTGGGTGTTGCAGCGTCCTCTGAGCGCCGCGTGTGGCCCTGGGTACGCACGGGAGCGCCCCAAGTGTTCAATCGGGCCGCAATTTTCTTTCCGGTACCTGTGACGGATTCTCGGCCACTGGTCCAGCCGCATCCCTCGCACATATGCACCCAACCGGTGGCGACAACGGGCATGGTTGACCAAACCGTCCGAAGACGGATCTCCCCTCTTCGGGGCAATTCCCCGGGGTCCGGGCGTAGGCGGGCACGCACGCGCCGATGATCTCGGTCGTGCATCGACCCGAACGGAACCGATCCACCCTCGTCACGAGGGCGTTGGCGCTGGTGACGCTGGTGTGGATCCTCGTGAGCGCGCCCGCCGGAGCGGCGTCGGCCGACGCGTGCGCGTACGCCTCGACGGGCCCGGACGGTACGGAGGCGGTGGCGGTCGCGGGCGGCGACCACTGGACCACTCCCCCGTGCCCTTCACCGAGTCCGAGTCGCACCCCGACGCCAAGCCCGACACCGAGCCCGCCCCCGAGTCCGACGCCCACCCCCAAGCCCACGCCGCCCCCCAAGCCGCGGCCCACGCCGAGACCCGTGCCGCCGCCTCCTCCACCGCACACGGTGACACCGCCTCCCCGGCCGGCACCGGCACCGGCGTCCCTGCCCACCCCCACCCCGACCCGGACGCCCTCGCAACGGCCGAGTCCGCGCCCGACGACCACGCCGGTGCGCTATCCGGCGTACCACGCGGTGTCCCGTCCGCAGCCGCCGCACGACGGCCCCTCACCGCTCATGTTCACCCTGCTGATCGCCGCGCCCGCGGTGTTCGCCGTCGCCGCGCTGCGCCCGCGCTGATCCTGGAGGCACTTCTTGTCGGAATGGCTTGTTCTCGCCCTCGCGATGGCGGCCGCCTGTGCCGTCGTGATCCTGGTGACCTTCGTGCGGCACCGCACGGCCACCGAGGACGACGATCCGTCCGAGACCCCGGACGTGATCGAGTACATGACGATGTGGATCGGCGTGGTGTACGCCATCGTGCTGGGCCTGGCCATCGCCGGTGTCTGGGAGGCCCGTAACGCCGCCCAGGACCACGTCCAGGCCGAAGCGCAGGCACTCCACGAGATCTCGGAGCGGGTCCGCGTCTATCCGGCCGATGTCCGCGATCGTATCCGCGCGGACGTCAACACGTATGTCGGCCACGTGGTGACCACAGAATGGAAGGCCATGTCAGATCACGGCAAGGTGACCGCCCTCGGCGGGGAACTCCTCCAGCGGATCCGTCAGGACGTCACCGACTACGAACCGAAGACCGACTTCCAGGCGCAGTCGTACCAGCCGCTCCTCGACCAGGTGGCCGCCGCCGACACGGCGCGGGCCGCCCGGGCCGACTCTACGGACTCGACCATGCCGCCGGTGGTGTGGTTCGGACTGATCGCCGGCGCGGTGGTCACCATCGGGATGGTGTTCGCACTGCAGATCCGGCGTACGGCGCGCGAGCTCGTCCTCGCCGGACTGTTCTCCGCGCTCATCGCCTTCCTGCTCTTCCTGATCTGGGACTTCGACGCCCCCTACAGCCGGGGCATCGCGGCCTCCGCGGAGCCGTTCCTGGCGCTGTTCCCGTACCTGCACACGTGAGAGGGCCACGGCGCCGCTCGGTCGGGCCGGGCGGCAGGGGCGGACGCCGTGCGCGGCCGCCCCTGCCGCCTTCTGACGCGTCTCCCGCCACCGTCTCCTGACGCGCCGTCGGCTGACCACACGGGGTACCTTCCCCGGTCACCGCACGGGGCAGGACCCCTTGCCACTCCCCACCCCCCTGTGCGGCGCAAGCGCATGCCCCATTCGCCCGGCTGAGATCGCGCACTCGCATCGACTTTTTTAGCGTTTCGATCATCGAGGTGCATTTCCGGCGCAGGCGGAATAGGTCCGCAGCAAGGCTCCTCGGGGACCTGGAGGCTTCCATGCGCGCGATACGCGCACTTTCGGCCGCATTGCTGGGCGTCAGCGCCCTGGCCCTCACTGCATGTACGTCGGCCGTGGCCAGTGGCGACGACGCCAACTCGGGCTTCGCCTACAACCTGGAGCCGGAGACGATCTCCCCCGGCGGCCGGCTCTCCCTGCCCGTTCAGGGCTGCAACGACAACGCCACGGTCTACTCCGGTGTCTTCGACACAGTCACCATTCCCAGAGGTCAGACCACGGCCACGGCCACGGTCGACCGGGCCGCAAGACCCGGCATCACCTACGACGTGACATTCCGGTGCGGCCACGAGTACGGCCACAAGAAGCTCGCCATCGCGGCCGCGGCGGTCGATCGCAACGAGAACGGGGAGGCCCGCGGCAACGGCGCCGCGGGCTACGCGAACGCGGGGAACCGCGAGAGCGGAGGAGGAGGTTACGCGAACGCGGGGAGCCGCGAGAGCGGGGGCGGAGGCGGAGGCGGAGGCTATGCGAACGCCGGGAGCCGCGAGAGCGGGGGCGGAGGCGGAGGCTACGAGAACGGGGGCGGGGGCGGAGGCGGAGGCGGTTACGGGAACGCGGGGAACCGCGAGAACGGAGGAGGGGGTGGGGGCGGAGGCGGAGGCTACGAGAGTCACGGCGTACATGCCGGCATCGGCGGCAGCGTCGGCGGCTTCGACCCGAAGGCGATCGCTCTCGGAACGGCGCTCATCGCGGGCTCGGTCGGCACGGCCTGGCACATGACGCGTCGGCGCTCCACCACCGGATCCTGACGCGTACCGCACGCCCTTCACCCCGGAACTCCTCGGGTTCCGGGGTGCGGGTTGCGGAGGGCGCGGCTCGAAGCCGTGCCTCGCCGCTGTCAGCTGTCGTCGTCCGACCGGCTGCGCCACCAGAGCACTGCGCTGCCGATGACGGAGGCCGCGACGAGCCCGCCGCCGATCGCCATGTCGGTGGGCGTGGCACGCGGGGAGCTGCCGCCGCCTGCACGAAGACGGACGTCGTCGATGACGGCGACGGCGGCGGGCCACATGAGAGGGGCGTCGGCACCGGGCACGGCGACGACGGTGCCCGGTTCGTTCCGGGCCGTCGCCGAGGACGCGGCGAACCCGACGGCCGCAGCCGCAACGGTGCAGGCCGCCAGAGCACGGATGGTACGCATGAGAACCTCCGCGGGAAGCGCCCCGGGAACCGTCCCCGGTCGATGGGCGAGAAGACGCCTCCCGGACGAACCCTTGAACGCCGGGCGCGGGACCGCATGTCGAGCGTGGTCCGACCCGGTGAGGGAATGACCGCACAGATGCCGGGCAGGAGCACGTCGCCGCAGGTCACGATCCGTCAGAAGTTTTCCGTCCGGGGCAACTCGGACGGCGCACTGCGGCTCTGCCCGCCGCCACCCGTTCGCCCGCTCCCCGTCGCTCACGGATGCCGTTGCGCCTAGCGTTCTGCTTGTACGTGACGGACGCGGTGACGGCCGCGTCGAGAGGGGAATGGCGAATGTCTGCGTCCGAGCCGGCCGAAAAGGAGCAACGGCCGACGAAGCATGCCCCGTGGGGCATGATGGCCCTTGTTCTGCTGACGGGTGTCGCTCTCGTTCGCAATGGTTCCGGAGAGGTCGACACGGGCCCGCCGCAGCCCGCCTCCGTGGCGGCCCCGGGCACCAGCAGCACCCTGGGCCCCGCCCGGGCTCCCGACGCCCTCCCGTACTCCGTGGTCAGCCGCATCCGGATCCCTGCGATCCAGGTCGACGCCCCCGTCGTACCGGTCGGCCTGGACAGGTCGGGCTGGGTGAGTGCTCCGCCGCCCGAGGATCCGAACCTGGCGGGCTGGTTCACGGGCGGGGTCTCACCCGGTGAGAAGGGCACGGCCGTGATCGTGGGCCACGTCGACAACCAGGTGGGGCCCGCCGTCTTCTACGGGCTCGGCGCTCTGAGGCAGGGAAACCGCGTCGAGGTCCGGCGTCAGGACGGAAAGACCGCCGTATTCGAGATCTACGGCAACGAGGTCTTCGACAAGACGAACTTCCCCGGAGACCGTGTCTATGGGAGCAAGGGGACCCCGGAACTGCGCGTCATCACCTGCGGAGGAGCTTTCTCCGAGGAGCACGGGTACAAGGGAAACGTGGTGGTGTTCGCCCGCCTGGCCGACGTGAGCTGAGCGCGGGCGGGCCGAGGCCAGGCGACGGAAACGACGTGAGCTCCGGACACCGGGCCGCGGTACCACCGCCCCCGCGCGCGCACTCGGGTGAACTGCCGCCTGGGCAGGGTGAGGTGGTAGCCGGAGTCCAGCAGATACGGCAAACAGGCGTGGAGTGCCTCAACGGTGTGGGACCGGTCGCCGCCGACGTCGTGCGAGAGCACGATCGGGCCTGGAGCGGCTCGGCTCTCGACCCGCTCGACGATGGCGGGGGTGCCGGGGGCGAGCCGTCGTCGAAGGTCAGCACCATGCTCCTGCCACGTCCCGACACACGCGGGATCGGCTTGCGGCGGAGGAACCGCGGCCCGGGCCGGGGCCGCCGTCCCGTACGGATTCCCCGGTGCCCTCACGGGCCCCGGACCTGCGGCTTCCGATAGCCTCACTGCCGTGACGGAACACCACTCGCATCAGTTCGAGCGGGGCACCGACGGGCCCAAGGTCATCGTCGTCGGCGTGGACGGCTCCGACTCCTCACTGCGGGCGGCCGCCTACGCCGGTGGTCTCGCCAGGAGGCAGCGGGCGCTGCTCGCGGTCGTGTACGTGCGGCCGGTGATGGCGGCGGGGGCGGCGCTCGGGGTGCCGGTGGCCGAGACGACCGACGAGATCGCGGAGGGCCTGGTCAAGTACATCCGCGAGGCCACCGAGCGCGTGAAGGACATATTCGAGGTGCGCTGGGAGTTCTTGAGTTTCGCGGTTTTGGCGGGCCTGATGTGATCATGCTGCGTGGGTGAGTCCTGCTTGGGCCCAGGCTTGCTGGACGGTCCGGATTTCGGCG
>NZ_JBVHHL010000029.1:0-105254 GCF_055561075.1 Streptomyces sp. NPDC022910
GTGAAGACCCAGCTGAAGATCTCCGGCTGCCACCAGTCCGAACACGGGGCGGCGGCCTGGCTCACCGTGCGCTCCTACCTCGACTCTGCACGCAAGCACGGCCTGAGCGCCTTCCACGCCATCCACCGCGCCTTCACTGGCAACCTCTGGATGCCACCCATCGCACAGACCACCTGACCAGGACACCTCACACACCGTCACCGATCAGCCGCATTCCTGCTGAATGCTTACGCACAGACTCAGCCGCCGGGCGGTGCTGGGCGGCGCCGCCGCGGTGACCACGGCGGGTGCCCTGTCGGCCGCATCCGCCGCGCCGGCCGCGGCGGACTCCGGTCCGAGCGCCGCATCCGCCTTCCAGCGGGCCCTCCCCGCAGTCTCCGGCATCAACAAGCGAAGGCGCGTGGTGGACTACGAGGTGATGGAGCTGGCCGCGCTGCTGCGCGCCGGCGTCGTCACGTCGGTCCAGGTCACCCAGGCGTACCTGGACCGGATCGACCGCTTCAACGGCCCGTTCGAGACCTACGGCGACAACGGCCTGTACAACGCGTTCGTCCGCATCGACCGCGACGGCGCCCTCGCCGCGTCGGCCGCGGCCGACGCACGTTTCGCGAAGGCCCGCAGGACTCGGGAGGACCTTCCCCCACTGCTCGGCATACCGTTCGGCATCAAGGACTCCGTCGCCGTCAAAGGCTTCGAGGCCAAGGACGGCAGCCACGCCTACGACGGCAACGCGGCCCTGCGGGATGCCACGGTCGTCGCCCGGCTGCGCGAGGCGGGCGCGGTGATCCTGGGGCACACCGTGTGCTCCGCATTCTCCGGTTCGATCACCGGTACGTTCGCCGGCAACGCCTGGAACCTGGCGTACGTGCCCGGCGGGTCGAGCCAGGGCTCCGGCGTCGCGCCGGTCGCCCGGCTGGCGGCGGCCGCCATCGGCGAGGAGACCGGCGGGTCCATCGTGATGCCCTCCTCGGCCAACGGCGCCAGCGGCATCAAGCCGTCCCTGGGGACCTCTTCGGTGGCCGGGCTCATGCCGCTGTCCCCCGGATACGACGTACTGGGACCCATCGCCCGCTCGATGCGCGACGCGTCCCTGATCCTTTCCGTGATCCTCGGGCCGGACCCCGCCAACGACCCGCTGAGCCTCGCCGCCCCCGACCCCTTCCCCGCCCTGCCGCTCACCTCCCGCAAGGGCACCAAGCCTCTGTCCGGCATCACCATCGGCATCCCGCAGACCGACTGGATGCGCACCAGTCAGGGCGTCCAGGTCGGCACACCCCCGCAGGACCTCTACGACGCCGATCACCGAACCGCGTTCGAGCGGCTCAAGCAGCAACTCACCGCGCTCGGCGCCACGGTCAAGGACTTCCCCGGTCTGGACGTCACGCAGGCCCGGAACGACCCCTACTTCGCCAGCACGGACGTGCTGGCCACCGTCGACGGCTCCCCGGTCTCTCCCGCCTCCGCGGTGCTCAGCCCCAACCGGTACGAGATCCGTTACTGGGACGCGGTCAAGGACTTCGCCGCGACCCGTCCCGCGGACCAGGCCGACGCGCTGCTCGCCCAGTACGGTCGCAAGGGCCCCAACGACGCGGCAGCTTCCTTCGAGTCGGCGACCCGCTTCGCCGGCGCGGTACCGGCCTCCGTCCGCGTCGAGGGCGAGAAGCGGCGCCGCACCCTGCAGGCCAACTACCAGGCCGCGCTGGACGAGGCGGGCGTGGACTTCATGCTCGTGATGTCGCTGGGCGCACAGATCGGCCCCCGCACCGGCCCCGGATCCGGCTTCCCCGTCTACCGCGCCTACTATCAGCTTCCGAACGCACTGACGTGGCCCATGGTCTCGTTCCCGATCGGCTACGACAGCACGCTGGGCCTGCCGATCACAGCGCAGTTCTGGGGACCGAGGTTCAGCGAGCCGGAGATCGTCCAGGCCGCCATCGACTACCAGGCGCACTACCCGGAGTACCACAACGCCGCCCCGCCCGACCCGGACACCGGCGGTACGCCGAAGGTCGCTCCGCACCGTCTGACGGCGCATCAGGCGGTCCCACCGGAGCTCTCCAACGACCCGCTGGTCGCCGAAGAGGCGCTGCGATGAGCTTCCTCACCGTCGGCTGGGGACCGGTGATCAATGCCGGGCTGCCCCCGCAACATCCCGGGGACGGCGAGACCCCGGTGGCCACCGTGGGCTGGCTGCCGAAGCTGGGCACCGCCTTCTACCCCTATCCGGACGACGACCCGGCCGGGGAGCTCGTCGGCTCCAACTGAACGACGGGGGGCGACGTTCCACCGAGCTGCCCACCGAATTTCGCCCACCGAGCTGCCGCCGAACCAACATCGAACGACGGCCCGGACGGGCCCCCGGCCCCCCGCCAACTCCCCCTGTAGGCCGCCTGTCACCGGCTGGCTCGCGCTCGTCGGCCGTCGGCAGAAGGTCGTGGGCATGGCGCGCTGGCGTCCGCCCACCACCCCACGCAGGCTCCCACCCATCACAGCTCTTTTCACTGTCGCTGCGTCATCCGGGGCTGCCCGCTGGGCGGTTCACGGATGGCCGCAGGCCGAAGAGTGAGGTCAAGCAGTAGTGAAGCGACACATACCCTGGCGGGCGTTGCGGCGCCCGCTCACCGCGGTCGCCACGGGGCTCCTGGCCCTCGGGGCGTCGGCAGCCGCAGGCACCCCGGTCGCGGCCTCGACGGCTGCTCCCGAGGCCGCCGTCGTCGACTCCGGCGACGGCTGGACGGTGACCCGGGCCGCAGGCGGCTACGCCGTCTCCCTCGGTCTGGACACCCCGTTGCCCGTCAAGGACGACATTCCTCAACTCCTGGTCGACGGCGTCGACCTGGGTCCGGCCATCGAGTCGGCGGATGGACGCATGCTCACGGTCACGACGACCGACGCGCACGTGGCCACCGCCGAGTCGGTCACCTGGCGCTGGTCCAGTGGCGGCAACAGCACGGCCGTCGGCCCGGCGACCCTGCCGTCCGCGAATGCCCAGCTGAAGGCCCAGCGCGACGCAAAGTCGGACGCCTCGGGCGAGGCGTCCACCACATCGGCCGATCCGACGACCATCGGGACCGGTCAATACACCATGGCCGACTACAACTTCGGTGCCCAGTCGATCGCCTTGGAGGACATCGGCGGCATCCGCGGCGAACTCGAAGGACGCATCTACCTGCCGACCGGTCACGGCGCGCACCCGCTGGTGATCTTCCTGCACGGCCGGCACAGCTCCTGTTACAACACCACCACCCTGAAGGGCACGAGCGGCTGGCCGTGTCCAGCCGGCACCGCCCCAATCCTCAGCTACGCCGGCTACGACGGCGCCGGCAAGGCGCTGGCTGCGGCCGGCTACACAGTGGTGTCGATCTCGGCAAACGCGATCAACGCCAACGACAACCAGCTCTCGCCGGACGACGGCGCCGTCACCCGTGGCCAGCTCGTCCTCGACACCCTCACCATGCTCAAGGCGGCCAACGACGGACACACTGTCATCCACCACGATGCCGCGAGCGACCAGAATGTGACGCTTGATCAGGCGCTTCTCACCGGTAGGTCCACCTATGTCGCAGGCACTCTAACGGCGCGTCAGCTGGTGGGCACGATGGACTTCAGCCGGATCGGGCTGATGGGCCACTCACGCGGCGGTGAGGGGGTGGTCACCGCGGGCACCCTCAACGAGGCACTGCCGCACCCGTGGCAGATCAAGTCGGTCTTCGCCCTCGCTCCCATCGACTTCACCCGCGCGACCCTGCCGGACGTCGTGACCACCACGCTGCTGCCGTACTGCGATGGCGACGTGTCCGACCAGCAGGGCCAGCACTTCTACGCCGACTCCCGCGACGGCACCTTCTCGGACGACGTGCAGCGCTCCACCATCTGGGTCATGGGCACCAACCACGACTTCTACAACTCCTCCTGGACTCCGCCGTACCCGGGCGCCTCGGACGACTGGTCGCGCGTCGACGACCCGGTCTGCGGCACCAGCGACGCCGCGCTGGCCTCCGGCGTCAACACCCGGCTGACCGCGGCGCAGCAGTACCAGGTGGGCTCGGCATACATCGCCGGGTTCTTCGAGTCGACCCTCGGCGGGCACACCCGCTTCCAGGGCATGTTCGACGGTTCCGGGCAGGAGCCCCCGTCGGTGGCCGACTACGCCGACGTGCTTACGGTGGCGCAGCAGCCGTCGTCCCTGCGCCGGGACGTCGACACCTTCCAGACCGCCTCGCCGCTCGCCTCGGCCACCGGTGACGTCACCGCGACGGTGTGCGCGAACAAGAACGGGCGTACGGTCGCCGAACCGCTGCCGTACTGCACCGGCCCCGGCAGCACACTCACCAACCAGCAGGTTCCCCACTGGACGCCCGCCGCCTTCGCACCGAACGTCCCGCTCAACGCCATGACCCATCTGACCTGGACGGGTACGGACGGTTCGTTGACCGTGAAGGTGCCGCCCTCGCAGCGCAACGTCTCGCGCTACGGTGAGATGACCGTCGACATGTCCCCGGACGAGAGCGTCACCACCGCGACCGACCTCCGGCTCAGCGTCACCGACGCATCCGGGCACACCTGGCACGATCTGGTGTCCCATCTCAACACCTGGGGTGTGAGCCGGATGCCGTCGAGTCCGTCCACGATCCTCGGCAAGATCGTGCTCCAGCAGGTCCACGTTCCGCTGTCGACGCTGCGGGCGGCGGGCCTGGATCTCAGGCGCCTCTCCGAGGTCGCCTTCGCCCCGGCCGTCGGCGCGGACGGCACGGCGAGCGGTGGAGCGTACGTGTCCGACCTGGCCTTCGACAGCAAGGGCCTGGGCACCGCGCACGTGCGGCCGCGGACGACCGTCAACGTCGCCTCCACCACGGTGGAGGAGGGCTCCGGTCCCGCGACGGACCACGTGGCCGTCTACCTGTCGCGCCCCAGCGCATCCGAGGTCACCGCGTACCTCACGGTGATCGGTTCGACCACCGGCAAGGTCGGACTCGCCATGCAGAAGGTCACGTTCCGTCCCGGAACGATGTGCCAGGCCGTCGGCATCCCGGTCACCGGCAACACCGAACCCGGCCCGGCCCCGACCACGTCCTACAAGATCGCCGTGTCGGACTCCAGCAACGCGGTGCTGGGCAGCCGGGACTTCGGCACGGTCACCGTCCGCGAGGACGACGGGACCACCGGAACAGCACCACCCGCTTCCCCGGTCGGCCCCCAGCCGGACGTCTGCACCGGCCATGAAACACCCTGACACACCGTCGCAGACGACTCACGACCAGCCGCCCTGACGGGGCGGGAAGGCCGCCTCTCGACGGGAGGCGGCCTTCCGCATGTACGGGCCCCGGGGACCGAGCGGTGCCCTTGCCGATGACCTCATCCACCCCGGTCAGAGCGGGAATACGGTGATCTCCGTGATGTCGGGCGCGGGGCCGAGTCGACGCTCTGGCAGGGACGACGATCACCCGGACATCATGGTCGGTCGTGCTGCAGAGACTGGCGTACCTGGGCGTGACGAACAGCCCCGAACAGTCGGCTTCAGTCCCGGACCTTGCCCCGCAGCGCTTGGTGACGTCTCAGAGCCACCGCCCGGAGCCGCTCCCTCAGCTCGTCCTTGTCTGCGCCACGAGTCTTGTTGGCATGGCAATTGGGGCAGAGACCAATCATTGCGCTCGGATAGTCGCGCCCACCTGCCGCGTGGTTGTCGATGTGACGGACGACGTCAGCCGCGCGGTACGAGGCGCCGCAACGGAAGGATCAAAAACAGCCGCGCGACACAGGCACGCGGGACTGCGGGGCGGGGCAGCAGTTGTTGAGAGTCATACGGCCCATGGCAGGAGTGCGACGCACAACTCGCCGGGCAGAAGGGGAGTTTGGGGAAGCGAGGGCCGCGTGCCCGCTCACCCCGCCCCCAGACCGGTCAGGGCTCCGACCGGGTCCAGGTCCGGGGTGCCCCGGGGCCACCAGTCCTCGCGCCCCGGTTCAGACTCGTAGGCGTACCAGAACCCGTCCTGGCCGAGGCGGAGCTGGACATGGCCGTCGGGGTGGGTGAGGCGGTTGCGCCACGGGCGGAACGCGGGGAGGTCGGCGGCCAGCAGCAGAGGGCGGGCGCGGTCGAAGCGGCCCGCGGGCGGGTCCCAGGGCTCCTCAAGGACGGCGAGTGCCGTCCGTCCGCCCTGTCGCCACGCGGCGACCGCCCGTGCCAGGTCGGCCGGATTGCGCTCGGTGGCGGCGGCCAGCGAGGCGTACAGCGTCCGTGTTCCCGCGGTGAGACCCGAACCGGGTCGGGCGGCTGCGAGCCGTACCGCGTCCTGCCACAGCGTCAGATCCGCGACCGGGTCGTGCCCTGTGGTCAGCAGGGCGTGCGCGCGGCCGGCCGCGTCCGCGGCCAGCTGGTCCAGCGCGAAGGGGTCCGGCCCGCCCGGCGCCCCGGGGTAGACCGGCGGCTGCTCGGGGTGGGCGGGCGGTGGCAGCGGAGGGGGGAGCGGCGGCAGCGCCTTCCGGGCCACGGCGTCACGGGCCCGGACACCGGGAACGGGTGCGGGTTCCCGCTCCTGGGCGGCCCGTGCCGCGCGCGCCGCGTTGCGCCGGGACAGCGCGTCGAGCAGCCGACGCTCGCCGCGGCCGCGCAGCAGAAGCAGGACGAAGGGGTCTCGGTCGAGCAGGCGCGCGGTCTGATAGCAGACGGCGGCCGCGTGTTTGCAGGGGTGGCCGAAGTCGGGGCAACTGCAGTGAGGTTCGAGATCGCCCGGCCCGGGGAGCAGCCGCACCCCGCACTCGGCGAGGGACTGCGGCATCTGCTTGTCCAGGAGCGCGGCGATGTGACCTGGCCGCTCGGCGGCCGCGTCCAGGAAGCGGTCCCACTCGTCGTCGGAGAATGTCCGCAACCGCACCTGGACGCGGTAGGGGCGCGGACGGCTCCCCTGGACGTACGCGAGCACGAGCCCGGGGGTGACGGTGATGGCATCCACGTTCCCCCGGCCCGCGTACGCCCTCCCCCGCGCCAGCCGCGCCGCGTCGAGTGCGCCCTCCTCCAGCGCGGCGACCCAGGCGTTGCCCCACCATGTCTCGGCGAACCGGTCGGATTCCTCCGCCTGCCGTGCGGGGAGCGCGGCGAACGTACGCCGCAACTCCCCGTCGCGATCGGGGGCCGCCATGGAACGCGGGTAGCGGGCCGCCGGGGGTGTGGTCTGGGGTCCCTGGGGCGGATCCGGCCTTCCCTGTGGGAGCTGCGGGGACAGGTCCGATGGCTCGCGCCGGGCGTGCGAAGGTCCCTTACCCTGCTCGCCGCCGGTGTCCTCCGCGGCGGACGCGCTTCCGCTCAGCGACGCCGACGCCGGTGGCTCGAAGGCACCCGCGAGCAGTTCCCGTACGTCCCGGAGTCGGGCGCCGCCGGAACGGGTACGGGGACGCGTCCCCGGGCGCCCCCGAGTGCCGGTCGGGCCAGAGCGATCCGGGCTCTCAACTCCCTTCGTCCGGCCCTTGGTCCGCACCGGTTCGGCTTCTCCCCGTGCGGCCCGCAACGCCTCACGCGCGGCGTCGCCGGGGCGCGCGGCCGGTGCCGTCTGCCGGGCGGGACCGGGGGTCGCACCGCCCTCGCTCACGAAGGCCGGGGGCTCTTCGCCGGACTCCGGCGGTGACACTGCGCCCGCTGCCGCCTGGCCGCTGAGGCGCTCGGCGTTCGCCTGCCGCAAAGCCGCGCGCGCCACGTCACCCGGCCGGGGCGCCGGCCGCACGCCTTCCCCGGGCGCCGAGACCTCCGCGTCCGCGGTGGACGGCTCCCCTCCCCCGGTACGCTCCCGCTCCCGCGCGGCCCACAGCGCGCGACGCGCCGCATCGGCGGGACGCACCTGGTCATCCGGGGGCGTCCCGGAGTCGGCACGCGGCTCCTCGCCCGCCGCGAGCCGTTCCTCCTCCGCCCCGCTCACGCCGTCCTCCTCAGCGACACCAGGTCGGACAGCTCCCGGTCGGTCAGTTCCGTCAGGGACGCCTCGCCGGAGCCCAGGATCGCGTCGGCGAGTGCCCGCTTGGACTCCAGCATCTCGGCGATGCGGTCCTCCACCGTGCCCTCGGTGATCAGACGGTGGACCTGGACCGGCTGGGTCTGGCCGATGCGGTACGCCCGGTCCGTGGCCTGTTCCTCCACCGCCGGGTTCCACCAGCGGTCGAAGTGGACGACATGGCCCGCGCGCGTGAGGTTCAGGCCCGTGCCCGCCGCCTTGAGGGACAGGACCAGGACCGGCGTGGCTCCGCTCTGGAAGCGGTCCACCATCAGCTCGCGGTCGGGCACCGGCGTACCCCCGTGCAGCAGGTCGACGGGCACCGCGCGGGAGGCCAGATGCGTGGTGATCAGCCGGGCCATACCGACGTACTGCGTGAAGACCAGCGCCGAGCCGTCCTCCGACAGCAGCGTGTCCAACAGCTCGTCCAGCAGGGCGAGTTTGCCGGAACGGGCGGTGAGGCCCGCAGCGGTCCCCGTGTTCTCCTTCAGATACAGCGCCGGATGGTCGCAGATCTGCTTGAGCGAGCCGAGGAGCTTGAGAACCATGCCCCGGCGGGCGATGCCCTCGGCCGTCTCGATCGCCAGCATCGACTCCCGAACGACCGCCTCGTAGAGCGCGGCCTGTTCGCGGGTGAGCGGCACCGGGTGGTCCGTCTCCGTCTTCGGAGGGAGCTCGGGGACGATGCCCGGATCGGACTTCTTGCGGCGCAGGAGGAAGGGACGGACCAGTCGGGCCAGCCGCTCCACCGCCTCCGCGTTCTCGGCGTGCTCGCCGTTCTCCACCGCGCGTGCGTGCCGGGCGCGGAAGGACTTCAGCGGACCGAGCAGCCCCGGGGTCGTCCAGTCCAGCAGGGCCCACAGCTCGGAGAGGTTGTTCTCCACGGGGGTGCCGGTGAGGGCCACGCGGGCGGGCGACGGGATCGTGCGCAGCGCCTTGGCCGTCGCCGAGTACGGGTTCTTCACGTGCTGCGCCTCGTCGGCCACGACCAGGCCCCAGGTCTGTTCGGCCAGCCGCGGCGCCGCCGTCCGCATCGTCCCGTACGTGGTGAGCACGAAGCCGCCGTCCAGGTCGTCCAGGGTGCGCTCGGGGCCGTGGAAGCGGCGGACGGGGACTCCGGGGGCGAACCGGGTGATCTCCCGCTGCCAGTTGCCCAGCAGTGACGCCGGGCAGACCACCAGGGTCGGCTCGCGGCGCGCCCGGCGCAGATGCAGGGCGATGACGGTGACCGTCTTGCCGAGCCCCATGTCGTCGGCGAGGCAGCCGCCGAGGCCGAGCGTGGTCATCAGGTCCAGCCAGGCCAGGCCCCGCAGCTGGTAGTCCCGCAGGCGGGCGGCGAGGCCCGGGGGCGGCTCCACGGGGCCGACGCCCGCCGTCAGCCGGTCCCGGAGTGCGGCCAGCGCGCCGACCGGCACCGCCTCCACCGTCTCCCCGTCGACCTCCGCGCTGCCGGTGAGCGCGACGGACAGCGCGTCGACCGGATCGAGCAGGCCCAGCTCGCGCTTGCGGGCCTTGCGGACGAGTGCCGGGTCGACCAGCACCCACTGGTCGCGCAGCCGGACGACCGGGCGGTGGGCCTCCGCGAGGGCGTCCATCTCGGCCTCGGTGAGCGGATCGCCGCCGAGCGCCAGCTGCCAGCGGAACTGCAGCAGGTCCTCGCTCTCGAAGAAGCCCGTGCCGTCGGTCGCCGAGCCGGGCGCCGGTCGCACGACCGCCGCCGCGGTCAGGTCATGCGCCAGGTCACGGGGCCAGTGCACCGCGACCCCGGCCGCGCCCAGCCGGGTGGCCGCGACGCCCAGCAGCTCGCTGAGCTCCTCCTCGGACAGCGCCAGAACGTCCGGCGCGTCCTGTTCGGCCAGCCTGTCCAGCGGCGGCCAGACCCGGGCCGCGCGGCGGACGGCCAGGGCGGCGTCCACACGAGCGCGGGGGCCGAAGGCCGCGTCCGCCTCACCGGCCCACAGCGCCGCCGCGTCGACCACGAGGGTCGGGTCGGCGAGGCTGTGCACCTGCACGACCGCCGCCCCGGCGCGACGGGCGCCCTCGCCGTCGTCGAACAGGTCGTACGCCGACAGGTCCAGGCGCAGCGAGATCCGTACGCCCGCGTCCATGCCCGCCGCGACCTCGGCGGCCCAGTCATGTGCCTGCGGCAGCCGCTGCGGCTCGCGCGCCGCGAACGGCCTGCCCGCGGTGTGGGCGGCGGCCGGGGTACGCGGCAGGGTGTCCGCGACGGCGTCCAGGAAGGACCGCACGAGGGCCTCGGGCTCGGGGAGCACGAGGGGGCCCTTGCCCGCGAGCGGGACGGCGTGGCCCTCGTACGGCAGCGCGGCGGCGACCGCTCTGAGGTGGGTGATGTCGTCCGGCTCCAGTGGTCCGGCCCGCCACGCGTCGTACCCCTCCGGGGTGAGCCCGGGCAGCAGCCGCCCCCGCGCCACGAGCCGCAGGGCGTGCAGCGCGGCCGCGCCCCAGCAGGCGGTCGCCGGATGGGCGGCGGGATCGCGCCGGGCCCGGACCAGCAGCGGCAGGGCCGAGGCGACCGGCAGCGACACGGCCGGCACAGTGCCGCGGCGCACTCCGGATCCATGGTGGCGTACGACGGTCAGGTCCTGCGTGAAGTACGACGGCGGGGAACCGCCCTCGGGGTCCCAGAAGGCGATCCGGCCCTGGCGGGGCACCGGCGCGGGCTGGAAGACGGCGGCCAGCCTCACCGGCACGGCAGCCTCGGCCACGTGTTCCGCCATACGTCCGGTCACCTCCCGCACTGAAGTCGGATCAGACGTCTTCGACTCTACGGGCGGGCTCTGACAATCGGCTCCGGCACCCGGCCGGGCCCGGTCGGGGCGACCGTCAGGGGATGGTGCGGGACACCACGTACACCGCCGGGTGCTCCGGTCTGGCCTTGTTCACCACGATGTCCAGGGTGGGCGCCGGGTTCTTCTGCTTGTGGACGAAGCCGTACCAGGAGCCCGCTGCCGTGAAGGTCCAGCCGACGACGTGCTGGTCGCGCTCGCTGATGGCGATGTTGTCCTTCTCCAGCGCGGCCTGGGTGGTCTTCAGATGGCCGAGGAACCGGGTCAGACCGGCGTCGGTGGTGTTGAACTCCACGTACAGGCGACTGGTCTTCCAGTTGTTCGTCTCGTAGTACGCGACGCCCGTGGCGTCCTTCGGGATGATCACCTGGTAGAGGCGGCGCTGCACGCGCGAGGGCCAGCCCGCGGTGAGGCCGGTCGCCGAGTACTTCGCCTCCTTGTCCTTCCCGCTGTTGCGGCTCTGGTTGGCGGAGATGATCAGATAACCGGCCGGAACGCCGATGAGCAGCCCGATGATCAGCAGGGTCAGCGCCCGGCGGCGGATCATCTGCCACCGGCCCTCCGGGGGCCGCGAGGGCTCGTCCGGCGGTGACGACTGGCGCGGTATCGACGCGGCGGCCGTCACAGGGGCCCCTTGGCGGTGCGGCGGGCCTCCGCGAACCGCTCGTACCGCTCCACGCGGCGTCGGTTGGCGCGCCGGAAGCGGCGGGCGACGAGCCGGGCGAGGTCCGCGGCGCCGACCATGCCGGCCTCGGGACCGAGCTGGGCGCGCGCGATACGGGCCTCGGGTCGGTAGCCACGGCCGGTCAGATGCCGCCGGAAGGCGTCCCGGGCGGGGCCGATGAGCAGGTCGTCGGCCGCGCTGACGCCGCCGCCGATCACGAAGCAGGAGGGGTCCAGGGCCGCGGCCAGGTTGGCGATGCCGACGCCGAGCCACTGGCCGATGTCCTGGAGCAGCTCGATGCACATCGCGTCGCCCTCGCGGGCCAACTCGGTGATCATCGGGCCGGTGATGTCGGAGATGTTGCCCTTGACGTGCTCGATGATCCCGTAGGCCACCGGGGAGTCCGCCGCGGCCAGCTCCTTGGCCTCGCGGACCAGGGCGTTGCCGGAGCTGTACTGCTCCCAGCAGCCGCGGTTACCGCACGGACAGCGGTGGCCGCCGGGCACGACCTGCATATGGCCGAACTCACCGGCGACACCGAACTTGCCGCGCTTGACCTGGCCGTCCTCCAGGATGGCGCCGCCGATTCCGGTGCCGAGGGTGATCATGACGAGGTGGTCCTCGCCCCGGCCGGCGCCGAAGCGCCACTCGGCCCAGGCGGCGGCGTTGGCGTCGTTGTCCACCAGGACGGGCACGGCCAGCCGCCCGGCGAGGCGGTCGCGCAGGGGCTCGTTGCGCCAGGACAGGTGGGGGGCGAACAGGACGCGGTTGCGTTCCGCGTCCACCCAGCCCGCCGCGCCGATGCCGACGGCGTGCACGTCGTGCCGGTCGGAGAGGTCCAGGACGAGCTCGACGATGGTGTCCTCGACGACCTTGGGGCTCTTGGACTTGTCGGGCGTCTCGGCGCGGAGCTTCTCCAGGATGTTGCCGTCGGCGTCGACGACGCCGGCCATGACCTTCGTGCCGCCGATGTCGATGCCGACCGTGGGAACGCGCGGTGCCGTCAGATGGGAACGGCGCTCGCGCGTGCCGACGGTCCGCAGGACGGTGGCCCGGGCGGAGCCGCGGTGGGTGAAGTCGCGGTAGGTGCTCATCGGCCCCGATTCTGCCCTACGCTGCCGCGGGCTTGCATTGCGGAGCCCCTGCGCTGCGCGCGGGGCGCGGTCCTGCGGGCCGGGCGGAACCTGCGGGTCCGTCGTGGCTTGTCGCGCAGTTCCCCGCGCCCCTTGCGGAGCCCTCCTACGGGGCGCGTTCCAGCTCGTGGCGCAGATCCTCCAGTTCGTCGCCGCCCGCCATCTGGCGCGTCAGTTCCTCCAGGGTGATCTCCTCGCGGGTGTGGCTGCCCACCATCTCGCCACGCTTGAGCAGCACGAAACGGTCGCCCACCAGGTACGCGTGATGCGGGTTGTGGGTGATGAAAACAACACCCAGGCCCTCGTCCCGTGCGGCCGCCACATATTTGAGGACCACGCCCGACTGCTTCACGCCCAGTGCCGCCGTCGGCTCGTCGAGGACCAGCACCTTGGCACCGAAGTACACCGCCCGTGCGATCGCCACACACTGGCGTTCTCCGCCCGACAGCGTGCCGATGGGCTGGTCGACGTCGCGCAGGTCGATGCCCATGCGCAGCAGCTGTTCGCGCGTCGTACGCCGCATGAAGTCGACGTCCAGGCGCTTGAAGGGGCCGACGCCCCTGCGCGGCTCGGAGCCGAGGAAGAAGTTCCGCCAGACGGGCATCAGCGGGACCACGGCGAGGTCCTGGTAGACCGTGGCGATCCCCCGGTCCAGCGCCTCGCGTGGGGAGGACAGGCGGGTCTCCTCGCCCTCGATGCGGAAGGTTCCTGCATCGTGCTGGTGGAGGCCCGCGACGATCTTGATGAGGGTCGACTTGCCCGCGCCGTTGTCCCCGAGGACGCAGGTGATCTCGCCCGCGTGGACCTCCAGGCGGACGCCGTCGAGGGCTCGGACGTTGCCGTAGTGCTTGCCGACGTCCTCGAGGTGGACGAGTGCGGTGCGCTCCTTGACGTGCGTCGTCATGCCGTTGCCTCCGCACGCTTGCGGACCCAGGCGTTGAGCAGGGTCGCGAGGAGCAGCATCGCTCCGAGGAAGAACTTGAACCAGTCGGGGTTCCACTCGGCGAAGACGATGCCCTTGCTCGTCATGCCGAAGATGAATGCGCCGACCGCCGAACCGGCCGCCGATCCGTAGCCGCCGGTGATCAGGCAGCCGCCGATGACGGCCGCGATGATGTAGATCAGCTCGTTGCCGACGCCCTCGCCGGACTGCACGACGTCGTACGAGAACAGCAGGTGCTGCCCGGAGATCCAGGCACCGAGCGCGACGCCCATGTACAGGCCCATCCTGGTCCTGCCGACCGGGACGCCGACCGCGCGCGCCGCGTCCTTGTTGCCGCCGACCGCGAAGATCCAGTTGCCGGCCCGGGTGCGCAGCAGGATCCAGGAGGCGACGGACTTGTCCGACTGCAGCCTGGCCTCGATGGCGGACTGCACCTCCGGCATGCTGGTGCCGTTTCCGTGCCCTTCTTGCGTAGTTGCTTGGAACTACCAAGTATCGCCGACGGCGGATCGACGTCGCAGGTCAGGGCCCTGGTGGGGGTAGAGGCGCCGGTTCAGGGACGAACGAGCAACTGGAACTCGAACGAGTAGCGCGAGGCGCGGTACGTGTGCGTGCCGAACTCCACGGCGCGGCCTGTGTCGTCGAAGGTGGTGCGTTGCATGGTGAGCAACGGGGCACCCTCGGGCTCACCGAGCCGTTCGCCCTCGACCTGGGTGGCGGCGCGCGCTCCGACGGACTGCCGGGCGCTGTGCAGCGTGATGCCGGCAGCGCGCATCAGGCGGTAGAGGCCGGTCGCCTCCAGTTGCTCGCTCTCCAGGTCGAGCAGGCCGGTCGGCAGGTAGTTGCACAGGTACGCCATCGGCTCGCCGTGCGCGAGGCGCAGCCGCTCGATCCGGTGCACCTCCGCGCCCTCGGGCACCGCGAGAGCCGCGGCCACCTCGGCGGACGCGGGCACGAACATGTTCACGAGCACCCGGGTGGCGGGACGCTGCCCGGCCGCCTCCAGGTCGTCGTACAGGCTGCTGAGCTCCAGCGGGCGCTTGACCTGGCTGTGCACGACCTGGGTGCCGACGCCACGGCGGCGCACGAGCAGGCCCTTGTCGACGAGGGACTGGATGGCCTGACGGACGGTGGGCCGGGACAGGCCGAGCCGTGCGGCCAACTCGATCTCGTTGCCCAGCAGACTGCCCGGCGTCAGCATCCCGTGCTCGATCGCGGCCTCCAACTGCTGGGACAACTGGAAGTACAGCGGTACCGGACTGTTCCGGTCGACGCTGAGCTGGAGCGAGACGGTCGGATCCACATCTGGTTTCGGCACGGCCCGAGCGTAGCTCCGGCGCTTGTTGACGGGAAGTTGTGTAGTCCGATTGTCCGGACAAACCATTGACACGGCAGGGGATGCGCCCTCAGGTTGTTTCCATGCGCATCGGACTCATCGGAGCGGGTCGTATCGGGACGTTCCACGCGACCACGCTCAGCCGCCATCGTGAGGTCGGCTCGCTCATCATCACCGACGTCGACACGACCCGGGCCCACGAGCTCGCGGACCGTCTGGGCGAGACCGCGGCGCCGGGCGCGGACGAGATCTTCACCTGGGGCGTGGACGCCGTGGTCATCACGGCGGCGACCGCGGCCCACGCCGAACTGATCGGTCGGGCAGCACGCTCCGGGCTCCCCGTGTTCTGCGAGAAACCCATCGCCGTCGACCTGCCGGGGACGCTGGCCGCCCTCGCCGAGGTCGACGCCGCCGGAACGGTTCTGCAGATGGGTTTCCAGCGCCGCTTCGACGCGGGCTACACGACCGCGCGTCAGGCGGTGCGCTCCGGTCGGCTCGGACGGCTGCACACGGTCCGCGCCCTGACGGCCGACCAGGCACCGCCGCCGGCCGCGTACCTTGCGCTCTCCGGCGGTATCTACCGCGACTGCCTCGTCCACGACTTCGACATCGTGCGCTGGGTGACCGGCCGCGAGGTCGTCGAGGTCTACGCCACCGGGTCCGACGCCGGCGGGGCCATGTACCGCGAGGCGAACGACGTCGACACGGCGGCGGTCGTGCTCACGCTGGACGACGGCACCCTGGCCACGGCGACGGCGACCCGCACCAACGGCGCCGGCTACGACGTCCGCATGGAGCTGGCCGGCGAACTCGACACGATCGCGGTCGGACTGGACGACCGTACGCCGATCACGTCCACGGAGCCTGCCGGTCCGCCGCCCGCGGACAAGCCGTGGACCGGCTTCCTGGAACGCTTCGCCCCCGCCTACGAGGCCGAGGTCGCCGCGTTCGTCGAGGTGGTCCGCGGTGAGCGTGCCAACCCGTGCGACGGCCGCGAGGCGCTGCAGGCCCTGCGCATCGCGGAGGCCTGCGAGTTGTCCCGCCACGAGCGCCGCCCGGTGCACCTCGGCGAGATCGCGGGCATCGGCGACTGACCGCGACCCGGCCGGGCTCCCGGGCTCCGCACCTCGGGTCTACTTGGGCCCGGCCGTCCCGCCGTACGCCCGCTACCAGCGGACCGGCAGGCTCCGCACTCCCCGTATGAGCATCCCCGGCAGCCACGGCCCGGGAGGGCCGTCCAGGGACAGGTCCGGGCAGCGCTCCAGCAGCGCGCGCAGGGCCGTACGCGCCTCCAGTCGAGCCAGCGGCGCGCCCAGGCAGTAGTGGACGCCGTGCCCGAAAGCAAGGTGGCCCTGCGGGGCGCGGTGGACGTCGAAGCGGTGCGGGTCGGGGAAGCGGGCCGCGTCCCGGCCGGCCGCGTCGAGCCCGATGATCAACGGGTCGCCCTCGGCTATGGCCGTACCGGCTATCTCCAGTGGCTCGGCCGCGTAGCGGTACGTCGCCGTCTCCACCGGCCCCTCGAAACGCAGCATCTCCTCGACGGCACCGTCCAGGAGCGTCATGTCGGCGCGCAGCGCGGCCAGTTGCCCGGGATGGGTGAGCAGGGTGTGCACGCCGTTGGTGATCAGGTTGACCGTCGTCTCATGGCCCGCGACCAGCAGGATGAAGGCCGTCGCGCGCAGTTCGCTGCCGGACAGGCGGTCGCCGTCCTCCGCCCGGGTGCGCAGGACCCCGCCATGGCCGCCTCGAGGCGGAGCACCCTCGGCCCCGCGGGACGCGCCGACTCGTCTCCGCTCACGGCCGACAAATCTATGCGGTGCCGCCCACGGACACCTCCCCCACCACCGTGATCCGCGACCAAAGTCGCGGCACCGCAGACTTTCGGCGCGGCCACACCGGGCGGGGCGGGACGTCGGTCGGACGTGCTCCGCCCCGCGGCCGATGTCCGTGGGGGGACAGGCCGCGAGGCGGTTTTTCCTGTGCGGAGGAAGAGCCGGAGGCCCGGTCGAGCGCCGGACGGGCCCCGGCTGGTCGCGCTGTTCGCTCAGCAGTCGAAGTCGATCAGGTCGAACGTCGCGTAGTGGTCCGAGGTGTAGTAGTCCTCCTGGTACTCCTCACCCGTGACGATGCGGCGGGCGCCGCGCGTCGAGGAGCCGGGCGTCTTGACCGTGTACTCGTGGTAGTAGCCGGTCGACTGCTTGGGCAGGACGCCTTCGCGGTTCTGGAAGACGCTCCCGTCCTGCGAGTACGGGAAGGGCCCGTTCGACGCGATCAGGTCGAGCGTGTCGTACGCCTGAGAGGGCAGGTCGCTGTAGCAGATGCTGCCGACGGAGGTGGCGGCGGCGTCCGCCGTGCCGGCGGAGACGGTGCCGCCCACGAGGAGGGCGGAAAGGAGAGCGGCTGCGGAGCCGATTCGAGTAGCGCGTGGGGGGAATCTCATGTCGTCATGATGACGCGCGTAGACCCTGGCATGTCAATGACAACTCCGGAGATTTCTCCCCTCAAGTCCGATGAATTTTCGGGAAGTTAACCTGCCGCCCGCCGCCCCCAACCCGTCCCCACGAGCACCAGCGCGCCGCCCAGCAACCCCAGTGTGCCGAGCCGTTCCCCGCCGAGCGCGATACCGGCCGCGGCGGCCCACAGCGGCTCCGTGCCGAGCAACAGGCTGACCCGGGACGGTGAGGTCCGGCGGACGGCCCACATCTGCACGAAGAAGGCGAAGAGCGTGCAGAACGCGGACAGGAACAGCAGCCCGGCCCACTCCCGCGCGCCAAAGCCGGCGGCCGTCCCCCATGGTGTGGTGTCGGCGCCGGCCGACAGGGCCACGAACACCACGACCGCGGTGCCCAGTTGGACGGTGGTGAGCGGCAGCGCGTCGGCGCCCTGTACGGCCTCGATACGGGACATGGCAAGGACGTGCACGGTGCGCGCGAGGGCCGCGAGCAGCATCAGGAGATCGCCGAGCGAGGGGCTGGTGAAGCCGCCGCCCTGGGTCAGCAGGGCGACGCCGAGCACGGAGACGGCCGCCGCGCCGAGGAAGGCACGCGGGGGCCGGGTGCGGGTGACGGCGGTCTCGGCCAGCGGCGTGAAGATCATGGTGAGGCTGATGATCAGACCCGCGTTCGTCGCCGAGGTGTGGACCACGCCGTACGTCTCCAGGAGGAAGATCCCGCTGAGTTATGAGCCCCAGGACCCCGGCCCCGCGCCACTGGGCGGCGGTCAGCCCACGCAACGCGCGCCGCCCCACCCCCGCCAGCACGGGCAGCACGAGGGCGAACCGCGGCACGAGGACCGCGAGCACCGTCCGGGCGGTGGTGATGTCCTTGGCGGCGAGATAGCTCGCGCCCCAGACCACCGCCACAAGGACGACGGGCAGATCAGTGAGCCAGGAGCGGCGGGGCGTGACGACGCCCGGTACGGCGATCGAGGACATGGGGGCGGCTCTCCCGGTCTCCGAGGGATGTGCGGAGACGTCGGCGGCTCCCACGTGGAGGGATCACCGCACCGGCAGGAATGATCTCCGACCAGCGGATACCCGCGCGGGTCAGGCGCCTTCCGGGAGTTCGTACGATCCGTACTCCGGGCGGCCCGCGAAGTCGTACGACTGGATGGAGACGCCGGCCGCGGTGACGCGCCCGCCGACGTGCCGGAACTTGGTCGGGGCGGCTCCCTCCTCGAAAAGGCGGAGGCCGGCGCCCAGCACGACCGGGAAGGTCAGCAGGTGGAGCGTGTCGACGAGGTCGAGGTCCAGCAAGGAGCGGACCAGTGCGCCACTGCCGTGGATCTGGAGCTCACCCTCCGTACGCTCCTTGAGGGTGGTGACCTCCTTGGCGAGGTCGCCGGCGATCACGCTGGTGTGGGCCCAGTCGGGGTTCGTCAGGGTCGAGGAGACGACGTACTTCGGCTGAGCGTTGAGCTTGGTCGCGACCGGGTCGGCGGGGTCGGTCACCTTCGGCCAGTACGAGGCGAAGATGTCGTACGTACGGCGGCCGAGCAGGAAGGCGCCCACGCGGTCGAAGACCTCGGTGATGAACCGTCCGAAGTCCTCGTCGCCGTACGGAAAACTCCAGCCGCCCTGCTCGAAGCCGCCCCTGGGGTCCTCCTGCGGGCCGCCGGGCGCCTGGTAGACGCCGTCGAGGGTGACGAAGATGGTGGAGACGAGCTTGCCCATCGCGGATGCCTTCTTCCTGTGGGTGGGGTCCGTTGTTGTCACTGCAGACCCCGTGGGCATCCGTAACTCATCGCTCCGCCGGAAACATCACCCCGCGTGGGTCGAGAAGAGTCCGCCCGTCGGCCCCTGCTTGTCGCCGCCCTGTGCCTTCTTGAGGGCGTTCGCGAGGCTCTCGATGGTGAGTGACTGCAGGATGACGCGGCCGTTGCCCTCCAGGGTGGCCAGGGACAGGCCCTCGCCGCCGAAGACCATGTTCATGATCCCTTGGCGGTTGAGTCCGCCGACGCGCTGGACGCCGTACTGGATGCCCTCCTCGAAGGCGACGACGCACCCGGTGTCGACCTCGATGCGGCCGCCGAAGTCGGCGGGGTTGAGGTCGATGAAGTTGCCCGCGCCCGCGATGATCACCGTTCCGTACCCGGTGAACTTCTCCAGGATGAAGCCCTCGCCGCCGCTCGTCCCGGTGCGGCCGCCCTGGAAGGCGATGCCGAAGTCGACCGTCGACTCCGCGGCCACGAAGGCGTCCTTCTCCGCGAACCAGGCGCGCGAGCCGTCCAGCTCCAGCGCGCGCATCTCGCCGGGGAGCACACCCGCGAAGCCGACGGTGCCCTCGCCGCCCTGCGCCGCGAAGTACTGGAATGCCAGCGACTCGCCCGCGAGCGCGCGCTGGCCGACCTGCACGGCGGTGCCCATGGCCTGGCGCAGAAAGCCGCCCATACCGCCCGCCGCGCCGCCCTGGGACTGGCTGCTGCCGTTGGACGACGGGCCGGAGAGACGGGTCTCCATGGTCACGTTCGTGGTCTTGAAGAGGAACTTGCCCGCCTCGCAGTACACGGTCTGCCCGGGACGCAGGTTGACGACGGCCATCTGCATGGCGTTGCCGACGATTTCTTGCTGAAGAGTCACGCGGGGAGAACGCTGTGGACGGACCGAAGAGTTCCACGGAACGCAGAATTCCGGGCGACCGAGGTCGATGTCCGTTCGCCGCCGGTGTTCCCGGTGCCCGGCCGGTGGAATGGACGCATGACTTCACGAGGAACCCTCAACGGCAAGGCGGCTCTGGTCACCGGCGGCTCCCGTGGCATCGGCGCGGCGACGGCACTGCGGCTGGCGCGCGAGGGAGCGGACGTGGCCGTCACCCATGTGAGCGGCAAGGAGGCGGCCGAGGACGTCGTGCGGGCCGTCGCGGCGCTGGGACGCCGGGCGGTTGCCCTGCGCGCGGACTCCGGGGACGCGGACGAGGCGGCGGGCGCGGTGGGACGTGCCGCGGAGGCACTCGGGGGCCTGGACGTCCTGGTCAACAACGTCGGTGTCGGAGTGCTCGGCCCCTTGGACGGCCTGTCTTTCGCCGATGTCGACCGCGTCCTCGCCGTCAACGTGCGCGGTGTCTTCCTGACGTCCCAGGCCGCCGCCTCACGCATGGAGCGCGGCGGCCGGATCATCACCGTGGGCACCTGCATGACCCAACGCGTGCCGGGCCCCGGCGGAACGCTCTACGCCATGAGCAAGTCGGCCCTGATCGGCCTGACGAAGGCCCTGGCGAGGGAACTGGGCGGGCGCGGGATCACTGCGAACATCGTCCATCCGGGCCCGATCGACACGGATATGAACCCCGCGGACGGCCCCTACGCGTCCGGTCAGGCGGCGATGACGGCGCTGGGCCGCTTCGGCAGGGCCGACGAGGTGGCGGCGACGGTGGCGTACCTGGCGGGCGCGGACGCGGCCTACGTCACGGGCGCCGAGTTCGCCGTGGACGGTGGGCACGCCGCCTGAACGGTGGGGGCGCACCGGTGCCGTCGGGCCGGCGCGCCTCACCCTGCAGTCGGCCTCAGCCGCCCAGCTCCTGGTGCCGTACCGCGAGGCGTGCCGCGCCCTCCCGTGTGAGGGAGCCGTACAGGCGCAGTCGGGAGATGCCGCCGTCCGGGAAGATGTCCACGCGCGCATGTGTACCCACCGCCGGTGCCGGCAGGACGAACCGGTGGTTCGTGTCGGGCTGGAGGCGGGTGCGCGGGAGGATCTCGCGCCACTCGCCGTCCTTGCCGTCCCCGCCGTCCCCGCCGTCCATGACGGAGACCGACGCCCAGCCTGCCGCGTTGCCCTTCAGGTACGCCGTGTCGATCTCGATCGCACGGATCCGCGCCTCGGCCACCAGCCGGTAACGGATCCAGTCGTTGCCCCGGTCGCGGCGGCGCCGTGTCTCCCAGCCGTCGTCCATCTTGTGCGAGCGGCCCGGCTGGATGGTGTTGGTGGCGGGTGAGTAGAAGAGGTCGGAGGCGTCCTCGACCCGGCCCCCGTTCTCCAGGGCGACGACGTCGAAGGTGCCCAGCACCTCGAGCCACGCCGGGTCCGGTACCACGTCGCCGTACGCGCGCAGGCGCGCGATGCCGCCGTCGGGGTGCTGGTTGACGCGCAGATGCGTGAAGCGCTGCTCGACGGTGACCTCGAACCCGTTGGCCGCGTGACCGCCGACCGGGGTCCGCGGGACGAGCGTCGTCCACTTCACGTCGTCGCCCAGCAGTTCCTGCGGGGAAGGGGAGCCGGATACGGACGTGCTCTCGACGGATACCGCCTGCGGATAGTTGCCCCGGAAGTGGGCCGTGTCGACGACGATGCCGCGGATGACGCCCGGCGCGCCGAGGCGTACCAGCGCCCAGTCGTGGTCCTCCTGCGTCGGCCACGGGTGCTCCGCCGAGGTGCCCCGGCGCCGCCGCGTCTCCCAGCCGTCCATGACCTTGCCCTTGTGCCCGAAGTGCTCAGGGTCGAACTCCGCGCGCTCGGGCACCAGCAGGTTCTCGCGCTGGGCGAAGAACTCGTCGTTGGCGGCGATGACACCGGCGCCCAGCCGGCGGTCGGCGAGGTCGGCGTACCGGGTGAACGGAAAGTCGGCGGTGCGGTAGTCCGCGTAGGGGTCACCGCCTCCGTAGGGCTTCGCGTCGCCGGTGAAGCGGGCCAACACAGGGTGATGCTGTGCCGTCACGGTGATCAGGTCTTCCTTTCGGGAGTCGGCCGCTGCGGGTGCGGGTGGGAGTCAGTCGGTTCTGCCGAGCAGTCGCCCCTTCGGCTCGGTGAACGCGCCGTCCGCCACGATGCGTTCGCCGCGCAGCCAGGTGGACTTGACGACGCCGTGGAGGGTCCTGCCCGCGTACGCCGTGACCCGGTTGCGGTGCTGAAGGGCCGCCGGGTCCACGGTGAAGGTCTCGTCGGGGGCGAGCACCGCGAAGTCGGCGTCACGGCCGGCCTCGATGGCGCCCTTGCGTGCGTCGAGCCCCACCAGCCGTGCCGTGTGCATGGACATCCAGCGGACCACGTCCTCCAGTCCGTGGCCGCGCTTGCGGGCCTCCGTCCACACCGCCGACAGGCTCAGCTGCAGTCCGGAGATGCCGCCCCACGCGGTCGCGAAGTCGTCGGTCTTCAGGTCGGCCGTCGACGGCGAGTGGTCGGTGACCACGCAGTCGATCGTGCCGTCCGCCAGCGCCCGCCACAGCAGGTCCTGGTTGACGGCCTCGCGGATGGGCGGGCAGCACTTGAACTCGCTGGCCCCGTCCGGGACTTCCTCGGCCGTCAGGGTCAGGTAGTGCGGGCATGTCTCCACGGTGATCCGCACGCCCTCGGCCCTGGCCGCGGCGATCGACGGCAGCGCGTCGCTCGAGGACAGGTGGAGCACGTGCACGCGCGCGTCGAGACGCTTCGCCTGTGCGATGAGGTGCGCGATGGCCGTGTCTTCGGCGTCGCGCGGCCGGGAGGCGAGGAAGTCGGCGTACTTCGGGCCGCCCTGCTGCGGGGCGGCGGCGAGGTGGTGCGGGTCCTCGGCGTGCACGACGAGCAGTCCGCCGAATCCGGCGATCTCGGCCATGGACCGGGCGAGTTGCTCCTGGTCGAGGTGCGGGAACTCCTCCACGCCCGACGGCGACAGGAACGCCTTGAAGCCGAAGACGCCGGCGTCGTGCAACGGCCGCAGGTCCTTGACGTTGTCCGGCAGGGCGCCGCCCCAGAAGCCCACGTCGATGTGGGCCTTCTCCCGGGCCACGTCCTGCTTCGTACGGAGGTGCTCGACCGTGGTCGTCGGCGGCAGGGAGTTGAGCGGCATGTCGATCAGGGTGGTGATGCCGCCGGCCGCCGCTGCGCGTGTGGCGGTCCAGAAGCCCTCCCAGTCGGTGCGGCCCGGGTCGTTGACGTGCACGTGGGTGTCGACCAGGCCCGGCAGCAGGACGTCGTCGCCGAGGTCCTCCAGACGGGCCCCGGCCGGTACGCCCGCGTCGTACGGCAGTATGGCCCTGATCGTGCCCCCGGCGACCGCGACCGCCGCGGGGCGCATCCCTTCGGGAGTGATGACGCGCGTCGAGCGCAGCACCAGTTCAGCGTCGGACACCCCGGCCCCTCTCTGCCGCCGTCCTGCTTGTGGGAAACGGGATTTACACCCACGTAACGAAATTCAACGTTCTGTTGAAGGAGTCTTCACTCCCGCCCTCGCGCCGTCAAGGGCACACTTTCTTCCAGCACCTTCGACGCGTCCCACTCTGGACTTTTCCGTAAAGCGGAATTAGAATTCCAAAAACAGCGGCACCCTGACGCACCACCAGGGAGTCAACCGGCTGCCGGGTAGGCTTCTGCCCTTCCAGCCAGTCCCGAAAGGAACGCGCCGTGTCGACGTCGACGTCCAGCGCCAGCGACGCCTCCGCCAAGTCCGCCGCGAGCGGTGGCGTCCAGTCCCTCGAGCGCGCCTTCGACCTGCTGGAGCGGATGGCCGACGCGGGCGGCGAGGTCGGCCTCAGCGAGCTGTCCGCGAGCAGCGGGCTGCCGCTGCCCACGATCCACCGCCTCATGCGCACGCTGGTGGCCTGCGGTTATGTACGCCAGCAGCCCAACCGCCGCTACGCGCTCGGCCCCCGGCTGATCCGGCTCGGCGAGTCGGCGTCCCGGCTGCTCGGCACCTGGGCCCGCCCCTATCTCGCGCGCCTGGTCGAGGAGACCGGCGAGACCGCGAACATGGCGCTCCTCGACGGCGACGAGATCGTGTACGTGGCGCAGGTGCCGTCCAAACACTCGATGCGGATGTTCACCGAGGTGGGGCGACGGGTGCTGCCGCACTCCACGGGCGTGGGCAAGGCACTGCTCGCGAACACACCGGACGACGAGGTGCGCTCACTGCTCGCCCGCACGGGCATGCCCGCGGCGACCGAGAAGACGATCACCACCCCCGACGCTTTCCTGGCGGCACTGGAGGAGGTGCGCCGGCACGGCTACGCGGTCGACGACAACGAGCAGGAGATAGGGGTCCGCTGCCTCGCGGTGTCCGTGCCCGACTCCCCGACGGCCGCAGCGATCTCCATCTCCGGCCCGGCGGGCCGGGTCACGGACACGGCGACGGAGAAGATCGTGCCGGTGCTCCAGCAGGTGGCGGCGGAGCTCTCGGAGGCACTGGCGAGTTCAGGCGGCCCCGCGGCCTGAGCCGACCCCTCCCCCTGCACGCGCACAGCCCCCGGCCGCACAGCCAGGGCTGTTGCCCTACGAGCCGGTCACGGGCCACGCACATCAGGTACGCGGCGGCTCCCCGAACAGCTCCACCGCGCTCCGGACATCCGCGAGACTCCGAGCCAGGGCACTGACCGAACCGATCGCACCGGCGATCAGCAACAGGGACCGACGCAGGCGCGGTATCTCGGGGACGCCGCTCACGGCCATGGCGGCGAGCGCGGCGAGTTCGTCCTCGGCGATGGCACGGTCCGGGAACTCGGCCGGATGCGCGGCGAGTTCACGGCGCAGCCGGGACACGGCGGTCTTCAGTTCCGCCACCCTCGGGTCCTCTTCGCTGCCGGTCACTGGCCTCTGCCCCAAGCGCCGCAACACAGCTCTCCCCCCTCGCACCCCTTCGTGCGCATGACTTCGAACGTCCCCTGGTGCCCCCGTGGCGTTGGTCGGGCGCCGGGGGACGCGGGTCAGTAAACGCCACCCGGTACGGCGGGCGCCACTGTGCGGACCGAAATTCAGTCCCTGGAAAGCGCGCGGTCCGCACGGGTTCAGGTATGCAGGAGCCATGACGCGAAACGAAGACCGGATCGCCGGGCTGCTCCTCGCGGCGGGCGGAGGACGACGGCTCGGCGGAAGGCCCAAGGCACTGCTCGAACTCGCCCAAGGACTGCGCCCAGGGGGGACCCCCAGGGGGCGGCTGCTCGTGGAGCACGCGGTGGGGGTCCTGCGGGCAGCCGGGTGCCGCCGCGTCCATGTGGTGCTGGGGGCGGCCGCCGAGGCCGTACGGGAACGGGCCGACCTGACCGGCTGCACCCTGGTGGACAACCCCGACTGGGAGCTGGGCATGGGCTCCTCACTGCGGGCCGGGCTCGCATCGCTCGCCGGGACGGGCGCACCGGCGGCCCTGGTATCGCTCGTCGACCAGCCCGGCATCGGCCCCGAGGCGGTGGCCCGGGTGCTCGCCGCCTACGAGGACGAGACGTCGCTGGTCTCCGCCACCTACAAGGGGGTACGGGGACATCCGGTGCTGTTGGGCGCCGGCCACTGGCCGGGCATCGTGGCGGCGGCGACGGGCGACCGCGGGGCACGCGCCTATCTGAAGGCCCACGAGGACGCCATCACCCTCGTCGAGTGCGGAGACGTGGCGCAGCCCTACGACATCGACACACAGGGGGACTTGGTCCACCTTGAGTAGACGGGGTGGCACCGAGCGCCACCTTCCCTCGAAGCGGAGAATCTCGACATCAACAAATCATTGAACTTCCACTATGAGAAAACTAGTATCCACTGATCAGAAGCGCCCGACTGCTCACCGGGCGCTGTCAGCCGCATCCGCGCCCCCTGGCACTCAGTGCCGCGGCGTACTCACGTCAGCTCGCTGAAGGAAGTGACAGCACATGTCCGCACCAGCGCCGTCGCCGGTCGTCGTCGATGCCGAGCCCCTGCCCCGGCAGGACGAGGTCCTCACCGATGCGGCCCTCGCCTTCTTGGCCGAGCTGCACCGCCGGTTCACACCCCGGCGCAACGAACTGCTCGCCCGCCGGGCCGAGCGCCGCGCCGCGATCGCCCGCACCTCGACGCTCGACTTCCTGCCGGAGACCGCCGCCATCCGCGCGGACGACTCCTGGAGGGTGGCCCCCGCGCCTCAGGCCCTGAACGACCGGCGCGTCGAGATCACCGGCCCCACCGACCGCAAGATGACGATCAACGCCCTCAACTCGGGCGCGAAGGTGTGGCTCGCCGACTTCGAGGACGCCTCGGCACCCACCTGGGAGAACGTGGTCCACGGCCAGCTCAACCTGATCGACGCCTACACCCGCACCATCGACTTCACGGACCCTACGAGCGGCAAGTCGTACGCCCTGCGCCCGAACGAGGAGCTCGCGACGGTCGTCATGCGCCCGCGCGGCTGGCATCTGAACGAGCGTCACCTCCTGGTCGACGGTCAGCAGGTGCCGGGCGCCCTCGTCGACTTCGGCCTGTACTTCTTCCACAACGCCCAGCGCCTGCTGGACCTCGGCAAGGGCCCCTACTTCTACCTCCCCAAGACGGAGTCGCACCTGGAGGCCCGCCTCTGGAACGACGTCTTCGTCTTCGCCCAGGACCACGTCGGCATCCGGCAGGGCACCATCCGCGCCACCGTCCTGATCGAGACGATCACGGCGGCGTACGAGATGGAGGAGATCCTCTACGAACTCCGCGACCACGCCTCGGGATTGAACGCCGGCCGCTGGGACTACCTCTTCTCCATCGTCAAGAACTTCCGTGACGGCGGACCGAAGTTCGTCCTCCCGGACCGCAACGCGGTGACGATGACGGCCCCGTTCATGCGCGCCTACACCGAACTCCTCGTCCGCACCTGCCACAAGCGCGGTGCGCACGCGATCGGCGGCATGGCGGCGTTCATCCCGTCCCGGCGCGACGAGGAGGTCAACCGGGTCGCCTTCGAGAAGGTCAAGGCCGACAAGGACCGCGAGGCGAACGACGGGTTCGACGGCTCCTGGGTCGCCCACCCCGACCTGGTGCCGATCGCGATGGAGTCCTTCGACAAGGTCCTGGGCGACCGGCCGAACCAGAAGGACCGGCTGCGCGAGGACGTCGACGTCAAGGCGGCAGATCTGATCGCCGTCGACTCCCTGGACGCCCGGCCGACGTACGCGGGCCTGGTCAACGCGGTCCAGGTCGGCATCCGTTACATCGAGGCCTGGCTGCGCGGCCTCGGCGCGGTCGCCATCTTCAACCTGATGGAGGACGCGGCCACCGCGGAGATCTCCCGCTCCCAGATCTGGCAGTGGATCAACGCGGGGGTGCAGTTCGAGAACGGCGAGAAGGCGACCCCGGAGCTCGCCCGCAAGGTCGCCGCCGAGGACCTGGCGAACATCCGGGCCGAGATCGGCGAGGACGCCTTCGCGGCCGGCCACTGGCAGCAGGCCCACGACCTGCTTCTGAAGGTCGCCCTGGACGAGGACTACGCGGACTTCCTCACCCTGCCCGCCTACGAGCAGCTGACCGGCTGACTACTGCGCCGTCCTCTCCGAGTGGCCCAGGGGCTTCCCCGGGGCCACTCGGTCGCGTACGAGCCTCTTCACCGCCGTGGGCTCGGGAAAGCCCTGCTCACGGCGGTCCCAGACGACCTCGTCGTTCACCCGCACGACGAAGACACCGCCCTTGCCGGGCCTGAGCGCCAGTTCCGTCAGTTCGGTCTCGAACGTCGTCAGCAGTTCCTGCGCCAGCCAGGCCGCACGGGGCAGCCAGCGGCACTGGGTGCAGTACTCGATCTGCACGCGGTGGGTCTGAGCCGCAGAGGTCTCCGTCATCCGAGGTGCACCGACCAATCCTGTTGCGCCGCCGGCTTGCCGTGCAGGTCAGGGATCCGCTTGAGCCAGTCCGGCCGGCCTTCCTGTGTCCGCGCCGCGCGCAGGGCCTCCTCGGCGGCGAGCTCCTCCCGGGTGGGGAAGTCGGTGGGCAGCCACGCCTCGGACGCCTTGACCCGGGCCGTGAGGTAGTCCACGTAGGCGTCCCTGACCTCCGCGGGCGTCGCGAAGCCCGGCTCACCGGCCAGCCACGCGTCCGGTACCTCCTCGGTGATCTCGCGCAGCAGTTCCTCGGTCACCTTGGGCGCGAGCTCGTCCTCGGCGGCCCGCATGTCCGGGGCGAAGTGGCCGAGGGCGTGGTGGCGGAAGTCGTACGCCTTCTCCGGGACGGAGGCGTCCCAGCGGTGGTGGAAGACGAGGGCGGCACCGTGGTCGATCAGCCACAGCCGCGGCGGTGCGATGCCGAAGGTGGGCCAGACCATGAGGTTGGAACTGTGGACCGTTCGGTCCACATTCACGGTCAGCGCGTCGAGCCAGATGACCCTGCCCGCCTCCCGCGGGTCGACCGTGCAGGCCCTGGCGACCTCAGGGGTGAAGTCCCGGGCGCCCGGAAGGTAGTCCATGCCGAGGTTGACGCCGGGGCTCGCGTTCAGCAGGTCGCGCACCTCCTGGTGCGGTTCGTGCGCGGCGATCGCCGGATCGAAGTGGGCGAGGACCAACTCCGGCACGCGCAGCCCGAGCCGACGGGCCAGCTCCCCGACGATCACCTCGGCGACCAGCGCCTTCACGCCCTGCGCGGAGCCGGTGAACTTCACGACGTACGTGCCCAGGTCGTCGGCCTCGACGACGCCGGGGACGGAGCCGCCGGAACGCAGAGGTGCGACATAGCGGGTTCCGGTGACCTCTCTCATCATCTTCCAAGGCCCTACTGGTAATTTTTCTTATATTCCATGATCGGGTCCGACCTGGCGCATTCCGGGAGAACCTCCCCGATCAGCACTGGGAGAATCTTGGGAGTTTCGACTGACATGCTCGTCTCCTCCCTGTCTCCCCAGCAGTCCGTCAATGGCGGTGCGCCCCTTACTTCCGGCCTCCGGCATGAAGTGAGCATAGTAACCAAGCGTGACAGCCGGGAGCTCGACGAAGCGCGTCTCCGCCCCCTTCGGCAGGGCGAAGTACAGCCTCCCGTTGACCGCCTGAATGTGGCGACGGACAGGGATGACGCCTCGGGCACAGTCGATGGCCTCCGGGCTCAACCCGAAAACCTCACCCTGACCCGGTCCGCACCCCGGACCGAGGACGACAAATATCCGGTTCGGCGGGCCGATCACGTCCCGGACACGGAGCTCGCTCCCCCGTCGGGTGGCAGCGGGACAACTCCGAGATGCTCGGCGCGCAAGCCGGACTGCTCAGCCATGTCGACCAACGCGCGGGCATGGTCAGCGCGGGTGATTCGACTGGCCAGGTCCCCGACCCTGGTGAGGGCGTATCCGCCGACGGGCGACGTGTCCGGGGCGAAGTCTCCTGCGGGGCTCACGGCTGTCCACTGCAGGTCGGACGCCTTGATCACCTCCAACGCAATGCGGTGCCCCAGGGAGAACGGCCGGTACTCCGCCGGAAAACCATCGTTGTCGACAGCCGGGACCCCGGAGGCATTGGGCAGCAACGCGGCGATGCTCACCCAGACCAGACGGGCAACCCTTGCCTTCTGCAGGCCGGTCACCAGGCCGTTTGCCGCAGCCTGGAAGAAGGTTCGCGGGTCAGCCTCAGTGGGCGCCACGGCTGTGATCACGACATCGTGGCCCGATGCGGCCCGTGCCACTGCTTCCGGGTGGGTGATGTCCGCGTCCGCACTTCTCAAGGACGTCACGCGGTGCCCACGTGCTGTCGCCTCGGCCACAGCGGTGCTGCCGGTCTTGCCGCCCGCACCGAAGATCACGATCCTCATCATGCGCACGACGCTAGCCGGGTCCCCGGTTACCGATTGGGTACCTACACTCGGGCTATGCGCCGGCTGCCGTCCGAGACGTTTGACGAACTGTGTCCCTCCTCGATGCTGCCTGTTCGGATGCAGAACAAGTGGGCGCCACTGGTCATGCGCCTGCTCGGCGAGGGGACTCAGCCGTTCAGCGAGCTGCGTAGGGCGCTGCCGAGAACGAGCCCTAAGGAGCTCACCCGAGCACTGCGGTCACTCGACGGCGACGGATTCATCACCCGTGACGCCGACGCGGATTCCCCTGGCTACAGCCTCACTCCACTCGGGCAAAGCCTCCTCGCCGTCCTCCTGGACGTCTACGCCTGGACCGCCGAGCACTGGGACGAACTCGTCGACGCCCGCGAGCGCGCAGATCATGCGGAGACCGACCCACTCGTCCACAACGTCATGACCCACAACACCTGGTAGCGGTCAGCCGATGCCGCCTACCGCCAGCGGGCCGCCGACCTGCTGACGCAGCGGGTACGCCGACCGCCGGGCTCTGTCCCCGCTGTTCTGGAGGATGAGACGCGTCTCGCGGTGCCGGAGAACCAATGCTCCGCAGGGGACCAGAGCCGGGCTTACGCCACGTCGAACTCGTTGCCCTCCGGGTCCTGCATGATCCACCAGTGCCCAGCCGGCCCTTTGTTCACCTCTCGGACGCGGGTCGCCCCCAGGTCTTCCAGCCTCACCACCAGCTTGTCGAGGCCGCCGGGCTCGCTGTGGAGGTCGAGGTGCAGGCGGTTCTTGCCCGTCTTGCGCTCGGGCACGTCCTGGAAGAGCAGTCGTCGGCCGCGGCCGACGCCGCTGGTTTCGTCGAACGGGTCCTCGGGGTGGCGGATCGCGGCATAGCCGCGGAAGACCTTGCGGCCGCGGTGCTCGGTGACTTCCTCCTCGCCGATGTGGCCGGCGGCCAGCAGCTGCTCGATGAAAGCGCTGGGGTCTTCCACCTCGTATCCCAGGGCCGCGGCCCAGAAGTCGGCGAGGGCGGGGGCGTTCGTGCTGTCGATGACCAGCTTCCAACTCAATGGCATGTAACCAGTTATATTGGTTACATGGACTCCTCTGCAACCAAGGGGCTGACGCTGCACTCCCATACCGGCGTCGCCTACCGGTTCGACCCCGGCGCACTGTGTCTGGAGCTGCTGACCACCGGCGGCCCTGGCCCCTACCGCCGGTACGAGGTCCTGCACGAGCCGGCAGACCTGGCCGCCTGGGTGGATCGTTCGCGGCTGACCCCGACGCCCGCGCTGGAGATCTCAGCGGACGAGTTGACCGAAATGCGAAGGCTGCGCGACGCGCTGTTCCGGGTGGCCATCGCCCACACGCGCGGCAAGCCTCACCCGCCCGGCGACCTGGAGGCCATCAATGAGGCAGCCGCCCGACCGGCCCTGGCCCCCGCCATCACATTGACCGGGAAACGGCAGTGGGCCGGAACCCCCACCGGCACCCACCTGGCGGCCACCGTCGCCCGGGATGCCGTCGAACTCCTGACCGGCCCCTTCGCGCACCGCATCCGCACGTGCGCCGCCGAGGACTGCCATCTCATCTACGTCGACACCTCGCGCCCCGGGCGCCGCCGCTGGTGCTCCATGGAGCACTGCGGCAACCGCCACAAGGTCAGGGCGCTGCGTGCCCGCCACACCGAGAAAGGGTGACCGCCATGCCCACAGGACTCACCAAGGACGCCGGCTGGCAGGTCGGCGTGTCCCGCACGTTGCCCCACCCCACGCCCCTCGTCTGGGACTTCATCAGCAGCCCCGAAGGGCTCGCCCTCTGGCTCGGCTCCGGCGCGGTCCTCGCCCCCGAACGCGGCACCCCCTACCGGACGGCCGAAGGAGTGACGGGCGAGGTGCGCGCCCACCACTGCGGAAAGAAGATTCGCGTCACCTACGGCACCACCACGGTCCAGGTGGCCCTCACCCCCGCAGCCGACGGGGCCCGGACGATGCTCCGCTTCCACCAGGAGCACCTGGCAAGCGCCGAAGAGCGCGAACGGCAACGGGCGCACTGGCAGCGCATCATGGACCGGGTCGCTACCGCCCTCGACCGGGACTGACGACGGCGGGCCGACGGCTCCTGCCTCGGTCGGCCTGCTCATCTTTGGTGTCCCCGTGATGAGCTGCACGTGGTTCTGACCGATGGCCCCGCGACGGAGTTGCCCAGCGCCCACGAACCCGCGTTGACGACGGTTGTTGTCACCGTCCGCACCGCATCGAACGGGATGGTGAAGATTGATCCGGTACATACCCGTCTCGATCCTGTCGGCGGTGAGTCCCACGCCTGAAACGATCGTGCCGTCAGGGTCGGCAACCCCGGAGACGGTGGTGGACATGCGGATCCCCTTCCCTCTTGCGGTCGACGGCGTCCGGCTTCCGGTCCGTCGCCGCATGGCGCGGAACTGATCCTCCCCCAGCCGTGACACCATTCCCGACTCCCGCGTCCGGCCGGCGCATGCCCCGAGCGGACCACGGCCTCTAGGACTGCGCCGCCGCCGTGAAGCGCGCCGCCACCGCCGCCACCGCCGCCCGAAGTTCCGGGCCGCCCTCGACGCGGAACCCGAACGGCATCCTCGCCAGCCACTTCTGCGCGTACATCGCCGGGCTGCTGTCCGCCCAGCTCTGTCTGCCGCGCCGACGGCTCCGGCCACCTACAGGGTCCTGACGATGCGGTAGAGGCCGGTTGTCGTGCCGAGGTGCACCGCTGCCTGGCGCATGAACGGCACCGCGGCGATCTTCGCCGGGCCCAGCGGCAGGAAGACCAGGGCCGGCGCGACGGCCGGGGCCCGCGGTGTCCGGGCCGACGGCGGTGACCTCCACGCCGCCCCGCAGTTCGCACTCCGGGCGGCGGGCCAGGACGTCGCGCAGCAGGCGCTCCAGCTCGGGCCGGTCGAACATGCTGGTTTGCGGGTAGCCGTGATGGCCGTGCCCGGAGCGGCGGAACTCGGCCATCACCCGGTGCCGGGCGTCCAGCAGCCGTAGCCCCTTCGCCGGTCGGGCGATCGCGGCGAACTCCTCGCCGACGCCCGCGGCCCGGAGGATCCTGCGCACCTCGTCGTCGGTGGCGACGGCGCGCGGGAGCGGGTAGACGTCCCGGTGGCGTTCCAGGACGATGCTGCGGACTCCGCGCCGGGTGAGGAGGAGGGCGGCGGTCACGCCCACCGGCCCGGCGCCGATGATCACGACGGGTTCGTGCGGTGCGGAGTCCGGGTGTGGGGCTTGGTCGGCGGTCATGTGCGGCTCACCTCGGGCCCCTGCCGCCTCGCGTACGGCGGCACGGTCGGCGATCAGTTCGGCGGTGGTGGCGGCTTTGGTGTCGACGGGGACGGCGCGGTCGCCTCGGACGACCCACCAGCCGTCGGCGGTGCGCAGGCCAGCGGATTGGGCAGCGGCAGATAGCGCGCGTCCGCGCCGTCCGCGCCCGTCCAGCGCAGCAGGAGGTTCGTCTTGCCGGGGAGGGTGGGCGAGGCCAGCAGGCCCGGAATCTCGGGCGCGGGGTGGCGTGCGAGTTCCGCGCGGGCGGCGGGCCAGGGGTTCCAGCCGGGGTGGCGTTCGGACAGCAGCGCGGCCACTTCCGTGAGGTTGTTGACGACCAGGCAGTAGACGAGCCGCTCCCAGCCCGCCCGGCGGGGCACGTCCGTCAGGAGTTTCACGCCCTCCGCGTCCCGGAAAAGCGCCTGGACGGGCAGGCCGGAGGCATCCACCGCGATGAGCGTGTTCTGCAGGTGTGCCTCAAGGACGACGCCGTGCACGTCGAACGACTCCAGGGCCGGCGGGACGACCTGCCGCAGATATGCCCTCCACCAGGCCTCCGGGTCGGTGAGCGCGTCCAGCGGACTGCCCTCGAAGCCGTCCACGAGGGCAGCGGCGAGCAGTGGGGTGGCGCCGGGCAGGACGTGCGGGCGCAGTCCGTCGCGGACCAGGACGGCCAGTTCCTCGAAGGCGAACTCGGCCGTGCGGTAGCCGCGGTCGCTCAGCCAGGCCGCCGAGGGCTGGAGCGCCGCGAACGCGGAGGTCACGGCCTCGTCGGTGCGGCGCAGCTTGATCAGGTCATGGCGCCACAGTCGGCGGATGTCATTGGTGATACGCACGTCGAGGCTGAACTTGAGGAAGTGGTCGTCCTCGGGCGCGTACACCGTGCGGATCGCGGCCGTGGGCCGCACGGACCGGGCGGTCTCACCGAGCCGGAGAAGACGCCCGTCCTCGAACGCCTCCCGGACCTCGCGGCGGGCGGCGACCAGGTCGAGCTGCCAGGGGTGCGCGGGCAGCAGCCGGTAGCCGCGCGGGGCGGCACCGAGCGTGTCGAGCACCGTCGTGTCGCCCTCCTCGACGACCACGTCCTCACGTACGCCCAGAAGGGTGAGCGGGAAGCAGGCGTACGCCTCGGGCGCGTACGGAAGCCAGTCCGCGACGGGTCCACCGCCGCGCGCCTTGGGTGCGGGATGGTGGGGGTGGCCGGTGATCAGGGACTGTTCGGAGCGGACATACGGGTCGTCCGGCGGTGTCGCGCGGGTACGGGCGGCCAGGATCGCGGCCACCGCGTCCCGGCTGTCGATCATCTCGCCGGGCAGTTCGAGGTTGGACAGGCCCGTGGCACGGCGCAGCTCGTCGGCGGTGAGTTTGACCAGCTCGGCGTGGGTGAGCGGGTGCCAGGAGCCGGCGGCGTACACCTCCGGGTCTCGGGGCCGGCGGCCGCCGCGCACACGAAGCAGCCGGCCGCCGGCCCGCAGGCGGTGGACGCCCTGCTCGCCGGTGGGTTCCGCCGCCTCCCGGAGCAGACAGTTGAGCAGCGGCGCCACCGCGTAGGCGTCGGCGCGCTCGGGGGCCTCGTCCCTGGGGTGTATGGGGTCCACGCGATCCATTCGTTCCCTACGGTGCACTGGGGATCAGTATGTCTCTGGTGGTCCATCACCACGATCCACCGTCCCGCCACCGAGGAGCCCGACCGTGCCCCCTTCCCCTTCCGCCGAGGTCGAGCTCGCCGGCGAGCTCGATGCCGTACGGCCCGACCTGTCGGCGGCGTACGCGGCCGCGCTTCCCGGCGCCCGCTCCGCCGTCCTGTCGCGCCTGTGGCGGGCGCTGGCCCATGAGCCGCTGCCGTGGATCGCGCGCCGGGAGCGGACAGCCGGCGGGCTCACCCTCCAGCTGGCCGACGGGCGCCGACTGCGCGGTCCCCTCGCCGACCCGTTCGCGACCGCCGCGTACGTCACCGAGGTGCTGCTCGAGGGACGCGGGTACGGCCGTCCGGCGGAACTGGTCACGGCGCTCGGCGTCCCCCACGGTGACACGTTCGCCGCGGAAGTCGACCACAGCACGGCCTCCTTGGCCCTGTCCCGGGCCGGCCGGCCACAGGAGACGTGCGAACCGGCGACGAGCTGGGCGTGGGAGCAGCGGGTCGTCGACGGGCACCCCTACCACCCCAGCTGCCGTTCGCGGCCCGGTTTCTCGGTCGCCGAGCAGCTCGCGTACGCGCCCGAGCACCGCCCCGTGGTCCGCCTGGGCCTGGTGCCCATGGATGACGGTCTCGTACGGGGCGAGTGGCCGAAGTGGCTGCGGGACGGCGAGCGCCCGCTGATCCCGGTACACCCCTGGCAGACGGCGCACGTGCTCGGAGTGGCGGCGCAGGAGGGTCCGGCCGCCCATCCGCTGATGTCCCTGCGGACCCTGGCCCTGCCCGACGACGGCCCGCATGTGAAGACCGCGGTCAGCGCGCGGCTGACGTCCTCCGTGCGGGACATCTCGGTCGGATCCGTCGAGACGTCGCTCACGGTGTCCGACTTCGTCGAGTCGATCGCCGCGCACACGGACGGCCTTCTGGACGTCACCCGCACCCTGGGAGCGATCAGCGCCCATTCCCCCGATCTCGCGGCGGTGGTGCGGGAGGCGCCCGAGACCTACGCGGACACGACGGCCGGCGAGCGCGTCGTCCCGGTGGCCGCCCTGCCGGTCACCGGCCTGCCCTCGTCCACCGCCTGGCTCGCCGGCTTCACGCGCCTGGCCCTCACGGTCGGTCTGCGACTGCTGGACATGGGCGTGGCCCTTGAGGCGCACGGCCAGAACCTGTTGGTCGTGCTCTCGCCCACGGGCGCCCCACGACGGCTGGTCTACCGCGACCTCGCCGACATCCGGGTGAGCCCGGCCCGGCTGGCCCGGCACGGAATCAAGGCCCCGGAGCTGGCCGGGCGGATGGTCACGGACGAGGAGACGACCCTGCGGCGCAAGCTGTTCGGGTCCCTCGTCGCGGGGGCACTGGCCTCGACGGCGGGTTCGGCACCCGTGCTACGGGCGGCACTGGAGTCCGTCGTGGGGGATCTGCCGCGCAGCCCCGATCTGACCGCACTGTGTGAAGCGCCCCTGCCCACCAAGGCGTTGACACTGATGCGGCTGTCCCCGCAGCGCCCCGGGGATCTGTGGGCCCAGCTGCCGAACCCCCTCGTCCCCCGTACCGTCCCCTCCGGCCCTTGATCGTTTTGTAGCGCGCCCCCATTGATCAATAAGATCCGCCGATGATCACAAGACAACGGCTGGCGGCGGGAGTCTGCGCCCTGCTCGCCGCCCTGACGGCCGGGATCGCCGTCCCGGCCGGCGCCGTCGCCGACGAGACGACAGCCCAGGACGCACCGAAGGTCGATCTCGTCCTCGACGTCAGCGGTTCGATGCGGGCCCGGGACATCGACGGCGGCTCGCGGATGGCCGCGGCGAAGCAGGCCTTCAACGAGGTCCTCGACGCCACGCCGGAGGAGGTGCAGCTCGGCATCCGGACGCTGGGCGCCAACTACCCGGGCAACGACCAGAAGACGGGCTGCAAGGACACCGCGCAGCTCTACCCGGTCGGGCCGCTGAACCGGACCGAGGCCAAGACGGCCGTGGCCACGCTCCAGCCCACCGGGTGGACGCCGATCGGGCCGGCCCTGCTGAAGGCGGCGGACGATCTCGATGGCGGCAACGGCACGCGCCGTATCGTCCTCATCAGCGACGGCGAGGACACCTGCGCCCCGCTCGACCCGTGCGAAGTGGCCCGGGAGATAGCGAGCAAGGGGATCGGGCTGACCATCGACACACTCGGGCTCGTGCCGAACGCCAAGCTGAGCAAGCAGCTCAGCTGCATCGCCGAGGCCACCGGTGGAACGTACACGTCGGTGCAGCACAAGGAGCAGCTCTCCGAGAAGGTCAACCAGCTGGTGGACCGCACGGCGGACAAGGTGGTCACACCGGTCGCCGTGGACGGCACCGACCAGTGCGCTGCGGCGCCCACGTTGAAGTCCGGTCTCTACACCGACCGCGAGGAGTTCGGGCAGCACCGCTTCTACCGCGTGGACGTGAAGCCGGGTCAGGAGCTGCGCGCCTCGGTGAGCGTCTCCGACGACCGGCAGGTGAACCCGGACTACGGGGTGACGCTGCGGGCGGTCACGGTGCACGGACGTGAGATCGTGCGCGGCGAGGGGACCGGCTCGGGCCGTACGGACGTGATGTCGACGGGTCTGCGCTATCCCAAGGCCGAGAGCGACGACGAGGAGGCGCCCGCCGAGACGGTGTGCCTCCAGGTCGCCAACTCCTTCTCGCCCGCGGCCGGTGTGAAGACCACGCCCGGACTGCCGCTGGAGCTCGCGGTCGACGTGGTCGACGGCCCCGACCCGGCGGGCGACGTGGCCTCCTTCGGTCTCGGGCGTGGGTGGTGGCTGCTCGGCGCCCTCGTCCTGACCGGCTTCCTCGCGGGTCTCGTGTGGGGCTGGGTGTCGCGCTGGCGGGTCGCGGTCTGGAGGACCAACTGATGCGTATCGGAAGTGTGTTGACGGCGGCGGCTCTGCTGCTCGGCGCCGCCGCGTCCCCTGCCGTCGCCGACTCCTCGCCCTCGGCGAGCCCGTCGGGTGACAGTGCCGCGCCCACCTCGGCGGGCACGTCGTTCCGTACGGCGACGGAGATCGAGCAGGGGCAGCAAGCCACGGCGAGCGCCTCCACGGGCGACTACCTGTACTGGTCGTTCCCCGCCGACGCCGGACAGCGGCCCACCGTGAAGGCGACGGTGCAACTGCCCTCGTCGTCCCGGAGCGGGGCGCAGACCTGGCAGGTGGACGTGTACGACGGGCTGCGGCGCCGCCAGGCGTGCCAGTACGGCGCGCAGACGCGCACGGCGGCCCAGGACGCGGCCTCCGTGCAGCTGTCCTGCACCCTGCGCACGGTCCGCGCCTGGTCGGAGCCGTGGGGCGATGACCCGCTTCCGGGCACGTACTACGTCCGGCTGACCGCCGTGAGCCTGGGCACGGCCGACCTCGGGCTGCCGGTGAGCACCGAGGTGCGGGTGGACTCCAAGGACATCGGCGGATCGGCGGCGGTGGACGGTTCGCTGGCCGAGCCGCTGGTGCCGGGGGTCGCGACCACCTCGCAGACGTCGTCCGACTCGGACCCGGACGCGGCCACGCTGTCCTCGCTGAAGCCCGACGACGGCTGGGCGTCCGGCTGGTGGTCCGACCGCTGGGTGTGGACCGCGATCGGCGGCGTCCTCGCGGCGCTCGCGGGCATCGGAGGATACGCGCTGACGCGTGGCTCGGGACGGCCGTCGCGGGTGCCGCCGGGCGTCTGACCCCCGGGAAAGCCCCAGGGCAAAGGCAGGCGGAGGCCCACCGCGCCCCTCCGGCGCGGCGGGCCTCGTCCTGTGGGCCCAGGGTCTGCGCGGCGGCGGCGTCAGCCCCCGCGCGGCACCTCGGCGAGCGTGGCGTCCCCGGACACCTCGACACGTCCGTCCCGTACGGCCTGATCGAACGTCAGGGAGCCCCGGCCCAGGGTCGACCGTCCTCGGCACGGCGGGACTCCCGGCCATGAACCAGCAGCACACGGGCAGCAGGCCGCTTCAGTCCCCGCGCAGCACCTTCGCCAGCATGCCCTCCCCCGCCACCTCGACACGTCCGTCCCGTACCGCCTGATCGAGCGTCAAGGAGCCCCGGTCCAGCGCCGCACACGTCTCCGCGTCCAGGACCAGACAGGCAACGGACTCCTCGGGGACCGGTCCCTCAGCGCAGACCGGGCCGACCTCGGGACCGGCGAGACTCCCGGCCGGGAACGAACAACACACGGTCAAAGACCGGGTCAGCGCCTCAATCCCCGCGCAACACCTTCGCCAGCATGCCCTCCCCCGACACCTCGACACGTCCGTCCCGTACGGCCTGATCGAACGTCAAGAAGCCGCGGTCCAAGGCGGCGCACGTCTCCGCGTCGAGGGTCAGCCGGGCGTCGGGCTCCTCGGGGGCCGGTCCGTCGCCGTACACCGGGCCGTCCTCGGCACCCGGCCACAGATGGAACACGCCCTCGTCCAGCCGCACTTCGACCAGCCCTTCGCCCTCCAGCGAGCGCAGCAGCGGCAGCGCGAACCAGTGCGCGCGTACCGCGTCCCTCGGCCCGCGCTCCGCCAGCGCTGGCGCGCCCCACACCCCGAGCGCCTGGATCACCGGCAGCAAATCCCTCCCACGGGGGGTGAGTTCGTACACGAACGCCGCCCCGGGCGGCGGCAGTCGGCGCCGCGTGGTCAGCCCGTCGCGCTCCATGTCCTTCAGCCGGGACGCCAGGACGTCCGTACTCACACCCGGCAGGTCCGCGTGCAGGTCGGTGTAGCGGCGCGGTCCTGCGAGCAGCTCACGGACGATCAGGAGGGTCCAGCGGTCGCCGACGGCATCGAGGGCCCGGGCCGTGGAGCAGTACTGGTCGTAGCTTCGGCGAGGTGACATGCGACGCAGTCTAGACATGTTGTTGGACTTTCCAAGCTCCCGCTTGGTAAAACCAAGCAACACCAGATACCGGAGGGGAAGCGGCGCATGGAGTTCCGGCAGTCGAGCAAGCTCAGCGAGGTCTGTTACGAGATCCGCGGCCCGGTGATCGAGCACGCGAACGCGCTGGAGGAGGCGGGCCACAGCGTGCTGCGCCTCAACACCGGCAACCCCGCGCTCTTCGGCTTCGAGGCGCCGGAGGAGATCCTCCAGGACATGATCCGGATGCTGCCGCAGGCGCACGGCTACACGGACTCGCGCGGCATCCTCTCCGCCCGCCGCGCGGTCGCCCAGCGCTACCAGGAGCGGGGCCTGGAGGTCGGTGTCGACGACGTCTTCCTCGGCAACGGTGTCTCCGAGTTGGTCTCCATGGCCGTACAGGCGCTGGTGGAGGACGGCGACGAGATCCTCATCCCCGCACCGGACTTCCCCCTGTGGACGGCCGTGACCACCCTCGCGGGCGGCAAGGCCGTGCACTACCTGTGCGACGAACAGGCCGACTGGTACCCGGACCTGGACGACATGGCGTCGAAGATCACGGACCGCACGAAGGCCGTCGTGATCATCAACCCCAACAACCCGACGGGCGCGGTCTACCCGAAGGAGGTCGTCGAGGGCATCCTCGACCTCGCCCGCCGGCACGGCCTGATGGTCTTCGCGGACGAGATCTACGACCAGATCCTGTACGACGACGCCGTGCACCACTCGGCCGCCGCCCTCGCCCCCGACCTGGTGGTCCTCACTTTCTGCGGCCTGTCGAAGACCTACCGCGTGGCGGGCTTCCGCTCCGGCTGGCTGGTCGTGACGGGCCCCAGGCAGCACGCCCGCAACTACCTGGAGGGCCTGACGATGCTGGCCTCCATGCGGCTGTGCGCCAACGCCCCCGCCCAGTACGCCATCCAGGCCGCGCTCGGCGGCCGCCAGTCCATCGACGAGCTGACCGCCCCGGGCGGCCGCCTCCACGAGCAGCGCGACGTGGCATGGGAGAAGCTCAACGAGATCCCCGGCGTGACGTGCGTGAAGCCGAAGGGCGCGCTGTACGCGTTCCCGCGCCTCGACCCCGAGGTGCACAGGATCCACGACGACGAGAAGTTCGTCCTGGACCTGCTGCTGCGGGAGAAGATCCAGGTGGTCCAGGGCACGGGCTTCAACTGGCCGACCCCCGACCACTTCCGGATCCTCACCCTCCCCCACGCGGACGACCTGGAGGCCGCGATCGGACGGATCGGACGGTTCCTGAGCGGGTACCGTCAGTAGACGGCGGCCGTCTGGCCCAATCCGTCCTGCCACCGCCGCATGTGTGTGACACGGTGCCGGTAAGCGGAACAGGAAGGGCACGGCGTGGGCGACCTCATTCTCGTCCGGCACGGTGAGACCGAGTGGTCGTTGTCCGGGCGGCACACCGGACGGACCGACGTCCGGCTCACCGACAACGGCCGGGAGCAGGCACGTCGGCTGGCTCCGCTGATCGCGCGGCATCACATCGCTGCGGCGTTCGTCAGCCCGATGGAGCGGGCACGCGAGACGGCCCGGCTGGCCGGGATCGGCGGGGCGCGCGTCGACGCGGACCTGTCCGAGTGGGACTACGGCGGCTACGAGGGGGTCACCACCGTCGAGATCCACCGGACGCGGCCGGACTGGTTCCTGTTCACGGACGGCGTCGCACCCGGCCCGCCCGAGCACCCCGGGGAGAGCCCCGACGAGGTGGGGGCGCGTGCGGAGCGCATGCTCGCCAAGATCGACGCGGCGCTCGGCGACGCCGAGGGCAGCGTGGTCGTCGTCTCGCACGGCCACTTCCTGCGGGTGCTGACCGCACGGCGCCTCGGGCTGCCCGCCTCGGCGGGCGCGCTGTTCCAGCTCTCCACGGGGACGGTGAGCCGGCTGAGCACGGAGCACCGCCGCCATGTCGTGGCCGGCTGGAATGTCAGACCCGACGCGTACTGTTCCCATGGGTCCCTCTCGGCGGGGGAGGCGGGGCCCGACGAGCACTGACCGGGTGACCCGGACGCCGGTCCCCGGTCCGGTCCGCCCCGCGGGAAGGAGCACGCCGTGACCCGACCGCCGACCGCCGCGCAGCGGCGTGTCATCGACGCCGCCGATCCCGTGACCGGGCGGCTCGAGGGGACGGACACCCAGCTCGCCGCGCTGGTCCAGCGGGGCCTTGCCTTCCGGCATCCGCGTCCGCCGCACGACCACTTCCTGACCCCGGCGGGGCATCGCATACGGGAGGCGCCCGCCCAGGAGCCGGCGGCGGCAGCCGCGGCACCCCCGGACAGCGGTGTGTTCGCCGCGCGTGTCGGCGGTGAGGAGTCACCGGACACCGGGCCGGCCCGGCTGCGTGAGGTGCGCGGCGCCTGGGAGGGGCTGCTGGAACTGCGCCGGATGACGAACCCGGACGGTGCGACGGACCGTCCCTGCGGCTGGGAGCGTACGCATCTGGTACGGGCCGCCGCGCTGGCACTGGAGGCGGCGGAACACCGGCCCGCGACGGGCGACGGCGACGGCTACCGGGTACGCGGGACACCGCAGCCGGAAGCGGTCGCCGTGTACGAAGAGGACCTGACGGCACTGCGCGCCTGCGCGGCAACGCTGGAGCGGGCGGGCTGGCAGGTGAGCGAGCACACCCAGCCGCGGACCCGGGCCCGGTACGTGCTGGCGTCGCCGCGGCGCATATGAGCCGCATATGGCGTGAACTGCCTGGCGCCCGGCGGGAGTTGACACGGTCGGACGATCAGCGCACACAGCCTTGACGTACATTCGTACGTCGCCACGTCCGGCGCCGTCACCTTGGAGGAAGAGCATGACCGAGCACGCCGCAGAGCCGTTCTCCGTCGGGGTCACCGTCCGCGGGTACGAGACCGATTCCCTGGGACACCTCAACCAGAGCGTGTATCTGCAGTACGCGGAGCACGCACGCTGGAGCATTCTCCAGGCCGCCGGCGTGGGACCGTCCGAGCTGCTCGCCAAGGGGGTCGGGCCGGTGGTCCTGGAGACGACGATCCGCTATCTGCGGGAGCTGCGCGCGGGCGAGGAGGTGGAGGTGACGTGCGCCTTCCAGTGGGGCGAGGGCAAGACGTTCCGGGTCGCGCAGACGATACGCAAGGCGGACGGCACGGTCTCCGCCGAGATCGCGTCGGTCGGCGGACTGATGGACCTCAAGGAGCGCAGGCTGGTGGCCGACTCGCAGGGGTACTTCCGGGCGCTGGCCGCCCGGCCGGAGCTGTTCGGCCTCTGATGGCGCGGGGGCGGGCCCTACGGCCCGCTCCGGCCCCTCGGGGCCGCCCGAACATCTGCTTGCCGCCCTGCCCTGGCAGACGCTGAGCAGGGGTTGATATCGGATGCGGGCGGTGGGCTCCGGCTGACATGCTGCACCTCCATGGCACCACGAACCATCAAGCCGAGCCTCTACATCTCCGTGGACATCGAGGCTGACGGCCCGATTCCGGGCCCCTACTCCATGCTGAGTCTGGGCGCGGCCGTGGCCGGCCGCCAGGACGCCGAGGGGTTCACCGCGGCCGACCCGGAGGAACACACCTTCTACCGCGAACTGCGTCCGGTCAGCGAGGAGTTCGTCCCTGAGGCGCTCGCGGTCAGCGGCCTCGACCGGGAGCGGCTGAAGACCGAGGGCACAGAACCGGCCACCGCACTGCGTGATTTCACCAGATGGGTGCATGAGGTGAGCGCGGGCGCCCAGCCGGTGATGTGCGGCTACCCCGCGTCCTACGACTGGACGTTCCTGTACTGGTACCTGATCCGCTTCACCGGGGCGAGCCCCTTCGGCCACTCGGGCTGCCTGGACATGAAGACGCTGTACGCGACGAAGGCGGGCCTCCCACTGCGCGCGGTCGCCAAGGGCACGATGCCGCGCCACCTGCTGTCGCGGCGTCGCCACAGTCACCACGCCCTCGACGACGCCGTCGAGCAGGCGGAGTTGTTCGCCAACCTCATGACGTGGCCGGGTCCCGCGTAGGCACGGCCCCCCAGGGCGAACGGGATCAGTGCGCGGCCGCGATCTCCTCGCCCGTCTCCAACGGATGGGTCACGTCCTGGGCGTCGCTTCCCCTGCCGAGGTGGTTGAAGACCATGTTCAGAACCACCGCCGCCACGCACCCGGTCGAGATGCCGGAGTCAAGGACGATCCGGGCCGTCTGCGGGAACGCGTGGTAGAAGTGCGGCGCCGTGATGGGGATGATGCCGACGGCCAGTGAGACGGCCACGATCAGCACATTGTTGTCCTTCTCCAGGCCCGCCCCGGACGAGGGTCTGGATGCCGCTCGCCGCCACCGAGCCGAACAGGACCACACCCGCGCCGCCGAGCACCGGGCGCGGTACGACCGCGATGAGCGAGGCGGCCATCGGGCACAGGCCCATCAGAACCAGGAAGCCGCCGCCGGTGGCGACGACCGCGGTCATGGGGGCGACGCCGGCGAACGTGACGCCGTCGACGAAGGGCAGCCGGGCGCCGATCTTCCAGATGCCCAGAGTCTGCAGGAAGGGTGGCCAGGCCCGCGGTGAACAGGCAGGCGCCGGTGAGGAAGGTGAGGTCGGTGCCGGAGAGGCCGATGGCCGCGCCGACGATGAGCGGCGGGGCGACGACTCCGGCGTACATGGCGGCCACATGTTGCAGACCGGTGGTCGCCATCTTGAGGGCGGGGAGTCTCTCGTCAACGGGGTGGGTCTCGTGGACTGATGGTGCGGACACGGCGGCTCCTCCGGTCGGGTGACGCGTCGGCTCTGACGCGGGTTTCAGGGAGGTGGTGCACGGTCGTGCGGGACCGGGGGACGGTGACCGTTCCGGGGCGCGCGCGTCCACACGCGCCCCGGGCACGGCCGCCGTGGGCCCCGCTCGGGTCCACGGCCACCGGCCGGGAGCCGTCCCTCCCGGCCGGAGTTCGACTGCCGTACGTCACGAGCGAGTACGGCGCTCAGCCCTGCGCGGCGATCCGCGCCAGGCGCTGGGCCTCTTCCCGCGTGGAGCGGGCGATCGCGTCCTCGTCGACGTGCAGCAGGCGGCCGTTCTCGACGATCTGGCGGCCGTTCACGAAGGAGGCCGTGACCGGGGCCGCGGCGCCGAAGACCAGGGCGGTCACCGGGTCGGCGATCGAGGCGTGGGCCAGCGTGTCAAGCCTCCACAGCACGAGGTCGGCGAGCTTGCCCGGCTCCAGGGAGCCGATCTCCGCCGAGCGGCCCAGGACCTGGGCACCCCCGTACGTACCGAGGCGCAGCGCCTGACGGGCGTTCAGGGCGGCCTCGCGATGGACGCCCAGGCGGTTGATGAGGAGTGCGTTGCGCAGTTCGGTGTGGAGTTCGCCGGACTCGTTGGACGCGGTGCCGTCGACGCCGAGGCCGACCGGGACGCCGGCCGCCAGCATGTCGGGGACCCGTGCGATGCCGGCCGCAAGGCGGGCGTTGGACGACGGGCAGTGGGCGACCCCCGTCCTCGTACGGGCGAAGGCGGCGATGTCGGATTCGTTCATGTGGACGCAGTGCGCCATCCACACGTCCTCACCGAGCCAGCCGGTGGACTCGAAGTAGTCGGTCGGGCCCATGCCGAACAGCTCGTGGCAGAACTTCTCCTCCTCCACTGTCTCCGAGCCGTGGGTGTGCAGCCGCACACCCTTGCGCCGCGCCAGTTCGGCGCCCTGCCTCAGGAGTTCGGTCGAGACCGAGAACGGGGAGCAGGGGGCCACGGCCACCTGGGTCATGGCGTCGAAGGAGGGGTCGTGGTGCTCGTCGACGGTCGCCTCGGTCGCGGCCAGCGCGCCTTCCAGGGTCTCCACGGCGAAGTCCGGCGGCAGGCCGCCGTCCTTCTCGCCGCGGTCCATGGAGCCGCGGGCCAGGGTGAAACGGACGCCCGTCTCGCGGGCGGCGCGGATGATGGCGCCGGAGAGGTCGCCGGAGCCCTGCGGGTAGACGTAGTGGTGGTCCATGGCACAGGTCACGCCGCCGCGGGCCATCATGGCCAGTGAGCCCTGTGCGGCCGCGTACACCATCCTCTCGTCGATGCGCGCCCAGGTCGGGTACAGCGCGACGAGCCAGTTGAAGAGGTTGTGGTCCGTGGCCAGGCCCCGGGTGATCCACTGGTAGAAGTGGTGATGGGTGTTGACCAGGCCCGGGGTCACGAGGTGGCCCGAGGCGTCGATGCGGCGTACGACGTTCTCCAGGCCCTCGGGCGCCTTTCCCGCGCCGAGCGCCTCGATGCGGTTGCCGACGACGACGACGTGCCCCGAGCCGTACTCGGTGTCGGCGCTGTCCACGGTCGCGATCGCACAGTTCTCGATGACGATGCGCTGGGCTGCTGCCATGGTTCGTCCTTTTCGCTGTGTGGAGAGGGCACGGCAGGACCCTGGGAGTTTTGAGTGCCGCAACCGGGGAGCCGGGCTCCCCTGGTCACGGTGCCGAAAGGGGGGTCAGAGGTTGGTCAGGTCCACCGGAATCCTCGCCTCGCAGCCGTCCCGCAGGATGGTGGCCTCGATCAGGCCGTACGGGCGGTCGGCGGCGAAGTACACCTCGTTCTCGTTTTTCAGCCCGAACGGCTCCAGGTCCACGAGGAAGTGGTGCTTGTTCGGCAGCGAGAAGCGGACCTCGTCGATCTCGTCGCGGTTGTCGATGATGCGCGCGCCCATCTGGTACAGCGTCTGCTGCAAGGAGAGGGAGTACGTCTCGGCGAAGGCCTGGAGCATGTGCCTCTTGGTCTGCTCGTAGGACGCCTCCCAGTCGGGCATCTGCTGCTCGTCGTCACTCCAGCCGAACCGCCAGCGGCCGGAGACCTGGGTGGCGAGGATACGGTCGTAGGCCTCGGGCAGCGTCGTGTACTTGTCCTTGACGTAGCCCCAGAACTCGGAGTCGGTCGAGTTCATCACGACGAGGTCCTTGAGACCGGAGACGACCTCCCACGACGAGCCGTCGTACGTGATATGGGTCAGCCGAGTCTCCTGGCCCCTGCGGACGAAGGAGTGCGCGCCCTTCCCGGAGTGCTCGATGCGCTCCCAGGCGTACTCCTCGATGCGGATGCGGGCCCGGTGGATGGGCTCCTGCGAGGTCACGAAGTGCCGGGCGAGGTGGATGCCGAACTGCTCGGCGGACTCGATGCCGTACTCCTTGGCGAACGCGTACACCGTGTTCTTGGTGCTGTCGGTCGGCAGCACGTGGGCGTTCGAGCCGGAGTAGTGGACCTCGTCCATGTCGCCGGAGAGCGACACCGACACGTCCAGGTCCTTGATGTGGTGGGTGGCGCCGTCCCGCGTGATCTTGACGACTCGGTTCTCGGCCTTGCCGTACTGGTTCTGTCCCAGAATGGTGGGCATCTGTAGCTAGCTCCCTCGGTAAACGGAGTAGCCGAACGGGTTGAGCAGCAGCGGTACGTGGTAGCGCTCGCCCGGCACGACGGCGAACGTGATCGTCACCTCCGGGAAGAACGCTCCTTGGGCACCGCTGTCCCGATTCGCGGGGGCGTCCTGCTGCGCATCGGCTTGTTTCTTCTCGAACTTCTCGAAATACGCCTCGACGGCGAAGTCGAGCCGTACGTGGGTCGTCCCCTCCGGCAGGGCCGGGAGGTCCTTGCACCGCCCGTCCGCGTCGGTGGCTGAGCCGCCGAGCGCCTGCCAGTCCGCGTCGCGTCCGCTGCGGGCCGCGAGGCGGACGGCGACGCCCTCGGCGGGGCGGCCGATGCTGGTGTCCAGGATGTGCGTGGACACCGAGGCGGTCGTGCTGGTGCTCATCTGCTCTCAGTCCTCTTCGACGATGCGGGCCAGCCGGAGGCGGTTGATCTCGCCGAGCTCGGTCCGGACGATCTCCCGCTCCTGCTCCGGCGCGTTGCCGATCCGCTCCTTGAGCGCGTCGCGCATCTGCTCGCCGGTCCTGCCGGTCGCACAGATCAGGAAGACATGGCCGAACTTCTCCTGGTAGGCCAGGTTGAGTTCGAGCATCTCCGCCCTCAGCTCCTCGGAGGCGCCGGCCATGCCGCGCTGTTCCCGGGCCGAGGTGGGGTCCCCGGCCTTGGGACGGCCGATCGGCGGGTGCCCTGCCATCGCCTCCTGAAGGTCCGCCGTGGTCAGCTCGGCCAACGCGGCGTCACTGGCGGCGTACAGGTCGTCGGCGCCGGCGTAGGGACGGGCACTGAGCAGCCGTTTCGCCCATACCGTGGACGCGCACGCCTCGTGCAGGGCGGCGAAGGCCGCGTGCTCCGCCAGGGCGTTGAACCGGGCCAGGCCCGGGGGCGTGGAAGTCGACGTCACGGGAGCCTCCGTGGCCGCGAACGGCCGTCGTACTGAACGGGCTGCCGATAGCTAACGCCCTCCGAAACACGTCGTCAACACTTTGTTGAAAATTCCGGGTTACGAAAGCCGGATGACGACGTGCCGCCGCCTGCTGCGGGCGGCGGCACGTCGTACGGGACAGCGGCCCTGATCAGGCCTCTTTCTCGCGATTGAGGTAGTTGTAGACGGTGAAGCGGCTCACGCCGAGGGCGTTCGCCACGGTCTCCACGCCGTGCCGTACGGAGAAGGCGCCACGCGCCTCCAGTATCCGTACGACCTCCTGCTTGGCCTTGCGGTCGAGATCGGCCAGCGGCTTGCCGCGCTTGCGCTCCATCGCGGCCAGGATGTGATCGAGCGAGTCGGCGAGCTGCGGCAGGCGAACGGCGACGACGTCCGCGCCCTCCCAGGCGAGCACGACGTCGTCGGGGCCAGCCTGGTCGGGGGGCAGCATCTCGCCCCCCATGGCGTCGACCAACGGCTTGACGGCCGTGATGAAGGGCTCGTCCCCGGTGCCGGTCACTCGCCCTCCCCGATCACGTTGACCTGCAGCGAGATCCGTGTGGCACCGGCCTCCAGAGCCTTGCGCAGCAGCGCGTCGACGGCGGTGAGCACCGCGTCGGTACCGCCCTCGACGGTGTTGCCGAACGGCCCGACGTCCACGGCGTCCAGCTCGGCCGCCTCGATGACCTCACGGGCGACCAGCGCGTGCGCGGGCGCCTCGTCGAGGTCGAAGGGCTCGGTCGTGAACTCCACCCTCAATCGCATACTGCCCCCAAGAAACGACCTGACCTGCGCTTTTACCGGGCCTGCCCACCGCGAGGGCACGTAGCAGCGACTTTAACCGACACAGGACCTCTCCCGCCGCGCTGGACCGGGAACGGCCATCGCCCCGGTCACGGCAGAGGCTGTTCGGTCCAGATGATCTTGCCGTTCATGGTGTAGCGGGTTCCCCAGCGCTCGGTGAGCCCGGCGACCCGGGCTCACCGACGAGCACATCCTGACGACATGTCCCACTTCCCGCGACGGACACACCGTCCTGCCACGTAGAGCACAGGACGGGATCCGTACAGGGAGGGGACTGCACAGTGGCAGTGCGAGCGCTCAAAGGCGCACTCAGAGGAGCCACAGGCACGGCGATCGCGGCTGCGGCCATGGCCGCACTCACCGCGTCCCAGGCGCCGGGGGCCGTCCCGGCACGGGCCTCGGAGCCCGCTCGGCCGGCGGCGCCCGCCGAGCACGGTCCGAGCGTGTCCGGCGACGCTCCGTACCGCACGGCGCTCCCGCCGCTGCGGGCCGGAAAGCCGAAGAAGGAGACGGAGCCGGGGGCAGGGGGCGGCACCCTGCCCGCGAGCGTGTTCGCCGCCTACCGGCACGCCGAGTCGGAGCTCGCGCGCACCGCGCCCGGATGCCACTTGCGGTGGCAGCTGCTGGCCGCGATCGGTCAGGTCGAGTCCGGGCAGGCGCGGGGCGGCCGGGTGAGCGCGGACGGTACGACCGTGACGCCGATCCTCGGACCCCGGCTGGACGGGGGCGCCTTCGCCGTCGTCAGGGACACCGACAGCGGGGCGTACGACGGGGACGCGGTGTACGACCGCGCGGTAGGCCCGATGCAGTTCATCCCCTCGACCTGGGCCCGCTGGGGTGCCGACGGCAACGGCGACGGGCGGGCCGACCCGGACAACGTCCACGACGCGGCGCTCGCCGCCGGGCGCTATCTGTGCGCGGGCGGGAGGGACCTGTCGGACCCCGCCGAGCTGGACCGGGCGATCCTCGGCTACAACCACTCGGAGGCCTATCTGCGCACGGTCAGGGCCTGGTACGCGTACTTCCTCGAAGGGCACCGGGTGGTGCCGGACCTGTCCACCGCGTCCCCGGCACGGCCGGAGCCGTCCCGCCCCGGCGCACCGAAACCCGCGCCGAAGCCGTCCCACCGCCCTCCCGGGCCCGGCCCGTCCCGTACGCCGGCGGCGACGCCTCCGCCGCCCTCCCCCAGCCCGTCCCCCACGGCGGGCGCAACGCAGGGGACGCACGCGCCGCCGCTGCCCGTGCCGACCCCGGGCATCGGGCTGCCCGGTGGCGTGCTGCCCACCGGCCCGCTGACCAGCAGCGGTACGAAGTTGATGCGCTCCTCCCCCTCCCCAACCGCGGATACTGGGCGGTAATGTCGCCATCCGCCGGGTGCACAGGACCGGCGGGTGAGCGCGAAGGGGCCCTCATGGCGACGGACATGCCTGCTGAGACACAGGCGGCGGCCATGGCTGCAAAGGCACAGGCGGGCGACGACCGCTGGCAGCGTATGTGGAGCCACCGCGAGCAGTTGCTCAAGGTGGCCCGGCGCAGGTCGATGAGCCTGGAGGACGCCGAGGACGCCGTGCACGAGGCGATGCTGCGCGCCGCGGAGCGCCCGGACCTCGACGACGAGCGCCTCGGCGCCTGGCTGACGACCGTGACGATGCGGCTGTGCGTCGACCGGTACCGGCAGGTCAACCGGGAGGCCGAGGTACGCACCAGCCCCACCCTCCACGCACCGGGCCCCGTGCCCGTCGAGGAGGCGGTGTGCGACCGGGCCGAGGCGAAGTGGCTCGCCGTGCGCAGTGGGGAGCTCCCCGCCCGCCAGGCGGAGGCCCTGCGGCTGAAGTCCGAGGACCTGGACGTCGGTCAGGTCGCCGTGCGGATGGGGCTCAGTTACCGGACCGTCGAGTCGCTGCTGGCCCGCGCCCGGCGGACGCTGCGTGCCTCGCTGGCCGGGACGCTCGGACTCGTGCTGTTCCTGATCGGGCACGGACGGCCGCGAGCGGGCGGGAAGGCACCGGCCGTGGCCATCACCTCGACGGCGGCGACCCTGGTGGTGGCGGGGCTCGTCCTGCCGCAGGCACTGGAGGGCAGCGGAGGCGGGGACGGTCCGGCTCCACGGCCTGCCGTGTCCCGGACCGCAAAGGCGCTGCGGCCCGACAGCACCGGCCGGATCGGCGCTCCGGAGACGCGCAGGCCCTCGCACACGGCGTCGGCGGCCCCCGGCCGGGGGGCGACGGAATCGCCCGCCGACGGATCGCTCGTACCGCTGTCCGTACCGTCCCTGCCGGGGGTCTCGTCGGCGCCGCTCGCCGACCTGTCGGCGCCCGGGGTCCCGCAGGTGCTCGACGTACCCGAGGTGAATCTGCCCGCCACGCCGGACATACCGGTCGCCTCCGCCGTCCCCTCGGTTCCGTCGGTCCCGGCCACCGCCGCCGTACCGTCCCCTTCCCTGCCCGTCCCCACCTCGAGCACACCGCCGGTGAAGCTGCCGTAGCCCCGCCCGTAAACCCGTCCGAAAAAATTCGGCCTTCGCCGCGACGGACTCCTCGCTCCTCCCCGTAGAGCAGGTGTCGGAGCTGCTCACGCGGGCGAAGGGTGAAACCGGATGGGTGTCGAGATCTGTGTGGAAGGGCTGACCAAGTCCTTCGGCCACCAGGTCATCTGGCAGGACGTCTCGCTGACCCTGCCCGCCGGGGAGGTCTCGGTCATGCTCGGCCCCTCGGGGACGGGCAAGTCGGTGTTCCTCAAGACGCTCGTCGGGCTGCTCAAGCCGGACCGCGGTTCGGTGAAGGTCGCGGGCCGGGACATCACCAGGCTGCGCGAGCACGACCTGTACGAGGTGCGAAAGCTGTTCGGGGTGCTGTTCCAGGACGGCGCGCTGTTCGGCTCGATGAACCTGTACGACAACGTCGCCTTCCCGCTGCGTGAGCACACCCGCAGGTCCGAGAGCCAGATCCGGCGGATCGTGCTGGAGAAGATGGACATGGTCGGGCTGATCGGCGCCGAGGGGAAGCTGCCCGGCGAGATCTCCGGGGGTATGCGCAAACGGGCCGGTCTCGCCCGGGCGCTGGTGCTCGACCCGGAGATCATCCTCTTCGACGAGCCGGACTCGGGACTCGACCCGGTGCGCGTTGCGTACCTCAACCAGCTCATCGTCGACCTCAACGCACAGATCAACGCGACCTTCCTGATCGTCACGCACGACATCGCCTCGGCCCGCCAGGTGCCCGACAACATCGGGTTGCTGTTCCGGCGCGAGCTGGTGATGTTCGGGCCCCGTGAGCAGCTGCTGACCAGTGACGAGCCCGTCGTACGCCAGTTCCTGAACGGCCGGATGCAGGGGCCGATCGGTATGGCGGAGGAGAAGGACGCCGCCCAGGTGGAACAGGAGTTGGCGCAGATCGGCGAGGGCCCCGGAATCAAGGACCTGACGCCCCGCCTGCTGCCTGGCCCTGACATCACCCGCCCGCCCCGCTGGGAGGCGATCGCGAGACGGGAGGCCGAGCTGCGCGGGAAGGAGGTGACCGGCGCATGAGCCTGTCGCCGACCGGGGCTCTGCGGCACTCGGGCAACCTGTTCGCGATGGCGCTGGACGTCGTGCGGACGCTGCCCCGACGGCCCTTCCAGGCGCGGGAGTTCATCCAGCAGGCGTGGTTCGTCGCGAGCGTCACGATCCTACCCACGGCGCTCGTCTCGATCCCGTTCGGGGCGGTCATCGCGCTGCAGATCGGCAGCCTCACCCGGCAGCTGGGCGCTCAGTCCTTCTCCGGTGCCGCCTCCGTGCTCGCGGTGCTGCGGGAGGCGTCGCCGATCGTCACGGCGCTGCTGATCGCGGGCGCGGGCGGTACGGCGATCTGCGCGGACCTCGGGGCGCGCAAGATCCGGGACGAGATCGACGCGATGCAGGTGCTCGGCATCGATCCGATCCACCGGCTCGTCGTACCGCGGGTGCTGGCCTCGATGGTGGTGGCCGTGCTCCTCAACGGCCTGGTGTCGGTCGTGGGCGTCGCGGGCGGCTATTTCTTCAACGTGATCCTCCAGCACGGCACGCCCGGCGCGTATCTGGCCTCCTTCACGACCCTCGCCCAGCTGTCGGACCTCTGGGCGGCCGAGCTGAAGGCGCTGGTGTTCGGGGCGATCGCCGCGATCGTCGCCTCCTACAAGGGACTGAACGCGAAGGGCGGTCCCAAGGGCGTGGGGGACGCGGTCAACCAGTCGGTGGTGATCACTTTCATGTTGCTGTTCGTGACGAACTTCGTGATGACCGCGGTGTACTTCCAGGTCGTCCCGCAGAGGGGTTAGCCGATGGGACCTCAAAGACTCCTCGACCGCCCGCTGCGCTCGCTCGAAGAGCTGGGCACCCAACTCTCCTTCTACGGGCGCTCGCTGGCGTGGACGGGCCGCACCCTGCGCCGCTACAAGAAGGAAGTCCTGCGGCTGCTGGCCGAGGTGAGCTTCGGCCGTGGCGCGCTGGCCGTCGTGGGCGGCACCGTCGGTGTGATCGCCTTCCTGTCGTTCTTCACGGGCACGGAGGTGGGCCTCCAGGGTTACGCGGCCCTGAACCAGCTCGGCACCTCCAACTTCGTGGCGTTCCTGTCGGCGTACTTCAACACCCGGGAGATCGCCCCGCTGGTGGCCGGGCTCGCCCTTTCCGCGACGGTCGGCGCCGGCTTCACCGCCCAGCTCGGCGCGATGCGGATCAGCGAGGAGACGGACGCGCTGGAGGTGATGGGTGTCCCCTCGCTGCCGTTCCTGGTGACGACCCGGATGATCGCCGGATTCGTCGCCGTCATTCCCCTGTACGTGATCGGGCTGCTTTCGTCGTACCTGGCCGCCCGCACCATCACGACCGGCTACTACGGGCAGTCGACGGGCACGTACGACCACTACTTCCACCAGTACCTGCCGCCCGTCGACGTGCTGTGGTCCTTCGGAAAGGTGATCGTCTTCGCGGTCCTGATCATCCTGGTGCACTGCTACTACGGCTACCACGCCGGCGGCGGACCGGCCGGTGTCGGCGTCGCGGTGGGCCGTGCGGTGCGCACCTCGATCGTCGCCATCAACGTCCTCGACTTCTTCCTGAGCCTCGCGATCTGGGGCGCCAACACGACGGTACGGATCGCGGGGTGAGGCCGGTGAGAGTGCTGAGACTCAGGCTGTACGGCATCGTCTTCATCGCCGTGCTGGCACTGCTGCTGTCGCTGGCCGTGGCGGTCTACCGGCAGGCGTTCACTCCCGTCGTGCGCATCACGCTGGAGGCCGACAGCCTCGGCAACCAACTCGATCCACGCGCCGACGTCAAGCTGCGCGGACTGCTGGTCGGCGAGGTGCGCGCGGTGCACGCCGACGGCACGAAGGCGACCCTCGACATCGCGCTCAAGCCGGACTACGTCATGTACATCCCCTCGGACGTGCACGCCCGGCTGCTGCCCAAGACGCTGTTCGGCGAGAAGTACGTCGACCTCGTCCCTCCCGCCCGGTCTGCGCAGTCGTCGGCTCGGCCCATCCGCGCCGGGGACGTCATCACCCAGGACCGTACGAAGGTCGGCATCGAGCTGCAGCAGCTGATGAACGACCTGCTGCCGTTGCTGCGCACGGTCAGGCCCGGCGAACTCAACGCCACGCTCTCGGCGTTCGCGACCGCGTTGGAGGGCCGCGGCGACCGGATCGGCGACAACCTCACCCGGGTCGAGGACTATCTGCGCCGCCTCAATCCGCATCTGCCGTCCCTCAAGGAGGACATCTCGCGCTTCGCCGACGTCGCCGAGGTGTACGGCGACGCCGCACCCGATCTGATGCGGACGCTGCGCAACACCGTCACCACCAGCCGCACCCTCGTCGAGAAGAAGGACCGGCTGGCCGCCGCGCTGCGCACGACCGCGACAGTCGCGGACACCGCGCGGGACGTCCTCGACGAGAACGGCGGCCGGCTGATCACCCTCGGCCGGGTCTCCCGCCCCACGCTGGAGCTCTTCGCCCGCTACTCCCCCGAGTACCCCTGCCTGCTGAACGGCCTCGTCCGGCAGGAGCAGGCGTCGCAGGACGCGTTCAGGGGCGGCGAGATGCGGATCACCCTGGAGGTCGTACGTCCGCAGGGGGCGTACCGGCCCGGTGAAGAGCCGCGCTATGCCGAGCGGTCCGGGCCGAACTGCCGGGGCATGCCCCATCCACCGGTACCCGGCCCGAAACCCAAGCTCAACGACGGTACGTCGTCCGGTGGTTCCGGCGGCGCACTGCCCGGAGGTGTCAGCGTGTCCGCCACCGCGGCCGAACAGCGGGCCGTCGGCTCGCTCGTGGCCCCCGTCCTGGGCGTGCCCGCGGACGACGTGCCGCCCGTCGCGACCCTGTTGTTCGGACCGCTCGCCCGCGGAACGGCGGTGAGCGTCGCATGAGGACGACACGAGCCCGCCGGACCGCGGCGCCGCTGGTCAAGTTCAGCCTGTTCGCGCTGGTGACGGTCGCGGCGACCGCCCTGCTCGCCGCCACCATCGTGGGCGTCTCCCTCACCCCGAAGCGCACGTACCACGCCGTGTTCAGCGACGTCACCGGCCTCGAGGACGGCGACGACATCCGGGTGGCCGGGGTGCGGGTCGGTGAGGTCCAGGACATCCGGATCAAGGACCGCACACTGGCCGAGGTCACCTTCACCGTGGACGCGGACCGCCCGCTGCTCATCAGTACCCACGCGGTCGTCCGCTACCGCAACCTGGTGGGACAGCGGTACATCGCACTGACCGAGGGCGTGGGCGACGGCACCCGGCTGCGGCCCGGCGGCACCATCCCGCTGTCCCGGACCCAGCCGGCCCTGGACCTCAACGCGCTGCTGAACGGTTTCAAGCCGCTGTTCGCCGCGCTCAGCCCGAACGACGTCAACCAGCTCGCCTCCGAGATCATCAAGACTCTGCAGGGCGAGGGCGGCACCGTGAACAGCCTGCTCGCGCACACGGCGTCGCTCACCACGACGCTCGCCGGGCGGGACAAGCTGATCGGTTCCGTGATCGCCGACCTCAACACCGTGCTGGAGACGCTCGACCGGCGCGGCGCCCGGTTCTCCGGACTGATCGCCCAGCTGCGGCGGGTGATCTCCGGGCTGTCCGCAGACCGTAAGCCCATCGGGGAGTCTCTGGTGAGCATCGGGGACCTCACCGAGGCCACCTCGGGGCTGCTGAAGGACGCACGTCCACCGCTGAAGGACGACATCGCCGGGCTGACCGATCTCACCGGAACGCTCAACAGGAACGAGAAGACCGTGGAGGGCGTGCTGAAGCGGCTGCCGGACAAGCTCAACGAGTTGACGGGGACGGCGTCCTACGGCTCGTGGTTCAACTTCTACCTGTGCGACTTCGACGGCCGCGTCGTGCTGCCGAAGACGAAGCAGGTGCTCACCCCTGAGCTGCATGTGGCGCAGGCGAGGTGCGGCGGATGAGCCTGCGCATCGTGCCGGGCAGGACCCGGCGTCAGCGCCCGGAGCCCTTGGTGAAGGTACGCGTGCTGCCCCCGCAACTGCCGAGGGTCCGACTGCTGCCGCGCAGAAGTCGGCGCCGCCGCCCCGAACCCCTCGTGAAGGTGCGTGTCCTGCCGCCGCAGCTGCCCACGTTCCGGCTGCGCCGGCCACGGCTGAAGCCGTTCCGCGAGGGCAACCCCGTCGTGGTCGGCGCCGTCGGCCTCACCGTCCTCGCGCTGCTGACCGTCGCCGCGTTCAACGCCGACAGCCTGCCGCTGATCGGCGACGGCGAGACGTACAGCGCCGCCTTCTCGGAGGCGGGCGGCCTCAAGCCCGGCGACGAGGTGCGGATCGCCGGGGTCAAGGTCGGCAAGGTCGAGGGCGTCGACCTTGCGGGCGACCACGTCAGGGTGACCTTCAAGGTCAAGGGCGACCCGGCCTTCGGCACCGCGACCGGCGCCTCGATCCGGGTCAAGACGATCCTCGGCGCGAAGTACCTCGCGCTGAGCCCGAAGGGGCCCGGCCGGTTGAAGCCGGGCAGCGAGATCCCGCTGAAGCGGACAGTGTCGGCGTACGACGTCGTGCAGGCGTTCAGCGACCTGACGACCACGACGGAGAAGGTCGACACCCAGCGGCTCGCGAAAGCGCTGGACACCATCTCCACCACCTTCCAGGACTCTCCCTCGGAGGTACGGGCGTCCATCAGGGGACTGTCGAGGATCTCCAGAACGATCGCCTCGCGCGACGAGGCGCTGCGCGCACTCCTCGACCACGCGAACGGGGTCACCGGGGTGCTGGCCGATCACTCGAAGGACTTCTCCGCACTGGTGAAGGACGGCGACCAGCTCTTCAGGGAGATCAGCAGGCGGCGCGCTGCGATCCACGCCCTGCTCAAGAGCTCCGCCCTGCTGGGCATCGAGCTCTCCGGCCTGGTCGAGGACAACCGCAACGAGATCGGGCCCGCCCTGAAGAACCTCAACACCTTCGTCACGATGCTCGAACGCAACCAGGCGAGCCTCGACCGCAGCGTCAAGCTGCTCGCGCCCTATGTCCGGGTCTTCACCAACACCCTCGGCAACGGGCGGTGGTTCGACTCCTATGTGCAGAACCTGGTGGCCGCCCCGGTGGTGCCGCGGACGGGAGGCTCGCGATGACGAAACGCTTTTCCGTCCGGCGCAGCCTGGCGCTGCTCACGGCGCTCGCGCTCGTCACCACGCTCGCCGTCGTGCTGTGGCCGCACCCCCACACCGTCCGCGTCACGGCGTACTTCCCGCGCACCGTCGGCATCTACCCCGGTTCCGACGTCCGCGTCCTCGGTGTCCGCATCGGCGAGGTCAAGAAGATCACGCCGGAGGGCGGACGGGTGCGGGTGGAGCTGGAGTACGACCAGGGACGCAGGGTTCCCGCGGACGCGCGGGCCGCGATCATCAACTCCTCGGTGGTCAGCGACCGTTACGTCCAGCTGCTTCCGGTGTACCGGACGGGCCCGGTGCTGCGGAACGGCGCCGTCATCCCGGAGTCGCGCACCGCAGTCCCCGTCGAGCTGGACCGGATCTTCGACAGCCTGCACACCACCGCCGAGGCGCTCGGCCCGAAGGGCGCGAACGAGGACGGCTCCCTGTCGCGGCTGCTGGGGGTGAGCGCGGACAACCTCCAGGGCCAGGGGACCGACCTCAACCAGGCGGTCGACGACCTCTCGCAGGCGGTCACCACGCTGTCCGACGGACGGGGCGACCTGTTCGGCACCGTACGCAACCTCCAGGTGTTCACAGCCGCGCTCGCGGCCGACGACAAGAGCGTGCGGTCGTTCAACGACGACCTCGCCCAGGTCGCCCAGCAGCTCGCCGGGGAGCGCGAGGACCTCGCGGCGGCAGTGCGGCACCTGGGTACGGCGCTCGGCGACGTGTCCGACTTCGTGAAGAGCAACAAGAAATCACTGACCTCGGACGTCAAGGGCCTCAGCAAGGTCACCAAGGTCCTCGTCACCCAACGCGCCGCGCTGGAGGAGTTGTTGACCGTCGCCCCCACGGGTCTGTCGAACCTGCAGAACGCCTACAACCCGTCCTCCGGCACCCTCGACACCCGTGACAACCCGCAGAACCCGCAGGACCCGGCGTCCCTGCTGTGCTCCCTGCTCAGGACGACCGGCGAGGAGGGCGGCAGGAATCCCGACTGCGAGGAGCTGCGGAAGCTCTTCGACTCACTGCCGGAGCTTCCCACCGCCCCCGCGACCACGGGCACGGTCGACCGGACCCTCGGCGGAATCCTGGGGGCCGGAGCATGAGCGTGCTGCGCAGAGGCCGCGTGGTCGCATGGACGGCGGCCGGTTCGCTGCTGCTGTCCGGCTGCGAGTTCAACGGCTGGTACGACGTCCCTCTCCCCGGCGGCGCGGCGGCGGACGGCCATGCCTACCACGTCACGGTCGAGTTCCGGGACGTACTGGATCTGGTGCCGCAGTCGGCGGTCAAGGTCGACAACGTCACGGTGGGCGCGGTCGAGAAGGTGGAGCTGGACGGCTGGCACGCGCGGGTGCGGCTGCGCGTGGCCGACTCGGTGAAGCTGCCCGCCAACGCGGTCGCCGACCTCAGGCAGACCAGCATGCTCGGCGAGAAGTACGTGGCGCTGTCCGCCCCTTCCGGCGCCCCGCCCATCGGCCGGCTCGGCGACGGCGACCTGATCCCGCTGTCCCGCAGCGGCCGAAACCCGGAGATCGAGGAGGTGCTGTCCGCCCTGTCCGCGCTCCTCAACGGCGGCGGAGTGGCCCAGCTCAAGACGATCACCATGGAGCTGAACAAGGCCCTCGACGGCCGCGAGCTGCGAGTCAAGTCCCTGCTCAAGCAGCTCGACACGTTCCTCGGCGGCCTGGACGAGCAGCGCTCGGAGATCGTCCGCGCGCTCGAGGGCATCGACCGGCTGGCCAAGCGGCTGGGGACGGAGAAGAAGACGATCGCGCAGGCCGTCGACACGATCCCGCCCGCTCTGAAGGTCCTCGCCGACCAGCGCCACGACCTGACGAAGATGCTCACCGCCCTGTCGAAGCTCGGCACGACCGGCACGAAGGTCGTCAACGCGTCGCGGGACGACACGGTCGCCAACCTGAAGCGGCTGCGGCCGATCCTGCAACAGCTGAACAAGGCCGGCGACGATCTGCCCGACTCCCTGGAGCTGCTGACGACCTATCCCTTCCCGCGCAACGCGACGGACGCCGTGAGGGGCGACTACGTCAACCTGAAGATCACCGCCGACCTCGACCTGGCGGACCTCTACGGCAACCTCACCGACAACACCGGCAAGGGCGGCGGATCCAAGAAGCGGCCGACCCCGACCCCGTCGCTCCCGGGCCTGCCGAGCGTGCCGGTGCCCACCGCGCTGCCCACCACCCCGAGCCTGCCGAGCGTGCCGACGACCCCGGCCGTGCCCTCGGCGCCGACAGGCGGCGGCGATGTGCTGTGCCCGCCGGTGTGCACCGCCGCCTACGGCACCGGAGACGACACGCGCCGCCTCCCGCCGGGGATCGACCTCGCCCTCGCCGAGCTCATGCTGAAGGGGATACAGCCGTGATCACACGTACGGTCAAGGCCCAGCTGCTCGCCTTCGCCACCGTCACCGCCGTCGGGGTGTCGTACGTGGGCGCCGAGTACACCGGCCTTGCGGACGACCTCCTCGGCCACGGCTACACGGTGACGGCCGACTTCGCGGAGTCCGGGGGCATCTTCCCCGGCGCCGAGGTCACCTATCGCGGCGTTCCGGTGGGTCGCGTGGGCGTCCTGCGGCTGAACGGCTCCGGTGTGTCCGTGTCCCTGCGGATCGAGGACGGGGCTCCACGGATCCCGGCCGACACCCTGGCGGTCGTCGCCGACCGTTCGGCGGTCGGCGAGCAGTACGTCGACCTGCAACCCCGGCGGTCCGGCGGCCCGTATCTGATCGACGGCAGCCCGATCCCGCGCGGCCGCACCCGGGTGCCGCTGCCCGTCACCGATCTCGTCCTCAGCCTGGACCGGCTCGTCAACTCCGTCGGCAAGAACGATCTGCGCACCACCGTCGACGAGCTGGGCAAGGCCTTCTCGGGTACCGGACCGCGGCTGAGCCGTCTGGTGGACTCCGGCAACGAACTCGTCGAGTCGGCGTCCGACTCGCTGCCGCAGACGGTGTCGCTGATCGAGGACTCGCGGAAGGTGCTCAAGACGCAGGCCGACAAGGGCTCGGCGATCAAGTCGTTCTCCCGTGATCTGGCGGCGCTCAGCGCGCAGTTGAAGGCCGGCGACGGCGACCTGCGCCGACTGCTCGACAACGCGGCGCCCGCCGCACAGGAGGTCGACTCCCTGCTGAAGTCCGTCCAGCCGGATCTGCCTGTCCTGCTGGCCAACCTCATCAGCGGCGGACAGGTCACCGTGGCGCGGCTGCCCGGCGTGGAGCAGGCCCTGGTCACCTTCCCGATCGTGGTCGCGGGCTCCTACACGGTCGTGCCGGGCGACGGCACCACCCACTTCGGCCTGGTCGTGAACGCCGACGACCCGCCCGCGTGCACCCAGGGCTATGGAACGCGGCGCCGCGACCCCGCCGACACCGGCCCGCGCCCGGCGAACACCGACGCGCGCTGCACGGCGCCGCGCGGCAGCAAGACCTCGGTGCGCGGCGCGCAGAACGCCCCTGGTGCGTCGGCCGTTTCGGGCGGCGTGAACCAGTCCGCGTACGTCACCCCGTACGACCCGGAGTCCGGCACCGCCACCGGTCCGGACGGGACGTCCGTCGAGATCGGCTCGACGGGCGGTGAACAGGCCGTCTTCGGAAAGGAGTCGTGGCAATGGCTGCTCGTGGGACCGATGGCATGAACCTGGGGCACCGCAGGGTGCTGACCGCGGGGCTGGTGGCCGCGACCGTGCTGACGAGCGCGCTGTCGGTCTGGCTGGGCCTGCGGCTGTCGCAGCAGCACGAGGCGGAGCAGCGCAGAGGGGACGTCCTGGCGGCGGCCCGCCAGTCGGCGCTGAACTTCACCTCGCTCGACTACCGGCACTACCGCCGGGACAGCGGGAACGTGCTCAAGGGCGCCACCGGCGACTTCAAGAAGGAGTTCACCGCGCAGACCGCGGAGTTGACGAAGCTCGTCGCGCAGAACAAGTCGGTGTCGGAGGGCCAGGTCCTCGAAGCGGGCATCGTACGGTGCGACGACCGTTCCGCACGGGTGCTGGTCGTCGCCGACAGCAAGGTGACCAACACCGCCGCGCCCGAGGGCCAGGCGCGCACCTACCGGCTCCAGCTGGACCTCGTGCGCGAGCACGGCCGCTGGCTGACCTCCGACGTCGAGTTCGTGGGCTGAGCGCGGCCCCTCGCGCACCACCAGGCATCACCAGTGAGGAGAAAGACCGTGGCGAACCCGACCTCCCGAGGCCCCGGCACCGGCTCCCCCGCCCGCCGCACGATGACCGCGGCCGCCCGCGCGGCGGCCAAGCGCGCCGAGCGGGCGGAGGGCTCCGCCGACGCGGCATCGGCGCGCGCCGAGGAGCAGCGCTCCGGGCGCACCCTGCTCGTCGAGGCCCCGGGGGACGGCTGGGAGGACCCGCCGGAGCCGTCGCCGGAGTCCGCCGAGGAGGAGGCGGAGGAGAGCGCGCCCCGGTGGCGATCCGGGCGAAGGCTGCTCACCGCGGCGCTCTGTGTCGTGCTCGTGGCGGGCCTGGCCGCCGTCGCCGTGCTCGGCGGGCAGTACCGGGAGGGGCAGCAGACGGAACAGGCGCGGGGACAGGCGCTCGCGGCCGCGCGGAAGGCGGCGCCGGTCGTGCTGTCGTACGACTACCGGCATCTGGAGCGCGATTTCGACCGGGCCCGCGCCTACCTGACCGGGGCCTTCCGTGACCAGTACCTCAAGACCACGAAGACGGTGGTCGGTCCGACCGCGACGAAGTACCACGGGGTGGTGAAGGCGACGGTGGCGGCGCCCCAGGGGGGCGGGACCCCGGCGGCCTCCGTCGTGTCGGCAGCGCCGGACAGGGTCGTCGTACTCCTGTTCGTCAACCAGGTCACTCAGAGCACCCAGGTCTCGGGGTCCCGCCTGGATCTGAACCGGGTGCGGATGACGCTCACCCGCACCTCCGCGGGCTGGAAGGTGAGTGCCGTCGACGCGCTCTGACCGTCGTCCGAAGTGCCCCCGTGCAGCTCGCGCAGGGGCACTTTTTCGTGAGCGGGCTTGACAGCCTTCAGACCCTGGCGGCAGGCTTTCCATCAAGCAGAAAGTTACTTCCGCAATACGGAATAGGAGCGCAGCCCCGATGGGATTCGCAGACCAGCGCTTCAACGTCAACCTGTCGATCCTCTTCACGGAGCTCCCGCTCCTGGAACGTCCCGCGGCCGCCGCCGCGGCGGGCTTCACCGCGGTCGAACTGTGGTGGCCGTGGGTCGACGCCCCCACCCCCGGGCGCTCCCGGCTCGACGCACTGAAGAAGGCGATCGAGGACGCGGGGGTGCTGCTGACGGGCCTGAACTTCTACGCCGGACAGCTCCCGGGCCCGGACCGCGGTGCCCTGTCGGTCCCGGGCGAGGAGTCGGAGAAGTTCCGCGCCAACGTCGAGGTGGCCGCGGACCTCGCGCAGTCCCTCGGCTGCAAGGCGCTCAACGCGCTGTACGGCAACCGCGTCGAAGGCGTGGACCCGGCCGAGCAGGACGCGCTCGCCCTGGAGAACCTGGTGCTCGCGGCGCGGGCCGCGGAGCGCATCGGGGCGGTCCTGCTGATCGAGGCCCTGAACAAGCCCGAGTCACCGCTGTACCCGTTGGTGAGCGCCCCCGCCGCGGTCGCGATCGTGGACAAGGTCAACGCCACGACCGGCCTCGGCAACGCGAAGTTCTTGATGGACCTGTACCACCTGTCGATGAACGGCGAGGACCTGCCGTCGGTGATCGAGCGGTACACCTCGAAGACCGGCCACGTCCAGATCGCCGACAACCCCGGCCGTGGCGCGCCGGGCACGGGTTCCCTCCCCCTCGAGGAGCTCCTGGACCAGCTGACCAAGGCGGGTTACGACGGCTGGGTCGGTCTGGAGTACAAGCCGGGGGACACACCGAGCGCCGAGGCCTTCGACTGGCTGCCGGATCAGGTACGCGCCGCCCGCTGAGCAGCAACCCATCGACATATCGCAGTAGGCAGAGAGGCTCCCCATGACCACCACGCTCCCCAAGGTCGCCTGGATAGGCCTCGGCATCATGGGTTCCCCCATGTCCGAGAACCTGATCAAGGCCGGTTACGACGTCACCGGCTTCACCCTGGAGCAGGAGAAGCTGGACCGCCTGGCCGCCGCCGGCGGCACCGCGGCCGGTTCGATCGCCGAGGCCGTGCGGGACGCCGACGTGATCATCACGATGGTGCCGGCGTCCCCTCAGGTGGAGGCGGTCGCGTACGGCCCGGACGGCATCCTCGAGAACGCCGGGCTCGGCACCCTGCTCATCGACATGTCCTCGATCACCCCCCAGACCTCCGTCGATCTCGCACGGGCCGCAAGGGAGAAGGGCATCCGCGTCCTGGACGCCCCGGTGTCCGGCGGCGAGGCCGGCGCCGTCGAGGCCGTGCTGTCGATCATGGTCGGCGGCGAGCAGGCCGATTTCGAGGCCGCGAAACCGGTCTTCGAGGCGCTCGGCAAGACCATCGTGCTGTGCGGTCCGCACGGCTCGGGCCAGACGGTGAAGGCCGCCAACCAGCTGATCGTCGCCGTGAACATCCAGGCGTGTGCCGAGGCCGTGGTCTTCCTGGAGAAGTCGGGCGTGGACCTGAGGGCGGCTCTGGACGTCCTGAACGGCGGCCTTGCGGGCTCCACCGTGCTGACCCGCAAGAAGGACAACTTCCTGAACCGCGACTTCAAGCCGGGTTTCCGTATCGACCTGCACCACAAGGACATGGGCATCGTCACGGACGCGGCCCGCAATGTCGGTGCCTCTTTGCCGGTCGGCGCCGTGGTCGCCCAGCTGGTCGCCAGTCTGCGCGCACAGGGCGACGGCGGTCTGGACCATTCGGCCCTGCTGCGGGCCGTGGAACGCCTGTCCGGCGCGCAGGCCTGACCCCTCCGATCCTCCGGACCGCGGCGACGCCGACACCTGTCCTGTCGCGCCCAGGCGACGCCACGGTCCGGAACCATCTCCGAGAAGCCCTAGACAGCGTCCGGGTCCTGACGGGAGGTCGGGGAGCGGACGCACGGCCCGTCACCACCGAGCGACCCGGATGAGGGGTGGTCGCTCGATACGACGGCGGGCAGGGCGAGGACCGCGGCGGCGTGCGAGCCAGTGCGGTGGTGAACGGCCCGGGACCTCCTCTCGACCTGAGGGAAGGACGCTTCGGACCGTCGCACCCGCCGCGGTCCCGGCCGACGTACGCGCGAAGAGCGCCGGATGCGTCAAGTCCCGTATCCGGCGCTCTCGGTGCGCCCGGGTGCGCATCCGGCCCGGGGGCAGGAGCCTGAAGACATGGAAAGGCAAGCGGAGCATCCGCGCATCGTGGTGCATTCCCCGGCTCTGGACGGATCGCGGCGCGTCACCGAGGGTGACGTGACTCTCGGGATCGCCACCCACCTGGACGACGTCGTCGAGATCCTGCGCCTGGCCGATCTCGACCGGATCGAGGGCGAGGAGAGCGACCTCATCGAGTGGCAGGGCGGCGGGCCCGACGACTGGCCGGGCCTGTCTGAGCTCGACGTCGAATGAGGGCGTCTACACAGGCGCGCGTACACCGTCTACGCAACCCTCAAATCAACCTCTGAACACGGCCCGAGAGGCTTCGACTCCCCCGGCCTCCGGGCACATTCTCGGCACACGGGGCCCGCCGACACGGGGGCGGCGGGCCCCCGTCTTGTTCGGGGGATCCCATGGACAGCACTGCGACGATCCGGCTGGAGCCGCACGAGATCGCGTTTCTCCGGGGCGGTCGCCGCGCCGCCGTCACCGTGGCCGTACTCACCCTGCAACTACGGAAGGCAGTCGGCGCCGGGCGAGGCGGCACGATACGGACCACGGGGCCGGCCGACGGCGGGGGCGAAGACCTGCCTCCCCTTCCCTCCCTGCCGAAGGCGGTGCACGCGTCGCTCTACCGGCCCGCGGGCATGCGGGAGTTACTGGTCAGGGAGGCCGTGGCCCTCGCTCTCGTCGACCTGCGCTACGACCTGGTGGACGCCGGACTGCTGCGCATCTTCCTGCCAGGCCGCACCCGGGCCGGCCGGCGCGCCCTGAGGTCGCTGCGGGACCGGCACCCGATGCCCACGTCCCGCCGGGGCCTGTCGTCCGACGACCGGCTGCTCGCCGTCGCCCTGTACGGCAACCGGGCGCTGACCACTCTCATGCCGCGCTTCGCACAGGAGGCGGGGCTCGTCGGCCGGGGCGGCACTACGGAGCGGGAACTGCCGCAGTCCTGGGGCGGAGGCGGAGGCGGCTTCAGCTGCGGCACGGTGTGACGACTCCCGGGTCCTTCAGGAATGGCAGTGTATGCCGCAGGATGAGATCCGGACGCTCATTGTAGGGCTCGTGGGCCGTGGGGAGCCGGACGGCCGCCGTGTGGGCGGACAGGGCCCGTCGCGCGCGGCGCCCGTCCAGCGCTGCCGGAACGACCGGGTCGCGGCTTCCCCACAGCAGCAGAATCAGGACGTCCAGGGCGCCCGGGTCATCGATACCGAACTCCGGAGCCGCCAAGCCCCGCCACAACGCGCAGTGGACCAGCAAACGCTCCCGCTGCCACGGCAGTCGGCGAGCCCGTTCGTAGGTGGCCCGGGCGCTCGGCGTGCGCAGGCCGCCCAGGTAGGCGCGGGCCGGCGGAACCACCAGCCGGCGGGCATGGTCCGGGCGGCCCATGACCTCGCGGCAGAACCAGCGGGTCAGCGCGTTCTGGGGCGTGAAGCCGGCCGGGCCGACCAGGATCAGCGCGTTCACCGACCCGGCGTGGCGGCCCTCGGCGAGGCGGCAGGCCACATAGCCGCCGACGCTGTTGCCGAGCAGGGCGACGCGGTGCACTCCGTGCTCGGCCGCGAGCGCGTCGAGCACCGTCTCCGCGGCCCGCACCAGCCCTTGGGGGGTGACCCGCCCGGGGTGCGGCGCCGTCGACTCGCCGTAGCCGGGCCAGTCCAGTACGAAGGTGCGGTGGCGGTCCGCGAGGGCGGGCAGGACCGCGTCGAAGTCCCGGCCGTCACCGGGGTTGGCGTGCAGGAGCAGCAGCGCGGGGGCCCCGGAGGCCCCGTACGCGCGGACCGCGAGGTCGCCGAGTGGGGTGGGGACGGTCATCCGCATGTGGGGAGCATGCCGGACTTCGGCCGCGGCTGGGAACAGCGTGCGGGGCGGCCTGCCGCACGGACCGGCCGCCCCGCACGCCGAGTGCGTCAGACCTTCAGTGTCCTGATGGAGGTGGGCGCGTGGCCCGGCTCGGTCGCGATCTCCTCGAACTCGACGACATTGCCGATGTCATTGGTGGTCGACATCGAGATGTTGGTGACGCGCTCCAGGATCGCCTCGACGACGACCGGCACCCGGAACTCGGCGGCGAGCTTCTTGGCCTGTTCGAAGGCGGCGCCCAGCTCGTTCGGGTCGGTCACCCGGATCGCCTTGCAGCCGAGGCCCTCGGCGACCTTCACGTGGTCGACGCCGTAGACGCCCAGTTCGGGCGAGTTGATGTTCTCGAACTCCAGGTTGACCTGGAAGTCGATCTCGAACGCCCGCTGCGCCTGGCGGATCAGGCCGAGGTAGGAGTTGTTCACCAGGACGTGGACGTACGGGATCCGGTGCTGCGCCCCGACGGCCAGCTCCTCGATCATGAACTGGAAGTCGTAGTCGCCGGACAGGGCGACCACGGACGCCTCCGGATCGGCCACGGCGACGCCGAGGGCGGCCGGGACGGTCCAGCCGAGCGGCCCGGCCTGACCGCAGTTGATCCAGTGACGCGGCTTGAAGACGTGCAACATCTGGGCGCCCGCGATCTGCGAGAGACCGATGGTGGAGACGTACCGGGTCTCAGGGCCGAAGGCCTTGTTCATCTCCTCGTAGACGCGCTGCGGCTTGATCGGGATGTCGTCGAAGTGCGTACGGCGCTGGAGGCGGGCCCGCTTCTCCTGGGCGGCGGCGGCCCACTCGGACCGGTCGGGCAGCTCGCCCGCGGTCTTCAGCTCCCGTGCCACCTCGACGAACAGCTCCAGGGCCGCCTTCGCGTCGGAGGCGATGCCGTAGTCGGGGGCGAAGATCCTGCCGATCTGGGTGGGCTCGATGTCGACGTGCACGAACTTCCGGCCGGCCGTGTAGACGTCGAGCCTGCCGGTGTGCCGGTTGGCCCAGCGGTTGCCGACGCCCAGCACGAAGTCGGACTCCAGGAAGGTGGCGTTTCCGTACCGGTGCGAGGTCTGCAGGCCCACCATTCCGGCGTTCAGTTCGTGGTCGTCGGGGATGACGCCCCAGCCCATCAGGGTCGGGACGACCGGAGTACCCGTGAGTTCCGCGAATTCCACGAGGAGTCCGGCGGCGTCGGCGTTGATGACACCGCCACCGGCGACGATCAGGGGCCGCTCGGAGGCGTTGAGGAGCTCGATCGCCTTCTCGATCTGGGCACGGGTCGCGGCGGGCTTGTAGACCGGCAGCGGCTCGTACGTCTCCGGATCGAACTCGATCTCGGTGAGCTGGACGTCGACGGGCAGGTCGATCAGGACCGGGCCGGGACGGCCCGAACGCATCAGATGGAAGGCCTGCTGGAAGACGCCCGGAACCTGGGCCGCCTCCAGGACGGTGACGGCCATCTTCGTGACCGGCCCCGCGATCGACGCGATGTCGACGGCCTGGAAGTCCTCCTTGTGGATGACGGCGGTCGGCGCCTGACCGGTGATGCACAGGATCGGGATCGAGTCCCCGGTCGCGGAGTACAGCCCGGTGATCATGTCGGTCCCGGCCGGGCCCGAAGTGCCGATACAGACGCCGATGTTTCCCGGATGCGTACGGGTGTAGCCCTCCGCCATGTGGGAGGCGCCCTCGACATGACGGGCGAGGGTGTGGCGGATCCCACCGGAGGCCTTCAGGGCCGCGTAGAAGGGGTTGATCGCCGCACCCGGAACCCCGAACGCGTCGCTGACGCCCTCGCGCTTGAGGATCTCGACTGCCGCGCGGGCAGCGGTCATACGAGCCATTGAGTACTCCTGCTTCGGCTGTCGGACTCGCGCTCCCGTCGCACCCCGCGGTGAGCACTTCCGTATTACGGAATTTAACTTCTACTATCTGGAAACAATGTAGGGTCGGCGGGCGAGGGCCGTCAAGGGAGGACGACCTTGGAGCGCGCGGTGGACGAAGCCGAGGACAAGCGAGGGCGCAAAGGAGCACCATGGGAGCGCTGTCCCGACGTGACGCCTTGGAGTGGGCCATGCCCGAGAGCGTGCCGGTGCACTGTCCGGCCTGTCGGCGCGAGCACGTCTACACCGCGCCGGCCTATCCCTGCGTGTGCGGCACGCCCGTCGCCCCGCCGCTGAACCGTCTCTCGGCCCCCTCCGTCGTCACCCATCGCACCTGGGACGAGGAATGGGTCACGGTCCGCTGTGAGATGTGCGGCCGGGAGGACCAGTGGCCCCGGCCGGAGCTCGGCTGCCCGTGCGGGACCATCCTGCGGATCCCGGTGCACCTGGTGCCGGGGCCATTGGACCGTCCGGCCCCGGTGGATCCCGACGAGGTCCCGGACGCCGGAGCCCCGCGCGCGGAGAGCATCGGGCCCCCGGCACGCGGCGAGGGCCCGGAGCCGGCCCGTGCCACCTTCCAGCCCGTCGCCATCCGCACCGCACGGGACGCCGTCACCGCCGCGGCGCTCTATCTGCGCTGGCTCGGTTACCGCGGCGTCCGGCGCGCCGACCAGCGGCCACCGAACGGGATCGGGCTCGCGGCGCGCGGGGTCCTGGCTCAGGTGGACCCGACCGTGCGCCCGGCCTCGCTGCGGGACGTGGAGTGCCTGTGGCTGACCGCCCTGTCGGAGTCCGCCCGTTGCGTCTACTTCTCCCTCGCGGGGTACGCCGACGACGCCCGTACCGTGGCCGACCGCCTCGGCGTCCCGCTCTTCGTCCTCGATCTCACCGGCACTCCGCAGCCGGTGAACACCTCGGCCGACGACCTGGCCGCCGGCCGGACGTGAGGCTCGCCGGCCCTCGCCCTACGCCCGGTCCGCGTAGGTCTCCCGCAGCTCGATCTTGCGTACCTTCCCGGAAACCGTCATCGGGAAGGAGTCGAGGATCCACACCCTGCTCGGGATCTTGTAGTGCGCCAGCTGCCCCTCACAGAAGGCCCGCAGCTCCTCCAGCGTCGGCGGATCGGCCGGATCGCGCGGGATGACACAGGCCAGGACCTCCTCGCCGTAGCGCTCATGGGGAACTCCGACCACCTGCACGTCGGCGATCTTCGGATACGCGTACAGGAACTCCTCGATCTCGCGCGGGTAGACGTTCTCACCGCCACGGATGATCATGTCCTTGATACGGCCGACGATCTCGACGTAGCCGTCCTCGCGCATGGTCGCCAGGTCGCCGGTGTGCATCCAGCGGCCGGGGTCGACGGCCTCCGCGGTCTTCTCGGGCTCGTTCCAGTAACCGAGCATCACGCTGTAACCGCGGGTGCACAGTTCGCCCGCGGAGCCGCGCGGCAGGGTCACTCCGGTCACCGGGTCGACGACCTTGACCTCGATGTGCGGCAGGACCCGGCCGACGGTCGCGGTGCGATGCTCGAGGTCGTCGTCCATCCGCGTCTGCAGCGACACCGGCGAGGTCTCCGTCATGCCGTAGCAGATGGACACCTCCTCCATGTGCATCTCGGCGACCACCCGCTTCATGACCTCGACCGGGCAGGGCGAGCCCGCCATGATCCCGGTGCGCAGGGACGAGAGGTCGTACGTCGCGAAGTCGGGCAGGTTCAGCTCGGCGATGAACATCGTCGGCACGCCGTACAGGGACGTGCACCGCTCCTGCTGCACCGCCCGCAGCGTGGCCGCCGGTTCGAAGGACGGCGCCGGGATCACGATGCACGCGCCGTGGGAAGTGGCGCCCAGATTTCCCATGACCATGCCGAAGCAGTGATAGAACGGGACGGGCAGACACACCCGGTCCTGCTCCGTGTAGCCGATCGTACGGCCCACCCAGTAGCCGTTGTTGAGGATGTTGTGGTGGGAGAGGGTCGCCCCCTTCGGGAAGCCTGTTGTGCCGGAGGTGTACTGAATGTTGACGGGGTCGTCGCAGCTCAACTCCCCGGCGATGGAGGCGAGCCGCTCGTGCGGCACCGAGGCCGCGCCCGCGGTGAGCGCGTCCCAGGACGGGTCGCCGATGTACACCGTCTCGCGCAACTCGGGGCAGCGGCCGCGCACTCGGCCGACGAGCTCCCGGTAGTCGCTGCTCTTGTGGGCCAGGGAGGCGACCAGGAGCGAGACCCCGGCCTGACTCAGCACGTACTCCAACTCGTGGGCCCGATAGGCGGGGTTGATGTTCACCATGATCGCGCCGATGCGGGCGGTGGCGTACTGGATCAGCACCCACTCGGGGCAGTTGACCGCCCAGATGCCGACCCGGTCGCCCTTGCCGACGCCCTTGGCGATCAGCCCCAGCGCCACCTCGTCGACGGCGGCCCCGAACTCGGCGTAGGTCCAGCGGCGTCCGGAGGGCACGTCCACCAGGGCGTCACGGTCGGGGTACGCGGCGATCGCGCGGTCCAGGCCGGCTCCGATGGTGTCGCCGAGCAGCGGTGTGCCGCTGGTCCCGTGCGTGTACGACAGTTCCGTCACCGGAAGTCCTCCTCGCGGTACTCGTGTGCGGAGCCCGCGGCCGTGGCCTCGCGCAGTTCGATCCGGCGGATCTTGCCCGAGACGGTCTTCGGCAGTTCACCGAACTCCAGGCGGCGGAGACGCTTGTAGGGGGCGAGGACCTCGCGGGAGTGTTCGAAGAGGACCTTCGCGGTGTCCGGGCCGGGCTCCCAGCCGGCGGCGAGCACGATGTACGCCTTCGGGACGGAGAGGCGCAACTCGTCCGGTGCGGGCACCACGGCCGCCTCGGCCACCGCCTCGTGTTCGAGGAGCGCGCTCTCCAGTTCGAAGGGAGAGATCTTGTAGTCGGACGCCTTGAAGACGTCGTCGGCACGCCCGATATAGGTAATGTATCCCTCTTCGTCCCGCGAGCCGATGTCGCCGGTCCGGTAGTAGCCGCCCGCCATGGCTTCCGCCGTGCGGTCCGCGTCACCGTGGTAGCCCGTCATCAGGCCGACGGGCCGGACGGACAGGTCGAGCGAGATCTCGCCCTCCTGCGCGCCCGGCGCCCCGGTCACCGGGTCGAGCAGTTCGACGCGGAAGCCGGGGCTGGGCCGGCCCATGGACCCTGTCTTCAGCGGCTGGCCGGGGCTGTTGGAGACCTGCACGGCCGTCTCCGTCTGTCCGAAGCCGTCCCGGATGGTCACGCCCCAGGCGCGCCGCACCTGCTCGATCACCTCGGGATTGAGCGGCTCACCGGCGGCGACGGCCTCGCGCGGCGGTGTGCGCAGCTGGGTGAGCTCGGCCTGGATCAGCATGCGCCACACGGTCGGCGGGGCGCAGAAGGTGGTGACGCCCGCGCGGTCCATCTCGACCATCAGCCGGGCGGCGTCGAAGCGGGTGTAGTTGTGCAGGAAGACGGTCGCCTCCGCGTTCCACGGGGCGAAGAGATTGGACCAGGCGTGCTTGGCCCAGCCCGGCGAGGAGATGTTGAGGTGCACGTCCCCGGGCTTCAGGCCGATCCAGTACATCGTCGCCAGATGGCCGATCGGATACGAAACGTGGGTGTGCTCGACCAGCTTGGGGCGGGCGGTGGTGCCCGAGGTGAAGTAGAGCATCAGCGGGTCGTCGGCACGGGTGGGCCCGTCCGGCTCGAATTCCGCGCCGGAGGTGCAGGCGTCCTCGTACGCCCGCCAGCCCTCGGGCGCGCCCCCGACCGCGATCCGGGTGTAGTCGCCGGGCACCTCGTCGAACTTGGCGGTGTCCTCGGCGCGGACGACGATGTGCCGGACCCGGCCGCGGTCGACGCGGTCGCGCAGGTCGGCGGGTCCGAGCAGCGGGGTGGCCGGGATGACGACCGCACGCAGCTTCATCGCGGCCAGCGCGGTCTCCCACAGCTCGGCCTGGTTGCCGAGCATCACCAGGATGCGGTCCTCGGCACCCACCCCCCACGCGCGCAGCCGGTTCGCCACCCGGTTCGAGCGCTCCGACATCTCGGTGAAGGACAGCCGGGTGGTGGCCCCGTCCTCCTCCACGATGTGCAACGCGGTGCGGTCGTTGCGGTCTGCAATGACGTCGAACCAGTCGAGTGCCCAGTTGAAGTACGCCGGACGCGGCCAGCGGAAGCCCTCGTAGGCCGTGGCGTAGTCCTCGCGGTGCGCCAGCAGGAAGTCCCGCGCGGTGCGGAACGCGTCCGTCGCGTCGCTGTTCGCCGTCATGTGTCCTCCTCATTGCCGGACAGCCACCTAACATCGTGTAATCCGTGAGGCAGGTCTCACCACCCCCGAACGGGGGTGCGCCACGACGAAGGGGCGAGCACGTGGCAGCTGACGCAGCCGAGGCGGTGGAGGTGCGGGGCGCGCTGGTGCGGCTGCGGCGTGCGACAGGGCTGCCGGTCGCCTTCGGCGGCCTGGTGGAGTCCGGGCGGGCGCAGATACGCATCAGCGAACTCAGCGGCAACGCCACCACGGCGCTCAGCGCACTCGCCGTCGTCTCCGGCAACGGACTGGGGGGCAAAGTGGTCGCGCTGGCCCGGCCCTGTGCGGTGACCGACTATTCGGCCTCCCGGCGGATAAGCCACGAGTACGACGTGGCGGTGGCGACGGAGGGCCTCAAGTCCGTGCTGGCGGTGCCGGTCGTCGTACGGCGCCGGGTGCGCGGTGTGCTGTACGGCGCCCTGCGGACGGCACAGCCGCTCGGCGACCGCATGCTGAATGCGGCGGTGGAGGCGGCGCGGGACGTGGAACAGGCGCTGGTGGCGCGCGACGAGGCGCGTGCCCTGCTGACGGCCGTGCCGCAGCCTGCGGCACCGGCCGGCGCGGCCTGGGAGCAGGTGCGCGAGGTCCATGGCGCACTGCGGACACTGGCGCAGCGGATCGAGGACCCGGCGCTACGGGCCGAACTCCTCGAGGTCTGCGGGCGCCTGGCGGGCGCGGCGTCCCCCGGCTCCCCGGCGCGGGCCGCGGGTCTGTCCCCGCGGGAGGTGGACGTCCTGTCGTGTGTGGCGGTGGGCTCGACCAACGCGGCGGCCGCGGAGCGGCTGGGGCTGCGCCCCGAGACCGTCAAGGGCTATCTGCGCTCGGCGATGCGGAAGTTGGGGGCGCACTCCAGGTGGGAGGCGGTGGTTGCGGCACGGCGGGCGGGCGTCCTGCCGTAGGCCCCGCGCCTGTTGCCGGCCCGGTCCACCCCGCAGCATGACGACGGATTACCACCCACCCGCCCTTTTTGCGCTCACCTGGATTGTCGGCGTCCCGTTCATTGGACACCCCCGTGAATTTCCTTGTGCCGCACCGCTGTTATTTCCCTCACCCACGCCGTCTGTCCGAATTTCAAAGACTGGTTGCCTAATATTGGCCAGGACACGACACACGGAGGGGAGCGGTGACCGTGCGACGGGACTTCCAGGAGCCTGCGAGACCCCGCCCCGACCTGGTCATCGGCCGGGAGGAGCTGTTCGCCGGAGCGCGCGAACAGCTCGCCGCCGGGGGAAGTGTGCTGGTGCACGGCCCTGCCGGAATAGGAAAGTCGACGGTCCTGCGCGCGTTGGCCGCGGAATACGGTGAAGCGGTGCGCACCGTGTTGCGCTGCTCGGCGACCGAGTCCGAATCCCATCTGCCCTTCCTGGCCCTCGCCGACCTGCTCGGTCTCGTCGTGGACGAGGTCGCCTGGCAACTGCCCGCCCCGCAGCGCACCGCCCTGGAGTCCGCGCTCACCGGCCGCGGCGAGTCCACGCTGCAGCGGGACGGACTCGCGCTGCGGCTCGCGGTGCTGTCCACTCTGCGCGCGCTCGCCTCCCGCGGTCCCGTGCTCATCGTCGCCGACGACCTCCAGTGGCTGGATCCGGCCAGCGCCGAACTCCTCGGCTTCGCCGCGCGGCGCCTGGGCGGCACGCCCGTGCAGCTGCTGTGCGCGGTCCGTACGCACACCGAGCCGCAGGGCCAGGACCACGACCGCTACCTGAGCGCGTCCCCGCCGGACACGCTGGCGGTCAGGGTCAACCCGCTCTCCCGCACCCAGGTCGCCGAACTCCTCCACCACCGCGGCTACACCGGCCTGCCCCGCTCCACCGTCCGGGACATCCACGGCACCAGCGGCGGCAATCCGCTGTTCGCGCTGGAACTCGGCCGTGCCCTCTTCGAGAGCACGACGCCACCGAGCCCCGGTGAGCCGCTGCCCGTCCCGACCTCGCTGCGCGCCCTTGTGCTCAACCGGCTGGAAGCTCTGTCACCTGAGGCGCGCCGCACGCTGCTCGTGGCGAGCGCGGGGGCGCGGCCCACGCTGGCCCTGCTGCACGCGGCGGGCCGGGAGAACGCGGAGGCGGAGACCGCCCAGGCCGCCGCGCTCGGGCTGCTGGCGACGGAACGGGACGCGCCGGGCGTACGCTTCGCGCATCCGCTGATATCGGCCGCGCTGTACGCGCAGGCCGGCGCGCAGGAGCGGCGCGCCGCGCACGCGGCGCTGTCGACGGCGGCCTCCGATCCGATCGAGCGGGCCCGGCATCTCGCCCTGGCTACCACCGGCACGGACCCCCAGGTGGCAGCACGCCTCGGCGAGGCCGCGGCCGCCGCCCGGGACCGGGGGGCGCCGTCGGTGGCCGCGGGACTCGGGCTGCTCGCGGCCCGGCACACCCCCGTCGACGCGGTACCGGGGCCGGAGGCACGGCGGCTTCAGGCGGCCGAGGACGCACTGACCGCCGGGGAGACCGACTTCGCGCGGGACATCGCCCACGAGGTGCTGGCCCGTGCGACCGAGCCCGCGGACCGGGTGCGGGCGTGGATGGTCGTGATCGACGCCGCCGGGCACGCGATGGCCGAGGTCGACGCGGTCTTCCCACAGGCGCTGGCCGACGCGGGCGACGATCCGCGGCTGCTCACCCTGGTGCACTATCAGCTCGCCTGGCGGGCGCTGCTCGTGGAGGGAGACTTCGAGCGGGCGAGGGAGGAGGGCGCGCTCGCCGCGGACCTGGCGGCGCGGGCCGGCGACCGGCGCAACGAACTGCTGGCGCTGGCCTTCCAGGCCCAGGCCGAGACGCTGATGGGGCATCCGGACGCACCCGCGACCATCAAGCGGGCACTGAAGGAGCCGCAGGACCCGCGGGTGGCGTGCGACCACAACGGCGCAGGCGCCGTACGGTTCCGCTGGCTGATCATGAGCGACCAGCTGGCCGACGCCCGCAAGACGGTCAGCGCGCTGCTGCGTGAGGCGCGGCGGCGCGGGATGGTCGAGGCCGAGGTGCACTTCCTGCGCGGGCTCGCCGAGACCGAACTGCGGGCCGGGCACTGCGGGCGGGCACTGGACCTGGCGCGGGAGAGCCTCCGGCTGGCACGGGACACCGGGATCGGGGAGGCCGCGAGCGCGATGCTCACCTCGCTCGCGGAGGCGGCGGGCGGCGAGGTGGACCGGGCGCTGACGCTGGCCCGCGAGGCGGTGGGACGCGCCGAGGAAGACGGTGACGTGATCTATCTGTCGCGGGCGCTGGCCGCGCTGGGGCACGCCCAGCTGGTGGCCGGGGACGCGGTGGGGACGGTCCATTCCCTGCGCCGGGTCAGGGAGTTGGAGGAGGGCCTCGGGGTCACCGATCCGGCCCGGGGGCGCTGGCACGGCGACCTCGCCGAGGCACTGGTGCGCATCGGGGAGCCGGCCGAGGCGCAGGACGTCGTGGACGCCACCCGCGCCCGGGCGCTGCGGCTCGGCCGGGGGAGCGTGCTCGCGGTACTGGACCGGGCGGAGGCCCTGATCCGCGCCGGGCGCGGGGACACCGAGGCGGCGAAACGGCAGTTGACGTCGGCCCAGGACCGGCTGACCAAGCTGGGCTACGGCCTGGAGGAGGCACGGGCGGCCTACGCGCGGGCGGGGCTGCGCACCCCGCGGCCGGGACCGACGTCGTACGACGAGGCCGCCCGGCTCTTCCGCCGCTGCCGCGCCATGCCGTGGCTGCGACAGGTGGAGACGGCCACCGTCACCGGCCCTGCCCAGCCGCCCCTGGCCGCGGCCGCCCTCGACACCCTGGCCGCGACGGAGCGGCAGGTGGCCGCGCTGGTCATGGAGGGCGCGACGAACCGGGAGATCGCGGCGCGCCTGTTCATCAGCGTGAAGACGGTGGAAGCGACGCTCACACGCGTCTACCGCAAGCTGGGGATCCGGTCACGGGTGGACATCGTGCGGCTGGCGGCGGGGCACCATCCGGGCTGAACAGCTGCTTCCAGCAGGCAGGTTGAAGGTATACGCGCGCAGACCGAGGGTTTTCCCTGCCCAACTCTCCTTAGGGGGTTCCCTCATTGGGAGCAGGCCCCTCCGGCTCCTAGCGTAAGTGCCGTGCCGCTCGCCGGGCACACGGGGGTCGGTGCAGAGTCCGAGAACTCCCGTGCACCACCCCCCACCCGCGCGACCCCCCACCGGCAACCCCTTGAGGAGACTCATGTTCGGGATGAACCGCGCCAGAAAGACCGTCGCTGCCGCCATAGCGACCGCCGCCGCCACGAGCGCACTGCTGGGCGCACCTGGCGCCGTCGCGGCGGTCCAGCCGAAGATCGTGGGCGGCTCGACGACCACGACCACCGCATACCCGTTCATGATGCAGATCACGGACTCCTCCGGCAGCCAGTTCTGCGGCGGCACCCTGGTCGCGGCCAGGAAGGTCGTCACCGCCGCGCACTGCATGGTCGGCGAGACCACCAGCAGCGTCCGCGTGGTCGGCGGCCGCACCTACCTCAACGGCACGAACGGGACGGTCAGCAAGGTCAGCAAGATCTGGATCAACCCCGACTACACGGACGCGACCAACGGCGACGACGTGGCCGTGCTGACCCTGTCGACCTCGATGCCGTACACCACGGCGTCGTACGTCTCCTCCTCCCAGACGAGCGTGTACGCGGCCGGCACCACCGCCCGCATCCTCGGCTGGGGCACCACCTCCGAAAGCGGCAGCTCCTCCAACCAGCTCCGCACCGCGACCGTGCCGATCGTGTCGGACGCCAGCTGCAGGAGTTCGTACGGCTCCGACTTCGTCGCGAGCGACATGGTGTGCGCCGGATATTCCTCCGGCGGCGTGGACACCTGCCAGGGCGACAGCGGCGGTCCCCTGCTCATCGGGGGCGTCCTGGCAGGCATCACTTCCTGGGGCAACGGCTGTGCCGAGGCCGGTTACCCGGGTGTCTACACCCGGCTGACCACCTTCTCGAGCCTGGTGACCGTGCAGGTCAACTCGTAGTCCCAGCAGAACTCCTGAGTACCACTCAGGTAGATACCAGGGGGCGTTGCGGGCCTCCACGAGCGGCCCGCAACGCCCCCTCTCCAACTCCCAGGCCGCGAGCCGGCGCATGTCGCCGAGGCGCGAGCGGTCCGCCCCGCACGATGTGCAGCCCCCTGCTCTCGGCTTCGTTCGAGCGGGCGCACACCCATCGCCGCCCGACCGAAGTGCGGCTGCTCTGCGACCGTCGCGAAGTGACCGAGCTGCCGCAGTTCCCTGGCCACGACTCCATGCGCCCTGATTCCATGAGCGCCGGAGGGAAGTGATGAGCATGGTGTCCACGGACCGTTTTCTGGCTTTCGCCGCGATGTCCCTGCTGGTGATCGTGATCCCGGGCCCGAGCGTGCTGTTCGTGATCGGCCGGGCGCTGGCCCACGGCCGCCGCACCGCCGTGGCGACCGCGATCGGCAATGTCTTCGGCTCCTATCTGCTGGTGGTGGCCGTCGCGGTCGGCATCGGCTCGTTGGTCGAACGCTCGGTGACCGTCTACCTGGCGGTCAAGCTGGCGGGCGCGGCGTATCTGGTCTTCCTGGGGGTGCAGGCGTTCCGGCACCGTGGCGAGCTGAAGGCGTCGGCGATCGGGGAGACGCCGACGGGCCCGGCACGCGGTGATCTCCGTACGGTTCTGGACGGCGCCCTGGTCGGGGTGACCAACCCGAAGGGCGTGGTGTTCTTCGCCGCCGTACTGCCCCAGTTCGTGAACCACTCGGCCGGTCACGTGCCGCTTCAGATGCTGCTGCTGGGCCTGATCCCGATCTCGATCGGCCTGATCACGGACACCCTGTGGGGGCTGACCGCGTCCGTGGCCCGCTCCTGGTTCGCCCGCTCGGACCGCCGGCTGTCGCTGATCGGCGGCGCGGGCGGGTTCACGATGATCGGGCTGGGGGTGACGGTGGCGGTGACGGGACGGGCGGACTGAGGCGCGAGGGCGTACGACGGTCGGCGTCACGGCCGTACGACGGTCGGCGTCACGGCCGTACGACGGTCGGCGTCACGGCCGTACGACGGTCGGCGTCACGGCCGTACGACGGTCCCGAAGCGGATGTCGTACGCGCCACCCGGATGCATGACCGTGAGCATCCGCTCCCCTTCCGCGGTCACGTCCTGCCGCTGGGCCTTGCTCAGCCTGCCGAAGGGCTCGATGACGAGTGCGTCCCCCTCCAGCTTCCACACTCCGGCCAGGAACCCGTCGACGAGCAGCGTGCGGTAAGCCTGGTTGCCCGCCCAGCTGCGGCCCTTGAGATCGGGGGGCACGACGCGGGTGCGGTCGGCGTGGGAGAGGAGCAGGTTGTCGAACTCGGGCAGGAAGCGGGGCGGGGCGGGAGTGTCGGGGTCGGGCCGGGGAGCGTCGGGGAGGTCGAAGAGTTCCACCCCGTTCGGGTCCCGGAAGGTGACGAGCCGGGGGCGGAGGCGTTCGAAGGCTTCCCGAAGGAGGGTGAGTCCGGCCCAGGTCTGCATGTCCTTCACGGAGGCGGGCCCGAATGCGGCGAGATAGCGCAGGACGGTGTCGTCCGGGGTGGGGGTCGCTTCGGCGGGGCGGCCGAGCCAGCCCTCGGCGGTGGTGAGCGCGACCTGGCCGCTCCTGCCCCACAGTCCGCGCGGGGTGACCTGGACGAGGGGCAGCAGACAGCGCGCGGCGATGGAGAGGGCCTGCGGGTCGGCGTCCGGCCACTGGACGAGCAGTTCCTCGCGCAGCTGCTTCATGGTGCGCGGTTCGGCCTCGACGAGGTCGCGGGCGAGCGCGGTGAGCCGGTCCAGGTCGACACCGGCGAGACCCTTGCGGAAGAGGGTGAGCTCGCGGTCGCGGGCGGGCTGCACCAGCGGGCGCAGAGTGAGGCAGTCGTCGGCGGTGTGGGTGTGGAGGGTGGACCGCATGGTGACGATGCGGACGACCTCGCGGTCGGCCATGAGACGCGAGAGCCGCTCCGGCGCGAAGCCGTCGAGCCGGGCGGCGAGCGCGTAGTAGGGGGGCTTGACGTTCTGCGCCTGGAGCCCGAGGAGATGCTCGACGGCCGTCTTCGCGGGCAGCGGCGCGCGGCGCAGCAGGAGCTGACGGTCGAGGGTGGCACGGTTGAGGGCCCTGGGGCCGAGGACGGGGGCTGCGGACGCCGTCCCGACCGGCTGCCGTGTCGCGGGGCTCGTCTTCGTCATGCGCTGCACGCTATCCCTGCTTGCGGACAGCTGCTGTCCGCAACCCTCACAGAATCCTGGCCGCGCTCCCCACTCCCACACCGTTTGCCCCGTATATCCTGCTCCGAGATCACATAGACGTACGTTCGACACGGGAGGCAGCCGCGATGTCCGAGCGTCGTGCACGTCCGGCCCCGAGGAACGGCAGGAGGTCGGCCTGGCGCCGCGCCCTCACCCAGGCGGCGGCACCGCCCGCGAAACCTTCGGCGCCCCCTCCCGACCCGGCACCCGCGGAGCCGGCGGACACGGGCAGTATCGTCGAGGCCGCCCTGTACCGGGACGGTGTCCGCGTCTCGTCGCCCGCCTCCCTGGCCGACACCTTCCGCCAGCTGCGCGACGAGCCGGACGGGATGGCGTGGATCGGCCTGGCCCGTCCGACCGAGTCCGAACTCCTCTCGCTGGCCGCTGAGTTCGACCTGCACCCGCTCGCGGTGGAGGACGCGATGGAGGCGCATCAGCGGCCGAAGCTGGAACGGTACGGCGACACGCTGTTCGTCGTGCTGCGCGCCGCCCGCTATCTGGACGCTCCCGAGGAGGTCGACTTCGGCGAACTGCACGTGTTCGTCGGCCCGGACTTCGTCATCACGGTCCGCCACGGCGCGGCCCCGGACCTGTCGGCCGTGCGCCGCCGCATGGAGGAGTCACCGGATCTGCTGAAGCTGGGCCCGGAGGCGGTGCTGTACGCGATCCTGGACGCGGTGGTCGACGGGTACGCCCCTGTGGTCGCCGGCGTGCAGAACGACATCGACGAGATCGAGACCGAGGTCTTCCGCGGCGACCCGGAGGTCTCCCGCCGCATCTACGAACTCTCCCGGGAAATGGTGGAGTTCCAGCGCGCCACCCGCCCCCTGGTGGGCATGCTGCACAACCTGACGGCGGGCTTCGCGAAGTACGGCACGGACGAGGAACTCCAGCGCTATCTGCGCGACGTGGCCGACCACGTCACACACACCAGCGAACGCGTCGACAGCTTCCGCCAGGCCCTGGCGGACATCCTCACGGTGAACGCCACGCTGGTCACACAGCAGCAGAACGCGGAGATGCGGGCGCTGGCGGAGGCGGGCTTCGAGCAGAACGAGGAAATCAAGAAGATCTCTTCGTGGGCGGCCATTCTGTTCGCGCCGACGCTGGTCGGCACGATCTATGGGATGAACTTCTCCCACATGCCGGAGTTGCACTGGGTGTTCGGCTACCCGTTCGCGATCGTCCTGATGGCGGTCGTATGCATCAGTTTGTACATCATCTTCAAACGGCGAGACTGGCTCTGAGGGCTGTCCGGTGACGCGAGGACGCCGGCAAGCGCGGGAACACGGACCACTGTCGGGACGACGCACAGAGCTCTGCGTGAATGCCGTGAAGAGGCGCGCCTCGGGCGAAGGGCGAACGGACCAGGGTGGGCGCCCCGACCTGCCGGCGATGTCCTGCCATTCGAACCAGACGGACTTCTGCTCAACTGTCGGCCAACCTCACAACCGCCATAGACTCGAATGGCCTCGAGGGCTTCCACCCAGGAGGACGCCATGTTGCGGCACACCCGGCTGCCCGGCGAGTCAGCGGACTATCTCTCCGCCCGCGAAGAGCTCCGCCTCGCCGAGATCGACCTCATGCGCCACCGCGAGAAAGTCGCGGCTCAGCGGCGGGCCCTCCCCCAGGGGCCGCCGGTCGACGACTACACCTTTCTCGAAGGCCCTGCCGACCTCGACGCGGGCGACACCCCTGTCCGCGAGGTCACCCTGAGCGAGCTGTTCACCGCCCCGGACCGGCCACTGATCGTCTACCACCTCATGTACGGCAAGCTGCAGACCGAGCCGTGCCCGATGTGCACCCTCTGGATCGACGGCTTCAACGGCGTCGCCCACCACATCGCCCAGAACGCCGACTTCGCCGTCGCCGCGGCCGCCGACCCACCCGCCCTCAGGCAGCACGCGCGCAACCGCGGCTGGTCCCGACTACGCCTGCTGAGCTGCGGGGACAGCACCTTCAAGTACGACCTCGGCAGCGAGGACAAGGACGGTGAGCAGGACTCCACCATCTCCGTCTTCACCCGGGACGGTGACGGCACGGTCCGCCACTTCTACTCCGCACACCCGCGCATGGCCGACGACGTCGACCAGCGGGGCATCGACCTCCTCAACCCGGTCTGGCACCTCCTCGACCTGACGCCGGGCGGCCGCGAAGACTGGTACGCGCGACTGGACTACTGACCGTGGCCATGGGCCCGGGACCCCCGTGCTCGCGCCGACAGCGAAGCCCACATCCAGCTGCCGGGGCGCCGCGCGCAGTGCCACCGAGCTGATCGGCCTGCGCGCCTCGGCGATCGCCGAGGCCATCGAATACGCGGTTGCCCGGCCGGCGGGCGTCGACGTGAACGAAATCGTCGTCCGTCCCACGGTCCAGAACTGATCACTCCCCGTTTCCCGCGCCCAGCGGGGGCAACTCGTCGCGGCGTGCGGGCCGACGCCCCGGGACGCACGTCAGCGGCGGGAAGTGGCCGTGGACGCAAGGTAGGCCAGGGGCCCGGCTGGCGGCTGGTCACCAGCGCGACCGTACTCACCGGGCACCGGCCCACATTGATACGTCCGCCTCAGGGACGTACGAACGACACGGTGCACCGGATCAGCCGTGAACTGGGCCTCGCCGAGGTGCTGTGGAGCGTCACCGTCAAGGACTACACGACCAACGACTCCGATCTGATCCGGAAGCGGGTGCTGGAGCAGGCGTCACGGGACGGGATCATCCTGCTCCACGACATATATCCGGGCACGGTGCCCGCGGTGCCCGGGATCATCGACGCGCTCAAGGCACGCGGGTACGTGTTCGTGACGGCGCCCCAGCTGCTGGCACCGGGGAAGGCGAAGCCGGGCACCGTCTACCGGCCCTGAACCATCTGTGCGTGCCTGATGACGGAATCACGACACCGCTGCGTACCATCCCCCGGTGGTCCTCTTCCGCATCGAACGCGTCACCCCGCTCCCCGTCGACCAGGCCTGGCTCCGCCTCACGGACTGGCCCCGCCATGGGGATGTGGTGCCGCTGACCAGGGTCACGGTGCTCACCCCGGCGCCGACGGCGGCGGGCACGGTGTTCGTGGCCCGCACCGGCGCCGGCCCGCTCGCCTTCGACGACCCGATGGAGGTGGTCGCCTGGATCCCTCCGAAGCGGTGCCGTCTGGCGAAGCGTGGCGGATTCGTCACGGGGTGGGCGGAGATCGAGGTGCATCCGTACGGCGCGGGACGATCGCGTGTGGTGTGGCGGGAGGACCTGTCCGTACGCCTGCTTCCGGCGTTGTTCGACCGTCCGCTCGGGTTGGCGGCCCGGTGGATGTTCGGGCGCGCGGTGGACGGGCTGCTGGCGCGCGGTCCGCGATCCGATGTCGGTGGCGGCGTCTGGAGTCCCCCTCCATGACCGAGACCACGCACCTCAGACGACCAGAGCCTCGTACCACAGGGTGGCCGCGGACTACGACCGGCTGCACAGGGACCAGTTGGCGAACATGCCCTTCGACCGTGCCATGTCGGCGGTGTTCGCGGAGCGGGTGCTGGACGGCGGAGGCGGGCTCGTCGGGGATCTCGGATGCGGTCCGGGCCGGGGTGACGGCCTATCTGGAGAAACTCGGGCTCGACGCGTTCGGGACTCCCCTCAGGCCACGGTCCCGATCCGCCCCGCCATGACCGGCGTCGCGTCGCGGTGGATCGGGGTGTGCGCACCGGTGAGGGAAACGCCGCTGCCGCCACGGCGGGCCGCGACGATCTCCGAGGCGATGGACAGGGCGGTCTCCTCGGGCGTACGGGCACCGAGATCGAGACCGATCGGTGACCTCAGACGCGCCAGTTCCAACTCGCTGACGCCGACCTCGCGCAGGCGCGCGTCGCGATCCAGGTGGGTGCGGCGCGAGCCCATCGCGCCGACGTAGGCGACCGGCAGGCGGAGCGCCAGCTTGAGCAGCGGTACGTCGAACTTGGCGTCGTGGGTGAGCACGCACAGCACCGTGCGGCCGTCGACCTCCGTGCGCTCCAGGTACCGATGCGGCCACTCGACGACGATCTCGTCGGCCTCCGGGAAGCGGGTGCGGGTGGCGAAGACGGGGCGGGCGTCGCACACGGTGACGCGGTAGCCCAGGAACTTGCCGATGCGGGCGAGCGCGGAGGCGAAGTCGATCGCGCCGAACACGATCATCCGGGGCGGCGGGACGGAGGACTCGACCAGAACCGTGAGCGGTGCCCCGCAGCGCGAGCCCCGCTCTCCGATCTCCAGGGTGCCCGTACGGCCGGCGTCCAGGAAGGCGCTCGCCTCCGCGGCCATCGTGCGGTCGAGGTCGGGGTGGGCGCCGAAGCCGCCCTCGCATGCGCCGTCGGGACGGACGAGCAGCGCCCGTCCGAGCAGTTCGGCCGGACCGCTCACGATCCGCGCGAGGGCCGCGGCCGAACCGGAGGCCGCGACGGCCAGCGCGGACGCGAGCACCGGGCGGGCGGCATCGGCCGCCCGTACCGGGGTGACGAGGATGTCGATGACGCCGCCGCAGGTCAGGCCGACGGCGAAGGCGTCATCGTCGCTGTACCCGAAGCGCTCCAGCACGGTTTCGCCGTCCTGGAGCGCCTGCAGGCACAGGTCGTAGACCGCGCCCTCCACGCAACCGCCGGAGACCGAGCCGATCGCCGCGCCGTCGGCGTCCACCGCGAGGGCGGCACCCGGCTGGCGGGGGGCGCTGCCGCCGACCGCCACCACCGTGGCGACGGCGAAGTCGCGTCCCTGCTCGACCCACCGGTGCAGCTCTTCGGCGATGTCCAGCATCTCTCGGTCTCCTTGACGGCGTTGGTGTGCAGGGCTCTTGGGGGTGTCTAGTGGACGCCCAGCCAGCTCTCGATCGGGTTGAGGGCGGAGTAGAACAGGAAGACGGCCGTCAGCCCCCACATGAAGGCGCCGACCTCGCGCGCCTTGCCCTGGGCCGCCTTGATGGCGACGTACGAGACGACACCCGCGGCGACACCCGTGGTGATGCATCGGGGATCTGGGGGACGGAGTCCCCCAGGGACATTCACCTGCTCAACCCCGGAGGGTCACGTGCCCGTGAGGTGTTCGGGCCGTACCGGCGTCCTGTTCAGCTCCAGGCCCGTGGCGTTGCGGATCGCCGCCAGCACCGCAGGGGTCGAGGACAGGGTGGGCGCCTCGCCGATGCCGCGCAGCCCGTACGGGGCGTGCTCGTCGGCGAGTTCGAGCACGTCGACCGGGATGGTCGGCGTGTCGAGGATGGTGGGGATCAGATAGTCAGTGAAGGACGGGTTCTTCACCTTGGCCGTCTTCGGGTCGACGACGATCTCCTCCATGACCGCGATGCCCAGCCCCTGTGTCGTACCGCCCTGGATCTGGCCGAGGACGGACAGCGGGTTGAGCGCCTTGCCGACGTCCTGGGCACAGGCCAGTTCGATGACCTTGACCAGGCCCAGCTCGGTGTCGACCTCGACCACGGCGCGGTGCGCGGCGAAGGAGTACTGGACGTGGCCGTTGCCCTGTCCGGTGCGCAGGTCGAAGGGCTCGGTCGGCCGGTGCCGCCACTCGCGCTCGATCTCGACGGCCTCGTCGCCGAGGACGTCCACCAGGTCGGCGAGCACCTCGCCGCCGTCGGTGACGACCTTGCCGCCCTCCAGCAGCAGCTCTGCCGTGGCCCAGGCGGGGTGGTAGGAGCCGAACTTGCGGCGCCCGATCTCCAGGACCTGCTCGCGTACCAGCTCGCACACGTTCTTCACGGCGCCACCGGTGACGTAGGTCTGGCGGGAGGCGGACGTCGAACCCGCGGAGCCCACCTGGGTGTCGGCCGGATGGATGGTCACCTGGTTGACGCCCAGTTCGGTGCGGGCGATCTGCGCGTGGACGGTGACACCGCCCTGGCCGACCTCCGCCATCGCCGTGTGCACGGTGGCGACGGGCTCGCCCGCGACGACCTCCATACGGACCTTGGCGGTGGAGTAGTCGTCGAAACCCTCGGAGAAGCCCACGTTCTTGATGCCGACCGCGTATCCCACTCCGCGTACGACGCCTTCGCCGTGCGTGGTGTTGGACAGGCCACCGGGCAGCTGCCGTACGTCCACTCCCTCGGAGCTCTCCCACTGGCGCTCCGGCGGCATCGGCATCGCCTTGACGCGGCGCAGGAGTTCGGCGACCGGGGCCGGGGAGTCGACCGGCTGGCCGGTCGGCATGACGGTGCCCTGTTCCATGGCGTTGAGCTGCCGGAACTCGACGGGGTCCATGCCGAGTTCCTTCGCCGCCTTGTCCATCTGCGCCTCGTAGGCGAAGCACGCCTGGACCGCGCCGAAGCCGCGCATGGCCCCGCAGGGCGGGTTGTTGGTGTAGAGGGCGATGGCCTCGATGTCGACGTCGTCGACGACGTACGGGCCGATGCCCAGCGAGGAGGCGTTGCCGACGACCGCGGGGGATGCGGAGGCGTAGGCGCCGCCGTCGAGCACGATCCGGCACTTGACGTGGGTCAGCTTCCCCTCGCGCGTGGCGCCGTGCTCGTAGTACAGCTTCGCGGGATGGCGGTGCACATGGCCGAAGAAGGACTCGAAGCGGTTGTAGACGATCTTGACCGGTTTGCCGGTGCGCAGTGCCAGCAGGCAGGCGTGGATCTGCATCGACAGGTCCTCGCGGCCGCCGAACGCGCCGCCCACGCCGGCCAGCGTCATCCTCACCTTCTCCGGCGGCAGGCCCAGGACGGGTGCGATCTGCCGCAGGTCCGAGTGGAGCCACTGGGTGGCGATGTACAGGTCGACACCGCCGTCCTCCGCCGGGACCGCGAGTCCGGACTCGGGGCCGAGGAAGGCCTGGTCCTGCATGCCGAAGTGGTACTCGCCCCTGACGATCACGTCGGCCCGCTTCGCGGCCTCGTCGGCGTCGCCGCGGACGATCGGCTGGCGGTGGACGATGTTCGGGTGCGGAACGTGGCCGATGTGGTCGTCGGTGCGGTTCTCGTGGACGAGGATCGCGTCCGGGGCGGTCGCGGACGTCTCGTCCGTGATGACCGGCAGTTCGCGGTAGTCCACCTTGATCTTGGCGGCGGCACGGCGCGCGGTCTCCGGATGGTCGGCGGCGACGATCGCGACCGGCTCGCCGTGGTGGCGGACCTTGCCGTGGGCGAGGACCGGGGTGTCCTGGATCTCCAGACCGTAGTTCTTCACCTCGGTCGGCAGGTCGTCGTACGTCATGACGGCGTGGACGCCCGGCGTCGCGAGGGCCTCGGAGGTGTCGATGGACACGATCTCGGCGTGCGCGACCGTCGAGCGCAGGATCTGACCCCAGAGCATGTCCTCGTGCCACATGTCGGACGAGTACGCGAACTCGCCCGTGACCTTGAGCGTGCCGTCCGGGCGGAGCGTGGACTCGCCGATGCCGCCCCTGGTCTGTGAGCCCTGCGTGATCTTGGTGGGAGCACCGTTGGGCATGTTTCAGACCCCCTCGGACTGCCGGGCGGCCGCCAGGCGGACCGCGTCCATGATCTTCTCGTAGCCGGTGCAGCGGCACAGGTTGCCCGACAGCGCCTCGCGGATGTCCGCGTCGGTCGGGTTCGGGTTGCGCTCGAGCATCTCGTCGGCGGCGACCAGCAGCCCCGGGGTGCAGAAGCCGCACTGGACGGCGCCCGCGTCGATGAAGGCCTGCTGGATCGGGGAGAGCGTCGCACGCGGGAAGGTGCCCCCCTCGCCGGTCTGCGAGTCGGTGCCCTTGGCCTGCCGGTGCTTGGCCTCGTCCACAGACGTGCCGCAGGCGCCGGTCCCGCAGGACCGCTGCTTGGCGTACTCCGCCAGGCCCTCGACCGTGACGACCTCACGGCCCTCCACCTGGCCCGCCGCGACCAGACAGGCACACACCGGCACTCCGTCCAGGCGTACGGTGCAGGACCCGCACTCGCCCTGCTCGCAGGCGTTCTTCGAACCCGGCAGGCCGAGCCGCTCGCGCAGGACGTACAGCAGGCTCTCGCCCCCCCACACGTCGTCGGCTTCCTGCGGACGTCCGTTGACAGTGAAGTTGACGCGCATTACGCAGCTCCCTCCGAGGTGCGGGCGGTGCCGCGGTACGACTCCCAGGTCCAGGTCAGCGTGCGGCGCGCCATGACGCCGACCGCGTGGCGGCGGTAGCTCGCGGTACCCCGGACGTCGTCGATCGGATTGCAGGCGGCGGAACACAGGTCCGCGAACTGCTTGGCGACCGACGGAGTGATGATCTTTCCGTTGTCCCAGAAAGCGCCCTCTTCGAGCGCCGCGTTCAGAAACTCCTCGGCGGCCCTGGCCCGGACAGGAGTCGGGGCCGCGGAGCCGATGCCGGTGCGGACCGTGCGGGTCTCCGGGTGCAGGGCGAGACCGAAGGCGCACACCGCGATGACCATCGCGTTGCGGGTGCCGACCTTGGCGTACTGCTGCGGGCCGTCGGCCTTCTTGATGTGGACGGCGCGGATCAGCTCGTCGGGTGCCAGTGCGTTGCGCTTCACGCCGGTGTAGAACTCGTCGATCGGGATGCGGCGGGAGCCGCGCACCGACGCGGCCTCGACCTCGGCGCCGGCCGCCAGGAGAGCGGGGTGGGCGTCGCCGGCCGGGGAAGCGGTGCCGAGGTTGCCGCCGACGCCGCCGCGGTTGCGGATCTGCGGGGAGGCGACCGTGTGGGAGGCGAGGGCCAGGCCCGGCAGCTCGGTCCGCAGGTTGTCCATGATCTTCGAGTACGGGACCGAGGCCCCGAGCCGCACGCTGTCCTCGCCGAGCTCCCACTCGGCGAGCTCGCCGATGCGGCCCAGGTCCATCAGGTACTCGGGCCTGCGGTGGTCGAAGTTGATCTCGACCATCACATCGGTGCCACCCGCAATCGGCACGGCGGTGGGGTGCTCTGCCTTGGCGGCGAGCGCCTCCTCCCAGGTTGCGGGGCGAAGGAAGTCCATGACCGGCTCTCTTCTTCGTCTCGTGGGCGTCGGGGTCGAGCCAGATCTGGTGCGGCGGGCCCGGCTCGTTACATGTCCTGTTCACGCGGGGTGGGGTCAGTACACCGCCCCGCCCTCGCCCGAGGTCAGTCACCGAAACCATGAAGGAGTTGGCTGGCCAGGGCGCCCATCTTGTAGATTCATATGAACGGAAGCCATCAGTAACCTCTCCGCTTTCCTCTGGAAACACCGCGCACAGCCAGGGGGAATCGCGAGCACAGCTTCCGAAACCCCAGGCCGAAGCCCAGGCCGAGCGACCATGGATTTCTGAACAAGAACGGCGGCGACGAGACATGCGGCTGCGCGCACTGCTGAACACCGACGCGCTGGGGCTGCGGCTGCTCGGCGGCGAGGACGAACTGGACCGCACCGTGCGCGGCGTGATGACCACGGATCTCAAGGACCCCAGCCGCTATCTCTCCGGCGGCGAACTGGTCCTCACGGGCCTGGCGTGGCGGCACGACGCCGCCGACTCCGAGCCCTTCGTCCGCATTCTCTCAGGTGCGGGCGTCGCCGCGCTCGCCGCGGGCGAGGCGGAGCTGGGCGACATCCCGGACGACCTGATCGTGGCCTGCGCCCGGCACCGGCTGCCGCTGTTCGCCGTCCACGAGTCGGTGGCGTTCGCCACGATCACCGAGCACGTCGTACGGCAGGTCTCCGGCGAGCGGGCCGGGGACCTGGCGGCCGTGGTGGACCGGCACCGGCGGATGATGACCTCGGGCCCGGCGGGCGGCGGCCCGGACGTCGTCCTGGACCTGCTCGGCTCCGACCTGGACCTGCGCGCCTGGGTGCTCTCCCCCACCGGCCGGCCGATCGCCGGTCCGACGCCGGGGCTCACGGCGGACGTGTGCGCCCAGCTGGCCACCGAGCACCTGGCGGCGGCGCGCACGGGCCGCCGCGGACCCCACCGGGTGACCGTCGGTACGACGACGTACTCGCTCTTCCCGATCCACAGCTCGGGGCACCGCCCAGCGGTGGCAGGGGGTGGCCGTACGGGCGGCGCCTCACGGGACGTGCGCGAGACGGTGCTGTCCGACTGGCTCCTCGCCGTCGAGGCGGACGCCGGGGACTGGGCCGAGGAACGACTCGACCTGCTCCAGGGCGTCACCCAGTTGATCGCGGTCGAACGGGACCGGCGGGACGCGGCACGCACGGTGCGGCGGCGGCTCGCGCAGGAGGTCCTGGAGCTGGTGCAGACGGGGGCCGCGCCCGCCGAGATCGCGGCCCGGCTGCGGGTCGCCGCACCCGTGCTGCTGCCCGGCCTCGGGGCGGCCCCGCACTGGCAGGTGGTCGTGGCCCGGGTCGAGTGGGACGGCGGCACGGTCGAGGGCGGGCCGGTCGCCCAGTCGCTGCTGGAGGAGATCCTCGTCGACACTCCCCCGAGCTCTTCGAGCAAGGGGTACCCCCAGTCGACCGGTCCGGAGAACTCCGACCGCATCGCGGTGGCCCGGACGGGGGACGAGGCGGTCGCACTCGTCCCGCTTCCCGCGGTCTCCTCGGAGCACGACGGTTCCGAGACCGGCATCGTCGCCGACGCCCTCCTGGAGGCCGTACGGGACCCCCTGTCCGCGGGGCTCGACGACGACGGACGCGTCACGCTGGGCGTCAGCGCCGCCGTGCATTCGGCCGAAGGGCTGCGCGGCGCCCTGGAGGAGGCGCGGCACGCGCGCCGGGTCGCTGCCGCCCGCCCCGGCCCGGTGTCCGCGGCCGGCCACCAGGAGCTGGCCTCGCACGTGCTGCTGCTGCCGTTCGTCCCCGACGACGTGCGCCGCGCCTTCACCGCCCGCCTCCTGGACCCACTGCGCGACTACGACCGCAGGCACCGCGCCGAGCTGATCCCGACCCTGGAAGCGTTCCTCGACTGCGACGGCTCCTGGACCCGTTGCGCGACCCGGCTGCACCTGCACGTCAACACGTTGCGGTACCGGGTCGGGCGTATCGAGCAGTTGACGGGTCGGGACCTTTCGCGCCTCGAGGACAAGCTCGACTTCTTCCTGGCGTTGCGCATGAGCTGAGGTCACGGAGGCGGCGAAACGGGAGGCACTGGAGGCCGCCGGGTCCCACGACTTTGTGAAATCCTTCACCCGCCCCCTTGGCCCGGCGGCGCGATTGGTGCTGGAATGCCGCCACCACTCAACAGCTCAATGGCGTGCTCGGGGAGGGCAACGTGGCGCATACCGCCATGTCTGGTACCGGAACGACCGCAGGTGACGATCCCCTCCAGACCGCGGTGTGGCGGCTGCGCTCGCGCGCCTGCTGGGCCGACGCGGCAGCGCTTCTCCAGGCGCAGACGGCCGAGGCCTCGCTCCAGCGGGCCTCGCTGCTCGTCGAGCGGTGCCTGTACACGGAGCAGGGCTGGGAGGAGGCCGAGGACGCGCTGCGCACGGCCGAGGCTCAGGCCCACACCGACGAGGAGCGCGGCGCCGCGGCCTGTGAGCGCGGCCAACTGGCGTACGCGGCCACGCTGCACGGCGTACGGGACCGGGTCGACGAGGCACGCGCCGCGCTCGGCCGGGCGGCGGCGCTGATCCCGCCGGGTGCCCCGGGCCGGGCACTGCTGGACTTCCGGCGAGGACTCCTCGCCGAGAACCTCGCCCGCTCCCCGCAGGCTGCCCACGCCGCCTATCGGCGCGCCCACGCGAACGCCTCCGCGCAGGGCGACGCGCTGCTGCTCTCGTTCACCTGGCGCCATCTGGCCGGACTGGCCCTGCGCGACGGCGAGGTGGCGGAGGCACGGCACGGCTTCGCCGAGTCGTTGCGGATCCGCGAGGAGCTGGGCTACCTCGTCGGTACGGCGCCGGCGCTGGCGTCGCTCGCGGACACGGAGACCGAGCCGGAGGCCTCCCGGCTGCGGGCCGAGGCGGCCCGGCTGTTCCGGTTGCTGGGCGGCGTACCCACGTGGCTGGCGCGGCAACTGGCCTCGGTGAAACCAGCGGCAGGACCGGCGGCTTCTTAGCGACGGCCCGGCCGCTCACAGGCTCCGGATGAACGCCCACAGGGCGCTGCGGAATTCGGGGTCGTGGGCGAGGAGGACCACGGCGGCGACGAGGACGAGGAACGTCAGCAGTGAGCCGAGGCCGTCCGCGCCGGGCCGCCGCTTCGGCTCCGCTGAGCGGCCGCGGGACTCGTACCGGTACACCTCGGCCCGGCCGGCACCCGGCCGGTCCTCGCGGCCGCGCTGGGCCTGCCGGCCCGGATCGGGCATCATCGTCGGTCACCCCCCGTGGGACACCCGTCCCTCACCGGGCAGCACGCGAGGACCGCCGGAGCCGTTCCCTACTTGGTCGGCCGTTGTGCGGCGGGGACGCGGCGGTGACGACGCAACGGCGAAGCGCAGGTACCGCGCACGCCCCACGGGTCAGGACGCCCCGTTGAAATGCTCCCGCACGAGCGACTGCACCACCGCCAGGTCCTGTGCGACGAGCGCGTCCAACAGGGCCGTGTGCTCGGCCGCGTCGGCGATCAGGTCGGCGCGGCCGCGCGAGGCGGGGCCGCCGACGAGCGACCACTGGGCGCGGCGGTGCAGGTCCTCCGCGATCCGCACCAACTGTTCGTTGCCCGCGAGGCTGAGCACCGCGCGGTGGAATGCGCGGTCGGATTCCGCGTAGGTCGCCCGGCACCCGGAGGACGCGGCCCGTGCGGTCGCCTCGGCGAGCGGGCGCAACTCGGCCCAGCGATCGGCGGGCACCGTGCGGGCGAGCCGCAGCATCACCGGGATCTCGATCAGCGCCCGGATCTCGGCGAGCTCGGCGAGTTCGCGGGCGCCGCGCACCAGGACGCGGAACCCGCGGTTGGGTACGACCTCGACGGCGCCCTCCAGGGCGAGTTGCTGCATCGCCTCGCGTACGGGGGTCGCCGACACTCCGAAGCGCTCGCCGAGTGCGGGTGCCGAGTAAACCTCGCCGGGCGTCAGCTCTCCTGCGACCAGCGCGGTGCGCAGGGCGTCGAGGATCTGCCGGCGCACGGAGGCCCGCTGCACGACCGGGCGCCCGTTCTCCGCCCCGGACGGCGCTCCTCGGAGCGATCCCTCGCCCACTCCGGACCGCTCGCCGCCGCACGGCCGATCCTCCACACGCGGCCGTGGGATCGGCGGCTCGCTGTGCGTGTGCTCACCTCGCGTGGAGGCCGTGGCGGCGCCCCGCTCACGGACCGCGTCCCCCGGCCGGAGCTGCGGCGGCACCCGAGCGGCCTGCGCACGGACATTGGCGGCCGATGTCTCGGCGGAGCCCTCCGCACGGCGGGAACGTGCCTGCTCCACGGGCTCCTCCTCCGGTCCTGGCGCTGCTGGTCGGTACGCGGAACATTCATGGGGTTCGTCACCGCTCGTAAAGCACCTTAGGCACCTTACGCTCCGGTTCAAGCCCCGCTCACTTTCGATAAGGTAAGCCTTACCTAGCAGCGTTCGAGAAACGGTGGTCCCCGCATGCCCCTCTTTGCGCCGTCCCCGTCCGTCGTCGCGGACGCGTACGCCCGGCTCACCGAGGTGTTCCCGGGGCTGACCGTCATGGAAGCGGGTCCCGGCGAGGCCGTTCCCGAGGGCGACGGCTGGGTCCGGGCCGCCCGGCTCGCGGAGGGCGGGGCCGCGCTGGACGCGTTCCTGGCGTGGGACGAGGCGCAGGTGCTGCGCGACTATGGGCAGCGGGCCCGCCCGGACGTCGTGGCGAGTTTCGGACTGCACCGTTACGCGTGGCCTGCCTGCCTGTTGTTCACCGTCCCGTGGTTCCTGCGGCGTCGGGTGCCGCGCTTCCCGGTGGAGCACGTCGCGTTCCAGCGCACCCCCGGGCGCATGGCGGTGCGGACCGGCGCGTTCGCCTGCCTGCCGGACGACCCGGCGGCCGGCCTCCCCGGCGCCCGGGTCGTGCCGGACGAGGAAGCGCTGCGCGCCGAGCTGCGGGCGGCCGTTGCCGAGCACCTCGGTCCGGTCCTGGCCGGCTTCGGTCCGCGCATGCGACGGCGTGGGCGTGCCCTGTGGGGGATGGCGACGGACGAGGTGGTCGAGGGGCTCTGGTATGTGGCCCATCTGCTCGGCGAGGAACGGCGCGCGATGCGCGAGCTGGAACTGCTGCTGCCGGGCGCGACCAAGCCGTACGCCGGCTCGGCCGCGTTCCGCGAACTCACCGGTCCGAACGGCGAGTCGCTGCCCACCCGGGACCGGGCGAGCTGCTGCCTGTTCTACACGCTGCGCCCCGAGGACACCTGCGCCACCTGCCCACGCACCAGCGACGCCGACCGCATCGCCAAGCTGATTGCCGACGCGGCCGGTTGACGCTGTTTCAGGCACCCCGGCGACCGGTCACGCTCGGCGTGTCGTAAGATCCACCGCGAACGATACCCCACACGGGTTACAGCCGTTTCACAACTTCCTCACCTGTCGCAGGAACTTTCCATGGAACCACCCGTACGGGTAGTCTTATTCGAACTCAACTCCCGCCCCTCAAGCGGCAGTTCGAGCAGAACGCCGCCGTGGGCATTCCCTTGCGCTTCCTTGGCGGCCTCTTGCCCCGAAACCCCCTGAGGGCCGGTGGGATTGGGCCACTATGGCGGGCGTTACGCCCTATCCCAATGCAAGGGACCCAGATGAGACTGACCGACATATCGCTGAACTGGCTGCTTCCGGGCGCCGTGTTGCTCCTGGGCACGCTGGCAGCGGTGGCGGTGCTCGCGCGCGGCAAGCGCTCCTCCGGGGAGAACGCGAGCGCGGACGACTCGTGGGAGCGTGCCGAGGAGCGCCGCAGGCGCAAGGAGGCCATCTACGCCACGGCCTCCTACGTGCTGCTCTTCTGCTGTGCGGCCGTCGCCGCGGCGCTCTCCTTCCACGGCCTGGTCGGCTTCGGCCAGCAGAACCTCGGCCTCACCGACGGCTGGGAGTACCTGGTCCCGTTCGGCCTGGACGGTGCGGCCATGTTCTGCTCCGTACTCGCGGTGCGCGAGGCCAGCCATGGTGACGCGGCGCTCGGTTCCCGGATCCTCGTGTGGACGTTCGCGGCCGCTTCCGCCTGGTTCAACTGGGTGCACGCGCCCAGGGGCATCGACCACGCGGGCGCCCCGCAGTTCTTCGCGGGCATGTCGCTGTCGGCCGCGGTGCTCTTCGACCGCGCGCTGAAGCAGACCCGCCGCGCCGCGCTGCGGGAGCAGGGCCTGGTGCCGCGTCCGCTGCCGCAGATCCGCATCGTCCGCTGGCTGCGGGCCCCGCGCGAGACGTACAGGGCCTGGTCGCTGATGCTTCTGGAGGGCGTACGCACCCTGGACGAGGCGGTCGAGGAGGTCCGCGAGGACCAGCGCCAGAAGGAGCACAACAAGGCGCTGCGGCGCGAGCAGCAGCGCGTCGAGCGTGTGCAGCTCAAGGCGCTCAGCCGCGGTCACCGCTCGCTGACCGGCGGAAACGGCGGACGTCAGGTCGAGATGCCGACCGTCGAACGGGCGAGCGCTCCAGTCCCCGCGGAGCCCGCCATACCCGCGGGAGAACTGTCCACGCGCACCCGCCCCTCGCTCCAGCCCGTCCGGAAGCCCTCGGCTGACCCGATCACCGTCGACCTCACGGCCGAGGACGACACCATGGCTCTGCCCCGGCTCGACTCCCTGGAGCGCAAGCTCAAGGACCTCGAGCAGCAGTTCGGCTGAGCCCGGACGCCATCACTGGAAGGGGGCGCGGCACGCTGCCGCGCTCCCTTCAGTGCGTCAGGCGGCCTCCGCGTCCAGCTCGAACCAGACGGCCTTTCCCACACCGTGCGCCCGTACGCCCCACGCGTCCGCCAAGGACTGGACGAGGATCAGGCCCCGGCCGTGCGTGTCGGCGCCGGCCTCCGGCTCCCGCGGCCTCGGCCTGCGACCCACGAAGTCCCTTACCTCCACGCGGAGTCCGCGCCGCGACACGGTGGCCGTCAGGACCGCGTCGCGGTCGGTGTGGATGAGCGCGTTGGTGACAAGCTCACTGGTGAGCAGCTCGGCTATCTCGGATCTTCCCGGCCTTCCCCAGTGCGTCAGCAGATCCCGCAGCGCCCTGCGCACCTCGGGTACCGCCCGTAAGTCGGCCCGTCCCAGACGGCGCCTCAGCTGCGGGCCCCCTGACCGGTCCGTCGTCGTGTCGGTCGCTTCCTCCGCCTGCTTCAACGACGGCGATCCGATCACCACGGGACCGCCGCCTCGCGCTCGCCTCTCCATGACCCCCGCCCGTACGTGATGTCGGATCCCCCCGCTCGAACACGTCCACGGGGATCCATGCCCCACCGGCGGGTCGCCAGTCATGTCGAATCGTCAATTACCGTACGCACTGGGTCATATGAGCCCGGCGCGAGTGCGCCCTGAGCGCCCTCGGTCCGGCTCCCGGTCACACCGCACGGACCCGGTCCGTCGCACGACACGCCCGGCTCCTCAGGAACACACAGCCGTGCGCCCGTTCGCCGCCGGGCGCAGCGCGGGCCACGAGACCGCTGCCGCTGGGCCCTTCGGCCGACTGCCGGCTGCCGATACGGCCGTACGGCGCCTGCCGTCGCTCCCGCCCGGATCGACATGTAGACAGGGCACGTAGGCCGGGGTGACAGGCCGTCAGCGCCTGGATTACTCCAATCGGATTGTTCCTAATATTGTCCGCATGTCCGACACGACGGATAGCGGGATTGTTAGTACGTTCAATCTCGTCGGCGTGAAGCCGACGTCTCAGAGACAGGAGAAGTGACATGGCAACGCGTTCCACCGCTGTAACGGCCGCAGCCGCGGCCGCCGCGGCCCTGGTGGCCACGGGTATCACGTACGCCTCCGCGGCATCCGAGCCGCAGGCGGCCCCGATGGCCCAGCGTGCCGCCGCAGCCCCGGCCGCAGCCCCGGCCGCAGTGCCGGACGGCAGTAACGGCAACGGCAACGGCAACGGCAACAACAACAACAACAACGACAACGACAAGTACAGCGGCGGCGGTGGCGGCGGCGGCGGCGGCAAGAGCTACCGCAAGGTCACCCGGTGCGAGCAGGACGAGGGCTTCGGCAACTTCGACGACTTCGGTGACGGCGGCGACCGCGGCGACCGCTGCGGCCGTGGCTACGACGATGGTCGCCGGTTCGGCCGGATCTCGGTCAACGAGCGCGAGTTCGCCGGCGTGCCCGACGGCTGCATCACCGTGGTCAGTGGCCTCGGCGCCAAGACCATCAACGTCCGCAACGAGAGCAGGAACGTCGTCGAGGTCTTCAACGGCGCCACCTGCGACAACGGTGCTCCCCTCGCCACCGTCGGCCCCCACAGCTCTTCGAACGGGCTGTTCCCCCGCCACTTCAGGGGCGGTGTGAAGGTCAAGCACGGCGTGGTCGCCAGCTTCCGAGTGATCAAGCGCCACGTGGAGCGCTTCGTGGAGGAGAAGGAAGAGCACAGAGGTGGCGGTGGCGGCGGGGGCAACAGCTACGGGAAGGGGAACGAAGGCAATGACAACGGAAACTACGGAGACAACAACGGGGGCAGGTGATCCTGAGGACAAAAGGTCCCTCTGAAGGTAGAGAACGAGAACCCCGGCCCGCCGGAATCGGGCCGGGGTTCCGGTCTGCGGCGCGATGTGCCGCCGGCTCACGGCCGGGGCACGTTGCGCAGGTTCGAACGAGCCATTTGGACCATGCGGCCGACTCCGCCGTCCAGCACGATCTTCGAGGCGGACAGCGCGAAGCCGGTCACCATCTCCCTGCTGATCCTGGGCGGGATCGACAGGGCGTTCGGGTCGGTGACGATGTCGACCAGCGCCGGGCCCTTGTGCCGAAAGGCGTCCTTCAGGGCACCCGCGAGCTGCTTGGGCTTCTCGACCCGGACGCCGTACGCCCCGCACGCGCGGGCCACGGCCGCGAAGTCGGGGTTCTTGGTGGAGGTGCCGTACGAGGGCAGCCCGGCCACCATCATCTCCAGCTCCACCATGCTCAGAGAGGAGTTGTTGAACAGGACGACCTTCACCGGCAGGTCGTACTGCACCAGTGTCAGGAAGTCGCCCATCAACATGGAGAATCCGCCGTCGCCGGACACCGACACGACCTGCCGGGCGCGATCGGTGAACTGTGCTCCGATCGCCATCGGCAACGCGTTCGCCATCGAGCCGTGCGAGAACGAACCGATGATGCGCCGACGGCCGTTGGGCGATATGTAGCGGGCGGCCCAGACGTTGCACATACCGGTGTCGACCGTGAAGACCGCCTCGGGGTCCGCGAGCTCGTCGAGCACCGACGCCACGTACTCCGGGTGGATCGGGATGTGCTTCTCGACCTTGCGTGTGTAGGCCTTCACCACGCCTTCGAGCGTGTCCGCGTGCTTCTTCAGCATCTTGTCGAGGAAGCGCCGGTTCTCCTTGGTTCTCACCCGCGGGATGAGACAGCGCAGGGTCTCCTTCACATCGCCCCACACCGCGAGGTCCAGCTTGGAGCGGCGGCCCAGGTTCTCCGGGCGTACATCGATCTGGGCGATCGTCACATCGTCCGGCAGGAAGGCGTTGTACGGGAAGTCGGTGCCCACGAGGATCAGCAGGTCGCACTCGTGGGTGGCCTCGTACGCGGCACCGTAGCCGAGCAGGCCGCTCATGCCGACGTCGTACGGATTGTCGTACTGGATCCACTCCTTGCCCCGCAGGGCGTGCCCCACCGGGGACTTGATCTTGCCGGCGAGCTCCATGACCTCGGCGTGCGCGCCCGCGGTGCCGCTGCCGCAGAAGAGGGTGACCCGCTCCGCTCGGTCGATCATCGTCACGAGTTCGTCGATCTCGTGGTCACCCGGGCGGACGCTGGGGCGGGAGGTGACGAGGGCGGTCTCGGTGGGCTTGTCCGGGGCGGGCTGGTCGGCTATGTCGCCGGGAAGCGAGACGACGCTGACGCCGCTGCGGCCGATCGCGTGCTGGATCGCCGTCTGCAGCAGGCGAGGCATCTGCTTCGGGTTGGAGATCAGCTCACAGTAGTGGCTGCACTCGCGGAACAGCTGGTCCGGATGGGTCTCCTGGAAGTAGCCGAGGCCTATCTCGCTGGACGGTATGTGCGAGGCGAGCGCAAGGACCGGGGCCATGGAGCGGTGGGCGTCGTACAGGCCGTTGATGAGGTGGAGGTTGCCCGGGCCGCAGGAGCCTGCGCACGCGGTCAGCCTGCCGGTTATCTGGGCCTCGGCGCCCGCCGCGAAGGCGGCGGTCTCCTCGTGTCGCACATGCACCCAGTCGATGGCGGCGTTGCGGCGGACGGCGTCCACGATCGGGTTGAGGCTGTCGCCGACCACTCCGTACAGGCGTTTGACTCCGGCGCGGGCGAGGATGTCCACGAACTGGTCGGCGACGTTCTGCTTGGCCATGGATCCATGCACCCCTTCGGTTGCCTTGGGTCCATCAATCCACAGTGACCGCGATCACGCCTCCCAAACGGCGGCCGCCGTACGGTCGTCCGCGTAACCCTTCACCCTCACCACGGTGTCGGCGAGAAAGGCGGCGAGCCCAGGTGGCTCGCCCGTCGACCAGCGGTCCGTCAGGTGCTCGGCGAGTCGGGGTTCGCCGAGCAGCGGGTCGGCGAGACCACCCGTGCACAGCAGCAGCGTGTCACCCGGGCGGGCGATGGAGGCACGGAAACGGAAGGGGTCGCGGGGCGGCTCGACGGGGGTACCCCTGGGTTCGTAAGGACTCGGAAGTGCCGTGATCCCCAGGTCCATGGTGAGCCGGTCACCCTCGGGGGACTCCGACGGCAGCGAGCCGAATCCGACCACGGCCTCGCCGGCCACGTCGGCGACACGCGGCTCGATGTCCTGCCACTCGCCGTCCCGCAGCCGGAAGAGGCCGCCCGCGCCGACCCCGAAGAAGACACGTGTACGGCAGGCGGGGTCGGCCGGCAGCAGCAGACAGCGGAGGGTGGCGGTGTACTCCTCGGGGTGGAAGCCCTGCTCCGCGGCGCCGGCGCGGAGCTTGCCGAGGCTGCGGTCGGTGAGCCGCTGCAGACCCGACTTGAGGTCGCCGCGCCGGGCGGCCCTGATGTCCTCGCCGAGGCGGAGGTGGCTGCGCCCGACGGCCCGAGCGATCCAGTGACACACTTCGGCGGCGGCCCGGTGCGCCCCGGGAGCGGCCCGCGTGCCGGTCGCCATGGCGACAAGGACGAGTGCCCGGTCGCCCGTGCCGAAACGGGCGGTGAGCAGGGAGTCCCGGCGCGGCTCGCCCCGGTAGCGCGCCGAGTCCCCGCGCACGGAGACCGCGCGCAGCGTGCAGGCGCCGTAGCGCGCCCCGTCCAGCACGGTGTCGGCGACCAGGTCGTCGAGGTCGTCCGGATCGGCGAGCGGAAGGGCGGTGGGCTCGGCGTCGTAGGTGGGCGGCCCGGAGCCGACGTAGCCGACCGGGGGCGGCGTGCGGGGGAAGGTGAGCCGGGGCGCGACGTCCTCGGCCGCCGGGTCCGGGGGTGCGTCACCGGACGGGGGCGGGGCGTGGGAAGCGCCTCCTGGCAGGGCGGGCTCGAACGGGGGGACGAGGGGCGGTGGGGGCGTGTCGGCCGGAGGGTGGTTCGGGAGGGAAGGCAGGTCGGCCGGAGGGCGGAGGACCGGGATCGCGGCGATCGACGACTCCGCCTGGGGGTCGCCGTACGGCGGCCGGTCGCCGAAGGCCGGTGGCTTCGGGCCGGGCGGGAAGGTCACGGGTCCGGGCGGCCGGGCGGAGGGAGGCTCCCACGGGGCGGGCCCACGGGCCGGGCCGCCGGACCGGTCGCGGTCACCCCTGTCCTGCGATGCCGGGAGCGGGGAGGAATCGACGGGTCCGGCGGCGTCCGCGCTCGATGCCGAGGTGTCCGCGTAGGACCCTCCCGGCGCGGCCACCCCGCTCCCCCGCGCCACGGCGCCGGGCTCCGGCCCCGTTCCACGCTGCTCCAGCACGACCGGCGGGGCCTCGGACGAGAGCGGCTCCTCCGCCCCGTTCCGGGTGCTCCTCTTCCCCACCGTCCCCGAGGCCGAGGCGAAACGGTCGTCGAGCGTGTCGGCCGCGGGCGCCGGTCCCGTGTCCCCGGTGGAGTCGTCGTACAACTGCGCCCACCAGTCGTCCTCGTGGCCGGTGGGCTGCTCCCCCTGCTGACTCATGCCCCCAATTGTCCACCGCACGGGGCGTATGAAAACGGGGCATCCGGAAAATCCGGCCGCGCGACGGGCTCCCGGTCCGCACGTCGGACGACGCCTCGAACGGTGGTACGACACGCAGCCGAAATGAGGCGGACCGCCGGACGATCCCACCCCCCCACAGGGGGACCGTCCGGCGGCGCCGAGGTGACAGGGGCCGGCACGCCTCCGGCGCCCCGTCACGTTCTCGCGGGCCGAGTGGGCTTCGGCCAGGTGCGACCGAGTGTGACCCGCTTCCCTGACGTTTCGCTGTGACCCACCGGATCGCCGTGAGCGACGCCCGGCGGCCGAGCCCCCTCAAGTTCCTTCCCCAGGCCCGCCGTCCGCATCCGCGCAGACCGATTGGGTCCGATCCGGACAATGCGGGCGGCAGTTGTTACCGCGGTGGCGCCACCTTGGCAGATGGACGGCGGGTACGGCGATGATGTGCAGAGGCGGGTTTGCGCCGTGGCTGTTTTCCGCCACGGGCCACACCGCGGGGTCGTGTCTTCGGGGAGGGACAACCGGCTGATGCTGGCAGCGATAGGTCTGGACGAGACGCACGAGTCGGCGTACCGGGTGCTTGTGTCGGTGGGCGCCGCCGACGTGCCCGATCTCGCGCGGCGGTTGACGCTCGGCGAGCAGGACACCGAGCGCGCCCTGCGCCGGCTCGAGCGGCACGGGCTCGCGGCCCAGTCGTCGGCCCGGCCCGGCCGCTGGGTCGCGGCCCCGCCCGGGGTGGCACTGGGCGCGCTGCTCACCCAGCAGCGGCATGAGCTGGAGCAGGCCGAGCTGGCGGCCGCGCTGCTCGCCGAGGAGTACCGGGCGGCGGCCGCGGAGCCCGAGGTGCACGACCTGGTCGAGGTGGTGATCGGCGCGGCCGGGGTCAGTCAGCGCTTCCTGCAGCTCCAGCTCGGGGCGACCGAGGAGGTCCGCGCCCTGGTCACCGGCAACCCGGTCGCCGTCTCGGGCATGGAGAACGACGCTGAGGAGCAGGCTGCCGACCGCGGGGTGCGCTACCGGGTGGTGGTCGAGCGAGCGGTACTCGATCGGCCCGACGGCATCACCGAGCTGACCGCGGCGCTCGGCCGCGACGAACAGGTGCGGGTCGTCGACGCGGTGCCGACCAAGCTGGTGGTCGCCGACCGGTCGCTGGCCATGGTGCCGCTCACCTCGCACACGGCGGAGCCGGCCGCGCTCGTCGTGCACGCGAGCGGGCTGCTGGAGCTGTTGTCCGGTCTGTTCGAGTCGGTGTGGCGGGATGCGCTGCCCCTGCGCCTCGGGGCGTCCGGCGTCACCGAGCAGCGGCCCGACGGCCCGGACAGCACCGATCTGGAGGTCCTGTCCCTGCTCCTCGCCGGGCTGACCGACGCGAGCGTCGCCAAACAGCTGGACCTGGGCCTGAGGACGGTACAGCGCCGGGTGAAGCGGCTGATGGAGCTGACCGGGGTCACGACCCGGCTGCAGCTGGGCTGGCACGCGTACGAGCGGGGCTGGGTGGCCCGGAACTGACCTGCGCCCTCTGCCGCGCTCCGGCACCCTGGGCAGATGGGAGTCTGGGAGCTCCTGCTGGTCGGTGTGGTGATCACGCTCGGCCTGTGCGGAGTACTCGTGCCCGGGGTGCCGGGGTCGTGGCTGGTGTGGGCCGCGGTCCTGTGGTGGGCGCTGAAGGACCCTCAGCCGGTGGCGTGGCTGGTCCTCATGGGGGCCTCGGCCGTCCTGCTCCTGTCCCAGGTGGTGCGCTGGGCCCTGCCGCCCCGTCGGCTGCGCGCGAGCGGCGCCACTGCCCGCATGGGCGTGTACGCCGGGGCCGGGGCGCTCCTCGGCTTCTTCCTCCTCCCCGTGATCGGCGCGATCCCCGGGTTCATCGTCGGTGTCTACCTCTGCGAACGGCTTCGTCTCGGCGGCCACGGCGACGCGATGGCCGCGCTGCGCACGGCGATGCGGTCGGGCGGCTCCAGCGTGCTCGCCGAGCTGTTCACCTGCCTGCTGATCGCGGGGGCGTGGCTGGGGGCGGTGATCTGGGGCTGACACAACGGCTCTTCGACTCTCCAACACATCGGATCTCTCCCTGCTCATTGACGCGCTTGCATGCCTTCTCTACGTTGCTTCGCGGGATAGCTCCGATGAATCAATGAGCCGCCTGGAGGCAGCCGTGCCCAGTCCGTCCAGACGTACCGTCCTCGCCACCGGATCCGCCCTCGGCGGTGCGCTGCTCGCCGGGGGCCTGCCCGCCGAGGCGACGGCGGCCGACGGCAGCGACAGCACCGACCGCGCCCGCGACCCCTGGCGCGCCGTCCTCGACGACGCCGACCTCGTCTGGCAGCGGATGCCGACGACCTGGTACGAGGGTCCGTACCTGGGCAACGGCTTCCTCGGTTCGGGTATCTACGCCGAGCCCGCCCGCGAGACGGAGGCCGTCCGCTTCAACGTCCAGCACTCCGAGGTCCAGGACCACCGCCCCGAGTTCGGTTCGCTGTTCGGGCTCGCGCGACTGCCGATCGGGTACTTCACCCTGGAGCCGGTGGGCACGATCACCGCCGTGGACTGGCGGCTCGGGCTGCACGACGCCGAACTGACCGGCACGCTCACCACGGACCGCGGCATGCTCGCGATCCGCGCCCTGGTGCACACCTCGCGCTCGCTGCTCGCCGTGGAGGTAACACCGAGCGCGGGCGAACGCGGTTTCCGCTGGGTCTTCCACCCTGCGGACGCGATCAGCCCGCGCGCCGCCTTCAAACCCCTCCCCGACGGCTACCAGGGCAACCCGCCCGCCGAGTCCGGCGACCACGACGGCGTCCTCACCTCCGTACAGCCCCTGCTGTCGGGCGGACAGCACGCGACGGCCTGGCGGGAGACCGCGCGGGACGGGCGGCGCACGCTGTACGCCTACGTCGCGCACTCCTACCCGCAGACCACCGCCCTGGACGGGGCGTTGAAGGCGGTACGCGACGGGTCCCGGCTCCCGTACGACGCCCTCGCGGCGACCCACCGCGCGTGGTGGCACACGTACTACCGCAAGAGCTTCCTGTCCCTGCCCGACACGCGCATGCAGCGCTTCTACTGGATCCAGCTCTACAAGGTCGCCTCGGCGGCCCGGCGCGATGCGCCCGTGATGGCGACGAGCGGCCCATGGCTGGAGTCCACACCGTGGCCCAACACATGGTGGAACCTCAACGTCCAGCTGGAGTACTGGCTCGTCCACGGCTCCAACCACCTCGAACTGGACGCCGTGACACGAGCGCTCAGCGAGTTCCGGGACAACCTGGCCAAGGAGGTGGCGTCCCAGTACCGCGCCGACTCGCTCGGCATACCGCGCACCACGGACCCGCACCTCGTGAACGGCGCGGCGGGCACCCTCACCGGCTACGGCGTCGGCATCCCCGGACAAGACCCGCCGACCCCCGAGGTCGGCAACCTCACCTGGGCCCTGCACAACGTCTGGCTCAGCTACCGCCACACCATGGACGAGTCGATCCTCCGCGACGTCCTCTACCCCCTGCTCCGCAAGGCGATCAACTACTACCTGCACTTCCTGGAGCCGGGCCCGGACGGCAAGCTGCACCTGCCGGCCACGTTCTCACCGGAGTACGGCGGCGACACGCGCGACTGCAACTACGACCTCATGCTGCTCACCTGGGGCTGCCGCACGCTCCTGGAGTCGATGCAACTCCTCGGGATCGACGACGAGTTGGCGCCGCGCTGGCGGGATGTGCTGGCCCGACGGGCGCCCTATCCCACCGACGCGAACGGCTTCATGATCGGCGCGGACATCCCGTTCGCGAAGTCCCACCGCCACTACTCGCACCTGCTCGCGGTCTACCCGCTGTACGAGCTGACCGGCCGCACCTCCGACGAACGCGCCCTCATCGAGAGGTCGCTGGCGCACTGGGTCGGCTTCGAGGGCGCCCTGCAGGGCTACACGTTCACGGGCGCCGCCTCGATGTCCGCGCTGCTCGGCAAGGGTGAGGACGCGTTGAGGTACCTGGGCGAGCTGATGACCCGCTTCATCCAGGCCAACACCATGTACAAGGAGTCGGGCCCGGTCATCGAGACCCCGCTGTCGGCGGCCCAGTCGCTGCACGACATGGTCTGCCAGTCCTGGGGCGGGATCGTCCGTGTCTTCCCCGCGCTGCCGGCCGCCTGGGCGGATCTGACGGTGCACGACTTCCGTACGCAGGGCGCCTTCCTGCTCTCCGCCGTCCGCAGCGCTGGGGTGACGCGCTGGGTACGGCTCGTCAGCGAGGCGGGCGCGCCCTGTGTCGTACGGCACGGCATCGCGGGCGCGATCGAGGTGCGGGACGGCAGAGGGCGGCCGCTGCGGTACGAGACGGTGGACGACGGCACGGTTCGTATCGCGCTGCGCAAGGGCGAATCGGCGCTCATCACGGCGAAGGGCGACCGCCCCGACCTCACGATCGCGCCGGTCACGCCGAACGGGACGGCTCCCCGGTGGGGTCTGCCCGCCTGATTCGAAAATCCCCCGTCCCGTGTCCGTAGTCGCTGGTCAGGCAGCTCCTTCTGCTTGGAGGGTCACTTGGTAACCGAGTTGGTTGAGC